>JAIOXH010000033.1 GCA_021741765.1 Aurantimicrobium sp. | reverse complement strand
ACTTCTCGTGACCACCACCTTTAGCCCACTCCGTCGCGTGGAGAAAACTGCCGCCGCCATCGCCGACGGCGACTTTAGTCAGCGCTTGCCGTGGTCGACACCCAACACGGAGGTGGGCCGCGTGACGCGTGCGCTCAACACCATGCTGGGGCGCATCGACCGCGCCTTCGCCGACCGCGCGCGCACGATCGACCACATGCGCCGGTTTGTTGGCGATGCCAGCCACGAACTCCGCACTCCGCTCGTGTCAGTGCGCGGATATGCCGAGCTATATCGCATGGGAGCTCTGAAGACTAAGAAAGACGTTGCACAGGCGATGGACCGCATCGAGCGCGAGGCAATCCGCATGGGCATCCTCGTCGACGACCTCCTGGCCTTGGCTCGACTCGACGAAGCGCGGCCGCTGGAACTCGCCGACATAGATCTCACCGTTCTCGCCGCTGATGCCGCGCTCGATGCCCGTGCGTTCGATCCGGACCGCGAGGTCACCGTCCACGCTATCGACTCAGAAGACCCGCCCACGGCACTTGTTATCACCGCCGAAGAAAACAAGATTCGCCAGGTGATTACCAATCTGATGGGCAATGCACTGCGCTTCACCGAGCCGGGCAGTCCGCTCGAGATTGCCGTGGGTCGTGACGAATCGGGCAACGGCCTCATCGATGTCATTGATCACGGCGATGGCATCCCGCCGCAGGTGCGCGAGAAGATCTTCGAACGATTTTGGCGTGCCGATTCTTCCCGGGCACGTGAAACCGGCGGCTCAGGACTCGGGCTCGCAATTGTGGCGTCGATTGTGTCGGCGCACGAGGGGTCCATCACCGTAGATGAGACACCCGGCGGCGGCGCCACGTTCCGCGTCAGCCTGCCTGCGAACGGGCCCGCGAACTCCCCCGAGGTGCTCGGGCTCTAGTTCGGTTTTCCACACGATCCCGAGTTGGGACGTTGTGTTGTCGCTTCGACTGTCACGATGCCACGTGAGAGGAGACGCACATGACAACGTTTCACATTGACAGCTCTGCGGTGAGTGGCACTGCAGCAACCGCGCGCGCTCAGATCGCCCGCATCCAATCAGACATTGCCGCCCTGCACACCAGCCTGACGGGGTTGCAGGCCTCGTGGACGGGGCCCGCAGCAACGGCATTTCAAGGAGTCGTTGGCCGGTGGCGACAGACACAGAGTCGCCTCGAAACTGACCTAACGGCTCTCAACGATGCGCTGGCGTTGGCCAGCAGGCAATACGCCGAGATGGAACTCGCCCACGTGCGCTTGTTCCAGTAGCGCGGGCTCGAACAAACGACGAAGGGCTCCCCGACCGGGGAGCCCTTCGCACGCGATGAGACTTAGAAGTCCATTCCCGCACCGGGGTCGGGCATGTTGCCAGAGGCCTTTTCCGGCTTTTCGGCAACAACGGCCTCGGTGGTGAGGAACAGGCCGGCAATGGAGGCGGCGTTCTGCAGGGCAGAGCGCGTTACCTTGGCCGGGTCGATGATGCCCTGGGCAACCAGGTCACCGTACTCGCCGGTGGCGGCGTTGAGGCCGTGACCGTCGGGCAGGCTGCGCACCTTGTCAACCACGACGCCGGCCTCGAGACCCGCGTTGATGGCAATCTGACGCAGCGGGGCTTCGATGGCAACGCGCACTATGTTGGCGCCCGTAGCCTCGTCACCCGTGAGCTTGAGCTTGGCAAACGCCTTGGCTCCGGCCTGGATGAGTGCCACGCCACCGCCGGGGACGATGCCCTCTTCAACGGCAGCCTTGGCATTACGAATGGCGTCCTCGATGCGGTGCTTGCGCTCCTTGAGCTCCACCTCGGTTGCGGCACCGGCCTTAATCACGGCAACACCGCCGGCCAACTTGGCCAAGCGCTCCTGCAGCTTCTCGCGGTCGTAGTCGCTGTCGGTGTTCTCAATCTCGGCGCGAATCTGTGACACACGACCGGCGATGCCGGCGGGGTCTCCGCCACCATCAATGATGGTGGTCTCGTCCTTGGTAACGACAATCTTGCGCGCGTGACCGAGCAGTTCGAGGCCAACGTTCTCGAGCTTAAGACCCACCTCTTCGCTGATGACCTGTCCGCCCGTGAGGATGGCAATGTCCTGAAGCATGGCCTTACGGCGATCGCCGAAGCCGGGAGCCTTGACGGCGACCGACTTGAAGATGCCGCGGATCTTGTTGACCACGAGTGTGGCCAGCGCTTCGCCGTCAACGTCTTCGGCGATGATGAGCAACTGCTTGCCCGTCTGAATCACCTTGTCAACGATGGGGAGCAGGTCCTTGATGTTCGACACCTTGGAGTTCACGATGAGGATGTAGGGGTCTTCGAAGACCGCTTCCTGACGCTCGGGGTCGGTCATGAAGTAGGCCGACAAGAATCCCTTGTCGAAGCGCATACCCTCGGTAATCTCGAGCTCGGTGCCGAACGTGTTCGACTCCTCGACCGTGACAACGCCCTCTTTGCCCACCTTGTCGATGGCCTCAGCAATGAGCGCGCCAATCTGGGGGTCAGCGGCCGAAATCGATGCCGTGGCAGCAATCTCTTCCTTAGTCTCGATCTCCTTGGCAGCGGCGACGAGTTCCTTGGTGACGGCCTCAACGGCCTTCTCGATACCGCGCTTGAGCGTGATGGGGTCGGCGCCTGCAGCTACGTTGCGCAGTCCTTCGCGCACGAGAGCCTGAGCGAGCACCGTAGCGGTGGTTGTTCCGTCTCCGGCCACGTCATCGGTCTTCTTGGCGACCTCCTTGACCAGCTCGGCGCCGATCTTCTCGAAGGGCTCGTCGAGCTCAATCTCTTTGGCGATGGACACGCCGTCGTTGGTGATGGTGGGGGCTCCCCACTTCTTCTCAAGAACAACGTTGCGACCGCGAGGGCCGAGCGTTACCTTGACGGCGTCAGCGAGGATGTTGAGTCCGCGCTCGAGGCCGCGACGGGCCTCTTCGTTAAACGCAATGATTTTTGCCATTGTCTTTCGTCCCTCCCGGACGTTGGGGTGAAGTAACTAATTAGCACTCAGTTGTGTCGAGTGCTAACTCCAATATTGGCACTCTCCCCCGGGGAGTGCAAACCGGGGCGCAAACCGGGGCACCAGAGAAATCGAGCCGAAACTAGCCGGCGTCGGCCGCGAAGGCCACGGAGCCCGACGCTACGGGAGGCATCTCAATCCACGTGTTGCCCGGGGCAAGGCGAATGATCAATCCGCGATCGTCAACAAACAAAATCGGTGCTTCGCGCGACGCCTTGGACCACGTGGCGTGAACGGTTTTGCCGCCCGTGGAAACCCACGCTTCGCCGCTGTCGACCATGATGGTTCTGGGCACCGGCGTGTACTGCCAATCAACCTGGACCATCATCACAATGACGTTGGTGGAGTGTATCTGGGCATCCGAGTCATCGAAATCTGGCGCACCCTCTTGGGAACGGAGGTAAACCTGAGCGGCCGGATCGTACGTCCACGAGGGATAACGTTCGTCGGAGAACGTGACATTGATTGTCGCCTGAGGCGCACCCACCCGAGCGGGCGTGGATGTGGCGACGCTGCTTGAGTAAGCGAACATTTGCTGAGGAGGGGCGAGGTCAAGGTGCTGAGAAATAATCACGTTGGCGGCCACTCCCACGTTGTGCGGGGCATCCTTGTCGTCGGTGCGGTAGATGGTTTCTTCCGTGTCAGACTGGCCGTCAATCGCGTTATAGACCACCGTGTCGCGCATCATCTCAACAAACCGAAACTGTCCGCCCGAGTAGGCCACAATGCCGCCAAACGGCGAGATGATGTCGGGGTCCATGGGCCTGATGGAACGCACCGGCCCAATCTGGTCGGGCACGCCGGAATCCCAACAGGCCACGTAGCGCGTGAGGCCTCCCTCGACGAGCTCTTCAAAAACGATGTCCGTGCTGTTTAGCCCGTACTGCGGACGAGCCTCCACGTGGTTGTCGACTTTCGCGCACAGGGAGGGGTGGGTCAGCGAACCCGCGGGCACATTCGTACCGCGAAGCGGAGCCAGCGCTGTTGCCGGTGCCGGCGTGTGGTGTGGCGCGTACTCATAGCGGGGTTCTGCCGGAGAGCACCCAGCAAGTGTCGTCGCCACAATGACCGCCACGGTCGACGCGAGCAGAATTCGGATCGATCCACGCATTGTCATCCTTTACAGACTAACGCCGCTCTCGTTAAGAGAACGGCGTTAGGTTGGGGCAAGCCCCAAAGTAAGTGTCTTACGGGGCCAGGTGGACCGACTCGGCCTGGGGGCCCTTGGCGCCCGTGCCAACCTCGAACTCCACGCGCTGACCTTCTTCAAGCACCTTGTATCCGTCCATATCGATGGCCGAGAAGTGCACGAAAACGTCCTGCTCCTGACCATCTACGGTAATGAAACCGTAGCCTTTTTCGGCGTTGAACCACTTGACGGTTCCGACAGCCATGTATTTCTCCTCGTACGTAGATTGCGGAACCGCAACGCGCGAGAACCGTCGCTTGATACTAGCGGAGTTAAGTGCGTGTGACACACCACTGGGCACAATTGTGGGTCGATGCGTTGATCCAGCAATGATTCTCTCAACGCATTTCGTGCGAAAAACTACCCGGATTCGCCGTCCACAGGGGCGGGCTCGACGGGCGCCGGCTCGGCTGTGGGGATCTTGTAGTCGGCTCCCAGCACGAGCGTGAGCGGTGCCTGAGACGACGCGTAGGCGGCGGTCAGCTTGATCTGACAGGTGTTATTGAGGGCGACGCATACCCCGCGCGCCGCACCCTCGGCGCCCTTGGTGCTGTAGAAAACGATGGTCTTCTTGGTGTCGGTCACGCTCGCGTTGGCCTTGACGCCCACGGGCACGCCCGCGGCCGCAAGTTGATTGCCGACCGTCGTTGCCAAGCCCACGATCGGGGTGGCGTTAAAAACATTGACCGCGAGGTCTGGGGCCACCGTGGGAGTTGCTGTCGGCGTGGGGGTGGGGGTGGGCGTGCTCACCGGGAACAGAAAAGCCTGAAGCTTGCCGCTCGAGCCAAGAATGTACGCCGTTGAGCCACCAACGATCAGCCCGGTGACGAGGGCCGCCCACGCAAAAATGAGCCACGGTGACAATGAGCGACCGGAGGACCGGTGCGCCCCTACCCGCTGAATCTCGGGAGGAACGTCGTCAAACCGGTGGGTGGGAAACTTCTCACTCATGCGTTCGGGGATTCCTCAGCGATACCGGTGTGGGACATGCGACGTTGGCGCGCTTGGCGTCTCTCTTCTCGAACGCGCAGGAGTCGCTTGACCAACATCGGGTCGTACTCGAGCGCCGCCCGGCGATCGATGAGGTCGTTGAGCAACTGGTAGTACCGGGCCGGTGACAAACCGAACGTCTGGCGAATCGCCTCTTCTTTGCCACCGGGCTGTTGCCACCACGCGCACTCAAAGCCGAGGATGTTGCGGTCGCGCTCACTCAGCACTTCGGCGGGGTTCTGCTGCTCACGCGATTCGACTTGTGTCACGCTACTCCCCAGACTGAAAGTGCATCCACCGGATTGAAAGGATGCGTGTTAATTCTACGGCGTGCGACCGACGCTCCCTGAACGAACCCCGAATGGCGAGAACGATTTCATTGAATCAGGGCCGACTATGGGACTCGAACCCACAACCCCCGCTTTACAAGAGCGGTGCGCTACCAATTGCGCCAAGTCGGCAAGTAGTCACGAGTGACTCGTTCCTGCCATAAGTCTAGTGAGCCACAAGTCGGCCGAAACGTCGGCCCACTTGTCCGCATCTGGTCGGGCCAGAGTCTTACGCTGTTCGAGATTTTCGGACATGATGACTTCATGGCACACGGTTCGGGACGACGCCTACTCAGAACGGAAAATGAGGCGTCGAATTCCACTGCATGAGACATCGGTATGGGGATACCGGGCCTGAAGCAAAGATAAGAACATCGATAGTTGCCGCTGAGGCTTGCTCTCACGGCACACGCAAACACAACGAGGTGGATCGTGAAATTAGATACTGAGCGTCTGAAAAAAGTCATGAACGCGGACCCGGAATTCGCGCTGTCATCACGAATGTGGGATGCCCGCCTGCGCTATCGTCTCGGCGACGACGCCTTTCTCATTGTGATTCGCGACGGTGTTGTCACCGAAATCGTCCCGGCTCCCGGGCTGTTTCACGAATTCACCGCAGATATTTCCGCGCCCGACGAGGTGTGGAGTCAGATTCTGGCCGCCGTTCCCCCGCCCCTCTTTCAAGATCTGTTTCCCGCTCAGTTCCACCATGGGCTGCGAATAACCGGAGACCTCGAGAGTTTCTATTGCTACTACGCGGCTGTCAGGCGAACAACAGACCTGATGCGCCAGGTAAACAACGAAGCCTCCCGGGCTGCCTGAGGCGAGAGAGAGATAACAACCATGGCTAAGATTTCGCCGATTCACGGAGGTTACGTTTACCTCGACATTCAGGGCACCGAGTATCGCGTCTACTACGAGGAGGCCGGTCAGGGCATCCCGCTCGTCATGATGCACACCGCGGGAACGGACGGGCGCCTCTACCGCCACATCCTGGAAGACAGCGACATCACGTCGAACTTCCGCGTGCTCGTTCCCGACCTGCCGTTTCACGGAAAGTCTGTTCCGCCCACGTCTCGTGAGTGGTGGAGCGAAGAGTACAAACTCACCCTCGACTTTCTCTTCGAGTTCATGCTCAAGTTCAACGAGGCCTTCGAACTCAATCGCCCGGTATACATGGGCGCCTCAATGGGCGGACACCTCGCGGCCGACTTAGCCATAAGTCATCCGGATAAGTTCCGTGCTGTCATCGGTCTCGAAGCCGGACTCGCCACCGAGAATTCAGCGCCGCCGGAGTTGCGCACCTACTTTGGGCACCCCCGCATGACAAACGAGACCAAAGTCGCAATGATGTACACCTTCATGGCGCCGATGAGTCCCGAAGCCCTCAAGCGTGAGGTGGCCTTCATCTACGGCCAGGGTTCGCACCGAGTCTTCGAGGGTGACCTCAATTACTACGGCGGTGAACACGACGTGAGTCACTCGGCCAAAACCATCAACACGAAACAGATCGCCGTCTACCTCCTGGGGGGCGACTACGACTGGTCGGGATCACCCAAGGTCGTCAAAGCTCTCCACGATGAGGTACCCGGGTCGACCTATACCCTCATGGAGGGACTGGGCCACTTCCCCATGTCGGAGAATCCTGAGCTCTTCAAGACGTACATCATGCCGGTCTTTGAAGACATTCTGAGCCGACTGACGGACGAAGACATCGCCAAGCAAGCCTAAGGATCGTGCGTCTCGAACGGCGACAACGCTTCTGTGACACGATGACGACTTCGAAGGCGGCACCATGAGTCAGGGCGTATTCCGGTACCCGAGCGTCGGGGCACTGTGGTCTGGTCCCGGAAGCATCTCGCGACTCGGTGAGGTTCTCGATGTTTGTGGCGGTCGTCGGGCTCTCCTCATTGTGACTCCCTCTGCCGGGCGCGATGCGGCTCTCATTTCACGACTCAAGGAATGGTCGGGGCAAAGAATTGTCGCGGTCTTCGATGCCGTGGAGCCCCACACTCCCTACGGCGTTGCGCTGGCTGCCGCTCAAGCTGCCCGTGATGCAGACGCAGATTGCGTGATTAGCCTCGGCGGTGGCAGCACCATTGACACAGCCCGGCTCGTCTCACTGTGCTTGGGCGAAAACATATTGACCGAGCACGCGCTCTATCCGTACCGGGCACAGCGCTCGGATCAGGGTCCCCTCTTCCCGGCGGCGGCGGCCCGAACCTTTCCTCACATCGCGATCCCCACCACGCTGTCGTCAGCGGAGTTTGGTGACGGCGGTGCACTGAAAAACCCCACGACGGGGAACAAAGACCTCTTTGCTGGGCCCCCTATGGCCGCCGCCGCCGTCATCCTTGATAGTGATGCCGCCGTGGCGACGCCCGCCTCGGCGTGGGTCATGACGGGAATGCGAACGCTCGATCACGCCATCGAAACCGTGGTGTCGGATCAGTCATCACTCTTCAGTGACAGTCTCAGTTGTGCGGCCATCACAACCCTCGTGCGCGTGCTGCCGGCAACGCTCAAGAACCCCACGGACTCGGCTCTTCGGGGCGAAGCTCAGCTCGCGTCGTGGCAATCGTACTTTGGCGTCAGCAATGGCACCCTCGGCCTCTCGCACGCGATTGGTCATCAGCTGGGCGCCCGACTGGGCCTGGCGCACGGCCTCTCGTCGTGCATCACGCTGCCCACGGTCGCCAGGTTCTTGGCGCCTCGGACGGGAGAAAAAATGCGCCCAATCCTTCGCGCCTGCGGCATCGATGATTCGGGGATCTCGACCGAAAACCTCGGCATCGCCCTGGCTGACTTTCTGACCGCATTCATCTCTGGTCTGGGATACCCACTTACGCTAGGCGAAACGGGCATCGTCATGAGTGACAGTGACGTCACCGGAATTGTCGACGGCATCTTCGAAGATTTCCTTGTCGACGGCATCCCGGGTGGGATTCCTTCGCGCAAAGAAATGACAGACCTGGTGGCCTCCCTGGCGTGAGGCTGCTTAGCGGTTCTTCCACTTCGGCGTGCGCTTCTCGACGAAGGCTCGAACGCCCTCGATGCGGTCTTCGCTCAGATATGGATTCGGTCCGGCATTTAAGCGCAGTGCCACCGAGACCGGCATCTCCCACCCCTTCGCGGCCATTTCCTTGTAGCGCCTGAGTGAGACGGGCGCATTGACGACAACCTCGTCCACGAACGCCTGAACGGAAGCCTCGAAGTTCTTGCGCGCTACCACCCGGTTAATCAGCCCCAAGTCTTGGGCCTCCTGGGCACCGATGGACTTGCCCGTATAAAGCATCTCCATCGCGATGGCTCGCGGAATCATGCGGGGAAGCACGACAGAGGCAAAATTGGCACCCATGCCGCGCTTGGCTTCGGGTAATCCGATCTGCACATCGTCTACGGCTATACGCAGGTCGCACGCGAGCAGAAGCTCGCACCCGCCGGCGAGCGCCGCGCCGTTGACCGCGGCGATGGTGGGTTTGTAAGTCTCCAGGATGATCTCGAACATGTTGCGAGTGGGGCCCGTCATCGGCACATGGATCTGCGCGCCCGACCGAGCGATATCATCCATTTCTTTCAGGTCGCCACCCGCGCAAAATGCTTTGTCGCCTGTGCCCGTGAGAACAATCGCCCACACGTTGTCGTCTTCGCCGGCACGGAGAAAACCATTACTGATCGCTTCGACCGTCGACGTGGCAAGCGCGTTTCTTCGCTCGGGCCGATTGATTCGGATAACCGCTACGTGGCCACGAACCTCGTAAATGACCTCATCGGATTGTTCAGACATGGGAGCACCTTTCGTGGTCATACCGCACCATCTGTTCCTTTCGCTCCGGCCTCATTAGCCATTCTGTCGCCATCGGTCGCCGCTTGTTGCACAATCCCCTCACTGAGGAGATCTGCAATTGTTGCCTCGGACAGTCCAAGGGAAGCCAGCACACTCTGGGTATCAGCGCCCAAGGCCGGAGGAGCCTGCGAGATCCGGGGATACACCCCGTCGAATGTCATCGGAAGATTCAGGGCGGTGAAGTCAGCAATCGCGTCATGGTGGAGTGCCGTGAACTGACCGAGAGCATTCACCTGCTCATCACCGAGAACCTGGTCTAACGTTTGGACGGGTGAGTGCGGGATGCGCGCCTCGGCTAACAGATCGACGAGTTCATCCGAGGTGAACGTGGATGTTACTGCCGAGAGATCTCGCGTTACGCCCTCACGATGCACGACGCGCTGCGGGTTTGACGAGTACGCTTCCACGTCTTTAAGTTGCGGAGCACCCAGAGCATCCAGGAGGTCATTCCACGTCTGATTGTTTCCCGCTGAAATAAACACGTATCCATCGGAGGAAGGGAAGGCGCCGTAGGGCACGACACCCGCGAGTCCGGACCCTTGGCGTCCGGGAACGGGGCTTCCGGATTGAACGCCCATGAGGGGAATCGTCAACCAGGTCAGTGCCGTCTGTAGGAGGGACAGCTGAACATGGCTTCCCGCACCTGTCTGATCTCGTCGTCGCAGAGCTTCAAACACGGCGAGGGCCGCCCACATTCCCGTTCCCATGTCGAGAAGAGAGACGGGCACTCTCGATGGCGCACTGCTCTCGTCTCCGGTAATGCTGACGATGCCGCTGTAGGCCTGCACGAGGGGGTCATAAGCGGGATCGCTCGCCCGCGGGCCCACCGCGCCGAAGCCCGAAAGCTCGCAGTAGATGAGGCGAGGATTAAGACCTCTGATGTGAGCGGCATCAAATCCCGCGGCAGCGAGCGCGCCGGGCCTGAGGTTTTGGATCAGGACGTCGCTTTCCGAGATGAGGCTTTCCAAAATCTTCTTGCCCGCGTCAGTTTTGTAGTCAACAACGAGACTTCGTTTGCTCCGGTTCAAGGCCAGGAACGTCACACTCACCCCGTCCCACTGCGGCGGAGCCCAACTGCGGCTGTCGTCACCCGTTCCGATCCGTTCCACCTTGACAACATCGGCCCCAAAATCTCCGAGAATCTGGGCCGCATAGGGGGCGGCTACACTCGTGCCGATCTCGATGACGCGAAGACCCCCGAGAGAGCCCCTGCCGGACTGAGGTGACGTGGTCATTCTGATGCGCCACCGTCTGGCGAACCGTTATCGGTGGTGGACTCATCGCGGTGCACTGAGGTGATGGGCGACTTCCACGGCGCCGACCCGTCTGCATACGTCTCGGGGCCGAGGCGGAAATGTTGGGCCTGCGCAATGGTTTCGATCAGGGGCATATCCATGGCATAGAGCGCCTGGCCCGCGGGCAGGGCGCCAACCTGGGAAACGTGCCCGTAGAGTTCGTGCCCAACAACCTCTTCGGCCAGATGAGCGGCCTCAATGAGCGCCGGCAGGTCTACCCCCGTATCGATTCCTTCGCTCTCCAGAAGGAAGACGAGGTCTTCCGTGGGGATCATCTTCGTGGCTCGGCCGTTTCCGCAGTACGGGCAGCCGCCCATGCCGCCAATCGACGAATCGATAATCAACTCGTGACGCTGGTCTAACTCATGGAGTGCCGCGTAGGCCGAGAGAGGAGCTGCTCCACGTCCATTGTGCAAGTGCAGATGAACAGAGGTGAGGTCGGGCCACGTCTTAATCACGTTGCGAACGTGGGCGCGAACTACCCGAGGCGTGTTCCAACTCATGGGGTCGCCCAGGTAGACACCCGTCGTGGGGATTCCCGCTGCCAGCCACGCGTCTCGCTGAAAGGCGAGAGCCTCCATGCGCTGCTCTTCGGAAAACTCCCCCAACCAATTCGACCCCCACGCCGCGTTGACGGCAACAATGGCGGTCGAAACGCCGGCATCAACAGCGCGTCCCACGGTGTCCGCCAATGCGGCCCGCTCCTGTTCGAGGGTCCGCGCGGTATTTCGCTGCAAAAAGACATCGCACAAGTGGAGCATCGATCTGCCCACACCATCGGGGGGCGCCAGCGGTGGGGCGTGTTCTGCCTTGCGGATGTCGCCCTGGTGATTCAGGCTCAACGCCGTATAGGTGACGCCGGCGACAGGCGTGAATTTGCGCAGGATGTCATCGATATCTTTCATCTGCGGAACCCAGCGGGGGCTCACGAACGAGCCTGCCACGATGTTCTTGAGGCCGGTCTGCGACAGAGCGTCGAGGAGCCGCACCTTGGCGTCCACCGAAATGACCGCACTCTCTATCTGCATTCCCTCGCGCATTCCCTCTTCGACGATTGTGACGCGGGGTAATTGTGCCCTCGTGAGGCGCGCTTCGGTGTCGGTCATGGCCTCATGCCTCCGGACTCGACGCGAACGGTCAGGGCGTGGTGCAGCTGGTCGAAGGTGCTCTGGCCCACTAACAACGTCTCGAGCGCCGCGGAGAGTTCCTCAGCTTGCGAAGAAGAGAGGTCGCTTTGCGAACAGCAATCAATGAACTTGGCCCTGAGCTCACTGTCCGTGAGAGGGCTCCGAGAGTCACCGTGCGTTACATCGGCGCGCTCACGAACTGTCTGTCCATCGGCCATTTCCAGAGAGACTACGGCAAAACCTCCGTCGAACTCGGGAGGCCCCAACGGGGGAATCTTCGATTCGCTCACCGTGATCTTGGTCATGAGATCGAGCACCGAAGGATCGGTCAAACATTCTTTATCAAAGTCTCGGAGCCGCAACTCACCGGCCAGAAGTGCTGTGGCAATCACGAATGACATGGTGAACTTTGCCTCGTTTGATGTCTGCGGGTGTTCCGTTCTCAAGGGTCGCAGACCCTCCGGATGCACCGTCACTGTGACGCGACGTGCATACCCAACGTCGTGCTCTGCTCTCAATTTGAGTGCCGCGTCGAGGGCGCGGTGGGTGGCGTAACACGCGGGGTATCTTTTGATTCCCCAGTCTGTGTCCCATTCCACGCGCCAGTGTTCGAGCGCATCCATGAACTGAATCGAGGAGTGCTCAGGACGATTGCCCGGGTCTGTTCCGTACAAGTCAAAAAACCCACGATCCGTTTCGAGAGCGACTTCGTTGGCGGTGAATCCGGCTTCTGCCAATTCACAAGCCATGATGGCGTCGCGTGCAGCAAGCCCTGCGTGCAAAGGTTTCGTCATCGTGCCAAAATTTGCCAGGGTGCCGGCGGCTAACGATGACACAACGCCGAGAGCACGAGCTCCCTGTTGCGGGGTGAGCCGGCACAGGGTGATGAGGGATGCAACGGCCGCAATTCGCCCTACCGTCGAGGTGGTGTGCCAACCGCGCTGGTAGTGCTCCTCGTGGGGAAGCTCGTCGGCGACAGCCCGGAACACGGCGGCCCCGACCGCGTAAGCCGCTGGGATCAGTTGAGGGTCGGTCGGTCGCGCTTGCGCCACGGCCATAATTGCGGGAAGGAGAACGGCGCTGGGATGCATCGGACGCGTGGGGGAAATGTCGTCGTAGTCCAGAACGTGCGCGGCGGTTGCATTAATGAGAGCTGCGGTGGAGGGCGATACCAGATCCCCCGACGTCCACAGCGTCGCACGTCCGGTGGAGCCCTGTGCGAGGGCCCACTGTCTCACGAGGGGCTCTGCCTCCACGGTAGTGGCAGCACGGGCAACACCCACGGTGTCGATGAGCGCGCGCGTCACGGCCTGCTGAATGCGCGCTGACGGTACGACTCGTCGCAGAGCAAACTCCACAATCGTGGCAGTGAGCTCATGACCGTCGCGTGCCTCCATTAGTACGACTTAGGCAGACCGA
>JAIOXH010000032.1 GCA_021741765.1 Aurantimicrobium sp. | reverse complement strand
TCTGTTTCGCATCCAAGAAGCGTGGACCGACCTCTCGGGCCAAGCGAAAGAGGCAGCTGTGCGGGCCGCAGAAGAGTTGCGCAAGCGCTCCTAGCCGTCTCGGTCAGCGTGCCGTGCGCATCTCGGCTAGACTTTCGCGAGGCAAAGAGTTGCCCGTATTCCCTGCTCATCGCGACTCCGCGGTGAGCAATCAACTGTAAGAGGTACCTCCGTGGGTTCAGTTATCAAGAAGCGCCGCAAGCGTATGGCGAAGAAGAAGCACCGTAAGTTGCTTCGCAAAACTCGTCACCAGCGTCGCAACAAGAAGTAGCAACTTCTCATGTCCGTCTCAGTGACTCTCATCGGTCGCGACGGATGTCACCTGTGTGACGATGCCCGTGCCATCGTTCTCGACGTTATAGCGAGACACGATGGCATTGCATTTTGTGAAGTGTCAATTGATGATGACGAAGAGCTCGCGAATCGCTATCGTGAAGAAATTCCTGTGGTCTTGATTGACGACGAGGTTCACAACTTCTGGCGCATCGACGCGAAGCGCCTGGATCGAGCACTCACCGAAAGGATTCGACCATGAGCATTAATCACGTGGTGATGTGGCACCTGAAGGGCGAAACGCCCGGCGAGAAAGATGAGAGTGCCCAGCGAGTAAAGGGCGTTTTACTTCCGCTCGTTGATTCCATTCCTCAGATCATCTCGATGACCCTGCACGACAGCGTTGTTCACGAGGCGAGAAATGCCGACCTCATTCTGACGAGTGAGTTTGCGTCACTCGACGACCTCCAGGCCTACCAAGTTCACCCCGATCACGAGGCGGCGGCCGCTGTGATTCGTGAGGTAACAACGGCTCGCGTTGTGGGCGATTGGATCACCGGAGACTGAGTGCAAAAAGAAGGGCCCGAACTCCGCAAAGGAGCCCGGGCCGATTCGCTCGCTCAAACTAGCTTGCGAGAATCTTCTTCTTCAGAGCCGTGAACTCAGCCGCGGTGATGGCACCCGACTTGTTGAGCTTCTCGGCCTTCGCAATTTCGTCGGCGTGTGACGCGCCGGCCACCTCGCGAATGTAATCGTCTTGCTCTTTCTTGAACTCAGCAACGGCGGCAGCCTGACGCTTCGCCATGCCGTTTCCGCGCGCGATCACGTAGATCAGCACGCCGAGCCACCAGGTGACAATGAGAAGAATCACCCAGCCGGCCTTGGCCCAACCGTTGAGCTTGTGGTCGTTGAAGAGGTCGCTGATGATCGAGAAGAGGAGCATGAAGTAGGCCACGAACACAAAGGCGAGAAGTACCCACCAGATGAGATCTAGGAACATTGCCATAGGAAGAACCTTTCTAAAAGGATGACGGCGTGCGCAGACGGCGCGCCATGCGCAACTATAGCGACTTAGAATGTCGACTATGAGTTATCACGAACCAGACCGCATCACCATGTTCGGCGCCGAATGGTGCGGCGACTGCCGCCGCAGCAAGAAGCTGCTCGACACGCTCGGCGTGGACTACGACTATATCGACCTCGAGGCCGTCGAAGACGCCGCCTCAGAGGCCGAGGCGATTGCCGGCCGCAAGAACATCCCTGTCATCGCCTTCCCCGACGGAACCCACCAAGTGGAGCCCACCGACCCTGACCTTCACGCCAAGCTCACGGCTCTCGGCGCCCTCTAGGAGCTTGCTGGTTGAGTAGCGCCGTCAGGCGCGTATCGAAACCTAAGGCGTCAGGCGATTGGGCCCGCGGAAGAGGAACGACACCTCGCGCAGGTTGGCCTGGTGCAGCAGCAACATGAGCATGCGTGAGAGACCCATGCCGAATCCGCCGTGCGGCGGCACGCCGTAGCGGAAAAAGTCGAGGTAGAACCCGAGGCCCTCGGGGTCGAGACCCTTCTCGCGCGCCTGCGCCTCGAGCACATCGATGCGGTGTTCGCGCTGAGCGCCCGTGGTGATCTCGGTGCCGTTCCAGATGAGGTCGTAACTCTTGGTCAGAGCCGGATTGTCGTCGTGACGCATGTGATAAAAAGGCCGGATGTTTGCCGCGTAGTCGGTGAGAAAAACAAACTCGTGACCGAGTTCCTCGGCGGCATAGGCCGCAATCTGGCGCTCACCTTCAGGGTCCATGTCTTCGTCATCGCGAGGCACCTCGTAGCCACGCTCGGCCACAATCCGCTTGGCTTCGGCCAGCGGGATGCGCGGGAACGGAATGGCCGGCACGGTCACGTCGACGTCAAACAATTCCTTGATGGCGTCGCCGTGCTTTTCCTTCACGGCAGAGAGCGCCGCCACCAGCAACTCTTCCTGCATCGCCATGACGTCTTCGTGGCTGTCGATCCAGCTCAGTTCGGCATCAACGCTGATGAATTCCGTTGCGTGCCGCGAGGTGAACGAGGGGTCGGCGCGAAACACGGGGCCGATCTCGAAGACCTTGCCGAAACCGGCGCTCTGCGCCATCTGCTTGTAGAACTGTGGGCTCTGAGCGAGGTACGCCGTGGTTTCGAAGTATTCGAGCTGGAAGAGCTCCGCGTGCGACTCCGAGGCGCTGGCCATGAGTTTCGGGGTGTGAATCTCGATGTAGCCGCGGTCAATCCAGTAGCAGCGCATGGCGTGCTCCATGGTGGTCTGAACCCGGAACATGAGATTGTTGCGGGCGGTGCGCAGGTCGATGAAGCGCCAGTCGAGACGCTTGTCGATACTCGTGTCATCCGCAATGGGAGTCTCGGCGATAGCGGCTCCGGCCACGTCGATACTGGCCACCTTTATTTCGAGACCGCCGAGTTTCACCCGCTCGTCGAGTTTGAGCTCGCCGGTTACGGTGAGGAACGTGCCCGCGGCGAGACCGGAGATGGCCTCCGCGATGGGGTCAGTCTCTTCGCTGCGGGGGTGCACGAGCTGGACGGCACCTGATTCATCGCGCAGAACAACGAACTGCACCTTCTTCTGGTCGCGCACCGTGTCGACCCAGCCAGAGACCGAAACGGGCCCTTCGGGGGTTGTGGGCAGGTCGGCAATAAGGATGCGATTCGTCACAGTCCCCAACTTTACCTTTATCACCGGTTGAGCAGCCGACCTCGTGGGCGGAGATTGCCGGTTGAGTAGCTGACCTCGTCGGCTTGGGGCGGCGGAAGCCGCTGGTTGAGTAGCCGACACCGTCGGCTGAGGCCGCCGGGAGCCGCTGGTTGAGTAGCCGACACCGTCGGCGTATCGAAACCACGCACCTCCCGGAATAAGCACAGGAACCCCCCGCCTAGACTTGAACCATGGTTGCTCGGCAGGTTCATCTCGTGCGTCACGGTGAGGTTTTCAACCCCGACCGCGTGCTCTACGGGCGCCTCCCCAACTTTGGCTTGAGCGAGCGCGGTGCCCTGATGGCCGAAGCCGCCGCAACTCACCTCGCGGCCCTCAACCGGCCCATCGCAGCCCTGATCAGTTCGCCCCTGCAGCGGGCGCAAGAGTCGGCCGCGCCTGTGGCTAAGCTTCTGGGTCTCACGCCCATCATTGACGAGCGGATCATCGAGCCCACCAATGTGTTCGAGGGCAAGCGCATGCGCGGCCCCGATTCGGCCCTCAGGGATGCGGCGAACTGGAAATTCCTGCTCAACCCGTGGCGACCGAGCTGGGGCGAGCCCTACCGCAGCATTGTGGCCCGCATGCTGGCGGCTATGACGGACGCGGTGACCTCCACCGAAACCGGTGACATTGTGATGGTGAGCCACCAGTTGCCCATCATGACGGTGCACCGGGCACTGACTAATCAGTCGTTCATGAACGATCCACGAAAACGACGCTGCGCGCTCTCGAGCATCACCACGTGTGAGTGGCGCGACGAGACTTTTTCCGAACGCGGTTTTGTTGAGGTGGCATACGCGGATCCCGCGGCGCCCCTGTCTGAGGGCGCCATTGATGTGGGTGCCGTGTGAGGCCCGTGACGACATCCACTCCCCTGATGCGCGCGTCTCTGATGCGGACTCGACTCGGGCGGGTAGTTGCGATTGCGAGCATCGCCGCCCTGACCGCATCGCTCGCTGCCTGTTCGAGCGATCCGCTGGCCGACCAGTACCGCGCGGGAAGCGGCAAAAACTACATTGCCGGCGATGGCTCGGTAACCGAGATTCTGGCCGAGAACCGGGGCGCGCCCATTGTCTTCTCAGGAACAACAATCGACGATCAGCCGCTGTCGGCGGCGGACCTCGTGGGTCGCGTTGTGGTGGTCAACTTTTGGTACGCCGGGTGTGCTCCGTGCCGCGCCGAGGCTCCCGACCTGCAGGCTGTCTACCAGGATGAAACGGCAGCGGGCGAGCCTGTCACGTTTGTGGGAGTGAACGTTCGCGATCAGGCCGCTACCGCGACGTCGTTCAATAAGACTTTTGGAATCACGTACCCCACGCTGACCGATCAGTCCGGAGCGATTCAATTGGCCTTCGCCAGCAACGTTCCGCCCAACGCCGTTCCCACAACTCTCATTCTTGACGCCCGAGGACGCGTTGCGGCTCGGGTGCTGGGCGCCATTGCCGATCGGTCAATTCTCACGTCACTTATCAACTCGGTTGTGGCCGAGAGCACCTCATGACCATCGGCGAAATCGTTTTCGGCGGCAGTCTGTGGCTGGCCGTTCCCCTTGCCCTGTTGGCCGGTCTCGTGTCGTTTGCCTCGCCGTGCGTGCTCCCCCTCGTACCGGGGTACCTCGGCATCGTGGGCGGTGCAACCGATGGTCGGCGCCGGGTGGCCCGCACCGTTTTCGGAGCCGTGCTCTTTGTGCTCGGTTTCAGCGTTGTTTTCGTGGCGTTCGGCATTGCCTTTGGCGCCGCCGGGCTGGCCCTCAAACCG
The DNA here is from genome assembly GCA_021741765.1 of Aurantimicrobium sp. Lineage (GTDB taxonomy): Bacteria > Actinomycetota > Actinomycetes > Actinomycetales > Microbacteriaceae > UBA963. The sequence continues at coordinate 8,555 of JAIOXH010000032.1, read as the reverse complement.
TGGCTTGACCTCGCGACGCGGGTCATGGGCGCACTCGTCATCGTGCTCGGGCTCGTCTTCGTCGGGTTCTTCGGTCTCTTTCAGCGCACGGCCAAGATCAACCTCGCCCCACGTGTGGGCTTAGTGGGCGCGCCCTTACTCGGCATCGTCTTCGGCCTGGGCTGGACACCGTGCATCGGCCCCACACTCGCTGCCATCTTTTCTTTGAGTCTTGACGCGGCCACGCCGGCGCGAGGAGCAATCTTGGGAGCCGCCTACTGTATCGGCCTCGGCCTGCCGTTTGTTCTGCTGGCGGCCGGATTTCAGTGGGCCGCGTCATCGGTGGCCTTCTTCCGTCGGCACATTCGCGCCATCAATATCGCCGGAGGCGCTCTGCTGATTCTTATTGGCGTGCTCATGGTCACGGGTGTGTGGAACATGATTATCGCTAATACTCAGGCGGTGATTGGGGAATATGTTACGGCCCTCTGATCACATTGATTCTGCTCAAGCCAACCCCGGCGACGACGTGCGCAATGTTCGGCTCAGCCTCGGCGGCTGGCTACGTTGGGCCTGGCGCCAGATCACGAGCATGCGCACCGCGCTCATCCTGCTCCTTCTGCTGGCCATCGCCGCGGTTCCCGGATCGATTTTTCCGCAGCGCAGCTCCGACCCCAACGGTGTTGCGCAGTACTTTGCCGACAACCCCGACACGGCAGCGTGGCTCGAGGGCTTCCAGCTCTTCGATGTTTATACGTCGGTATGGTTCTCGGCGATCTACCTGCTGCTGTTTATCTCGCTCGTGGGCTGCGTCATCCCGCGGGCTAAGCACCACTGGGATGCGTTGCGCGGCACCCCGCCGGCCACCCCGCAAAACCTCAATCGCTTGCCCGCACACCTCACGGCGCGCATGCCTGGAATCAGTGCGGATGTGGCCATCGCCGCCGCCGAAGGCGTGCTTCGCCGTAACCGCTACCGCGTGCGTCGTTATGACGCGGCGAGTCGCCTCACGGTCTCTGCCGAGCGGGGCTACATGCGCGAGACGGGCAACCTTATTTTTCACGTCGCCCTCGTGGGCGTTCTCATTGCGGTCGGACTCGGCGGAGGTTTTGGCTACGCCGGCCAGCGTGTGGTGGTTGAGGGCCAGGCCTTCACGAACAGCCTGATCGCCTATGACTCCTTTAGCCCCGGCCGTTTCTTCTCCGACGCCACCCTCACACCGTTCTCCCTCAGGCTCGACAAGTTCACGACCCGGTACGAAGAGACCAACGTGAACGCCGTAGGGCAGCCCATCGACTACACGGCCGATGTGACCATTGAGCAGCGCGGCGAGGCACCCGTGGAAAGCGTCATCAAGGTGAATGAACCACTCAACATCGGTGGCTCCGACGTTTATCTGTTGGGCAACGGTTACGCACCCGAGGTAACCGTTCGCGACCCAACCGGAAACATCGTCTATCAAGAGGCGGTCCCCTTTTTGCCGCAGGACACTAATCTCACATCGGTCGGCGTCGTGAAACTGCCCGACGGCCTGAGCCAGCAGGTGGGACTCATCGGCTTCTTCTATCCCACGGTGAACGAAGGACATGCGGGCGCGAGCTTCTCGGTCTACCCCGACCTGCTCGACCCGATGCTGACGTTCAACGTCTACGCGGGCGACCTCGGACTCAACGACGGCATTCCTCGCTCGGTGTACGCACTCGACACGTCGGAACTCACCAAGTTGACCGGAACCAAGACCGATCTGCCGTCGCTCGAACTGCGGCCGGGCGAAACGGCGCAGCTGCCCAATGGTTTGGGCAGCGTCTCGCTCGAGACCGTTAAGCGCTTTGCGTCTCTCGACGTTCATCGTGATCCCGCGCAAGGCTGGGTTCTCGTGTTTGCACTGGCTGCGGTGGCGGGGCTCCTCACGTCACTGTTCATTCCTCGACGCCGCGTCTGGATCAGCGTGCGTGAGCAGGCCGGCGGCACCGTCGTCGAGTACGGCGCTTTGGCGCGCGGCGATGACCCCACCCTGTCGGGGGCCCTGACCCACATCGCAAATGCCCACGGGAGCAACTTAGGATTAGAGCGTGACTGACACTCTTTCGCAGTTCTCCGTGCTGGCGCTGTATTCGGCAATGGCCATCTACGCGATTGCGTTCATTCTTTTCACGTTCGATTTGGCCCGGGGAGCAGGGCGAGAAGCTAACGCGGCGGCCGCATCAGACAGCATTGTTCGGTCAACCGGCGAGGGCAGCACCGCCACTTTGACGCGCGTGGCTGCGGATGCGTCCGTGCGAACCGTGGCACGGCGACGCCTCGCCAGCATCGCGATGGCCCTCACGTGGCTCGGCTTTTTATTCCAACTGGTGGCAACCGTGCTACGTGGTGTAGCAGCCTCGCGTGTGCCGTGGGCGAATATGTACGAGTTCGCCATGACAGGCACGCTCGTCATCGTGCTCGTCTTTCTCATCGTCAACCTCAAGTGGGACCTGACCTTTGTCGGCGCCTTCACGACGGGCTTGATTCTCCTGCTCCTCGGGCTTTCGGCAACGAGCTACTACGTCGAGGTTGTGCCGCTGCCACCCGCGCTGCAGTCGTACTGGCTGGTGATTCACGTCTTCGTGGCCACGCTCGGCACCGGCTTCTTCGCCGTGGGATTCGCACTTTCTCTCACCCAGCTCTTTCAGGCTCGCCGCGAACACCGCGCGGTTGATGCCAAGCCCACCCGCCTGGGCTGGATGTCCCGACTGCCCGACTCGGCGCAGCTCGAGAATTACGCGTATCGCCTGATCATCATCGGCTTCATCTTCTGGACGTTCACGCTCATCGCCGGCGCCGTCTGGGCCGAGAAGGCGTGGGGCCGCTACTGGGGCTGGGACACCAAAGAGGTCTGGACTTTCATCATCTGGACCATCTACGCCGGCTACATCCACGCACGATCCACGCGCGGCTGGCGCGGCACCCGCTCGGCCGTGTTGGCCATGGTGGGCTTTGGGTCGGTAATGTTCAACTTCACGGTCGTGAACATCTACTTCAAGGGGCTGCACGCTTACAGCGGCTTGAGCTAGCCCCCGGCTTCGAGAACGCGATGGCAGCGAGCAATGCGCTCGCGCCACCAGTCGGTTCGTTCTTCTGCGGCGTTGTGCTTCGCCAGCAAGTCTTCATCGGGCACCACGCGTCGCACCTCGATGCTGCCGTTTCGCGCGCTCAGGGGTTCGTGGGTAACGTCGGCGGCGAGCAACGAAGCTGTGCCAAGTCCTGAGTCAAAGGGGTCGGGGAGGGCTGCGGCCAAGTAAGCCCCCATGGCTAGCCCCACCGAGGTTTCGAGAGCACTCGACACCACAGCTGGCAAGCCCACCCGGGCTACGAGGTCGATCGCGCGCGAAATGCCGCCGAGCGGGGCCGCTTTGACAACGATCACGTCGGCAGCTTTGCGGTCACGAACGAGGAGCGGATCGCTGGCTTTTCGGATGCTCTCATCGGCCGCAATCGGGATGCCGAGGTCGAGCGCGCGGAGGTCGCTCAGTTCGTCGACGCTGGCACAGGGCTGCTCCATGTACTCGAGGTTGAAATCTTGCAGGTGCTCAGCTGCGACACGGGCCTCGCCGATACTCCAGCCGCCATTGGCGTCCACCCGCAGGTGAGCGTCCGGGCCCATCAGCTCTCGCACGCGAGCCACGCGGGCGATGTCATCGGCCAGTGTTTGCCCGGGTTCGGCGACCTTGATTTTTGCCGTGCGACAGCCCGGAAACGTGGCGAGGAACTCGGCTACGCGTTCGGGGCTCACGGCCGGGATGGTGGCATTGACGCGAACGCGATGCGCACCCCGATGACTCGCGGGCGCTTCGTTCCCGCCAAAGTCGTAGGCGGCGGCCAGCCAAGTCGCCGCCTCGTCATCGCCGTACTCGATAAACGGGGAGAATTCCGTCCAACCGGCATGTCCTTCCCACAGGGCGGCTTCCCGAACGGTGATGCCCCGAAAGCGGGTGACCAGGGGGAGCGCCACCACGCGCACGCCCGAGAGCACGTCCGCGAGGTCTGGCAGCATGCGCCCAGTCTCGCACCCTGTGTCGCCTGCGCGTAGTCTGGAACACATGACTGCATCGGTGTCGGACATCTTCGACCCCTCTGCGTGGCACGACGTTGCCGGCTTCGAGGGGCTCACCGACGTGACCTACCACCACGACGTTTCGGGGCGTATCGCGCGCGTCGCTTTCAACCGGCCGGAGGTGCGCAACGCCTTTCGACCGCGAACGGTAGACGAGCTCTACCGGGCTCTCGACCACGCACGCCAAAATTCACGAATCGGCGTCGTGCTGATTACCGGCAACGGTCCGAGCCAGAAAGATGGCGGCTGGGCCTTTTGCTCGGGCGGCGACCAGCGCATTCGCGGGCGAACGGGCTATGAGTACGACGATGAGACCTCGGCAACGGGCCGACTCCACATTCTTGAGGTTCAACGACTGATTCGCTTCATGCCCAAGGTGGTCATCGCAGTGGTTCCCGGGTGGGCCGCCGGCGGCGGCCATTCGCTCCACGTGGTGTGCGACCTCACCATTGCGAGCCGCGAGCACGCGCGCTTCAAACAGACCGATGCCGACGTGGGGTCGTTTGACGCCGGTTACGGCTCGGCCTACTTTGCCCGCCAGGTGGGGCAGAAGTTTGCTCGCGAGGTGTTCTTTCTGGCACGTGAGTATGACGCCCAGCGCGCGCTCGACGCGGGCGCCATCAACGCCGTGGTTGATCACGCCGAACTTGAGCGCACCGCTATCGAGTGGGCCAACGAGATATTGACCAAGTCGCCGACGGCCATCCGTATGCTCAAGTTCGCTTTCAACGCTGTTGATGACGGAATGGTGGGTCAGCAAGTGTTCGCGGGTGAGGCCACGCGTTTGGCTTACGGCACCGACGAGGCTGTTGAGGGGCGCGACGCTTTTCTGGAAAAGCGCGAACCCAACTGGTCGTCCTTTCCCTGGCATTTTTAGGCGTGAACGATCCCGGCTATGCGTAGCACCGTCATCATCTCTTCCGACCGCGTACCCGCGGTGCGCGACGCTTTGGCAGCGGCGCTTCGCGGACAGGGCCCTGCTCTCGCGGTCGTAGCCCCCGACACCGACACGAGCTGGGTACCCCGCGAGGTCGACGACGATACTGCGGTCCTCATCGAGACCTCGGGTTCGGGAAGTGCCCCAAAGCGTGTGGCTCTGTCGGCAGTTGCGCTCATGGCCAACGCCCGGGCCGGTCTGGGCCGACTGGGCGGTGCCGGAACCTGGGTGCTCGCGCTCCCCGTTCACTTCATTGGTGGGCTCCAGGTTTTGGTGCGATCTCTCGATTCAGAGACCGAGCCCATTCTCCTCACCCGCGAGTCATTCAACACGGCCGCTCTCATCGACGCTCTGTCGGTGCGCCCCGAACACGAGCGGCTGTACATGTCTGTGGTACCCGTGCAGCTGGGCCGCATCGTCGAACACGTCGAACACGATCCGGCGGCGCTCGCCATCGTGTGCCGCCTTTCGGCAATTCTCGTCGGTGGCCAACGCACCAGCCCGTCATTGCTAACGCGCGCCCGCGCCCTCGGCCTTCCCGTTGTCACCACCTACGGCGCCACCGAAACGGCCGGCGGTTGCGTTTACGACGGCCTCCCGTTGAACGATGTCAAGATACACATTCGCCCGGACGGCCGCATCGAGGTGGGCGGAAGTATTCTCGCAACGGAATTTATCGGCGACTCCGTGATGACGGCCCAGCGGTTTAGCGAGGCAGACGGGGTTCGTTGGTACCTGTCGGATGACATCGGGGAGTTCCGCGAGGGTTCCCTCACGGTCCAGGGCCGCAACGATCGCGTGCTAATTTCCGGCGGAATCAAGGTAAATCTCGAACTTGTCGAAGAGGTCACCGAAAGTATTCGTGAATGTGCATATGCGGTCGCGGTGTCGTTAGCCGACCAGGAGTGGGGTGAACGCGTGGGTCTCGTGGTTGAACTCGACCCCGAGGAAACCTCCGCCGATCCCCGGTCTCTCGCCGAGCTGATCAAGGCCATCGTTCGCGACGAGCTGGGAGTCGCCGCCACGCCGCGCGAGGTGCGGCTCGTTGAGCAGTTGCCCCGTTTGTCGTCCGGTAAACCCGACCGCTTGGTGTGCGCGGCCCTCTTTGCGGGTTAGCCGCACCGTAGAACCTAGCACTGTGATGAGCACGAGAAAGAACACCCGCAAGAAGAACAAGCGGTCCGGGTCGACGCACCGTCACCCGGCGCGCTCGCGCAAGCCCGAGCATTTTGCGCCCAATCGCACAGCCCGGGTGTCTTGGATCAGCGGGGCTCGCCTGCGCACGCTCCCGCTGGCTATCGCCCCCGTCGCCATCGGGGCCGGGTCAGCGCGGGTGGCCGATCACTTCTCCTGGCTACTCACGGCACTGTGCGTGGTGGTTGCCATCTGTCTTCAAATTGGCGTCAACTACGCCAATGACTACTCCGACGGCGTTCGCGGCACAGATGCGCATCGTGTTGGCCCCGGTCGACTCACGGGATCGGGATCGGCAAAGCCGCGCACCGTGCTCACCGTGGCGCTCTCGTTTTTTGGCGTCGCGATTGCGGCCGGAATCGCGATAACGGTTATCACCCAGATCTGGTGGTTGCCGGCTGCCGGGTTGGTCTGTGTAGCCGCGGCATGGTTCTACACGGGAGGCAAGCGTCCCTACGGCTACACGGGTCTCGGCGAGCTTTCTGTGTTCGTTTTCTTCGGTCTCGTCGCAACTGCGGGAACCATGTTTGTGCAGGCCGGAACAGTTTCGGATGAGGCGTGGCTCGGCGGCGCGGGAATCGGGTTCATCGCGTGCGCTGTTCTGGTGATCAACAACGCCCGAGATATCGAGACGGATCGACGCTCCGGAAAGCGCACGCTCGCGACGCGCATGGGTCGTCGCGGTTCGGTGGTCTTTTTCATTGTGCTGATGGTTGTGGCCATGGCCGCCGCCGCAGTTATTGCGCAGTTTTACCCGAACGCCTGGTTGGTGCAGTTTGCGTGGCTCATTGTGGCCCCCGCGTGTGTGATCACCGCGACGAGCAAGTCGCCCGCCGAGGACATCCTCGTTCTGAGGCTCAGCACCGTCACGGGCCTCCTGTATGGGCTCGGCCTGGGCGCCGCCATCGCGTTCTAGCCGCGGCGCGCGGGCGCTTTACCGCGCGGCGTCTTCGGCGGTCTCGTCGGCCCCGGGTGTCGCAGCTTTCTGCGTGACACGCGCCTCATAGATTGCCGTGGACATGCGGTTTCGCAGTCGGGCCAAGAAAATATACGACGATGAGAGGCCAATAATGGCCGCGAGGATGGCCGAAATCCACCAGGTGATGTTGAACAGCATGAGCACGACAAAGGGAACGACAAACAACGCGAGCCGCAGCAGGGTGTAGGTGAGCCAGAGGGGAATCTTCTTCACGAGGTCAGAGTCTACGGTGCATGCCTAGACTCTGAGTTATGGTTCGTCTGTTTGTGATTATCGTTGCTGTCGCCGTGGTCTTAGAAATCTTCGCCGTTGTCGACGCTGCCCTCGCCGAGAGGTCGCGGATTCGTGGCCTCCCTCGACCCGCCTGGTTTATTGTGATTATTTTTATTCCATTGGTGGGAGCGCTGCTGTGGTTCTTCTTGGGACGCCCCCGCCGGGCGGATGCCGGGCGCCCAGACCAACGGCGTCGCCAAGCCGGCGGGAGCCAACGACGACCCTCGTCACGCCCGAGTGGACCGGACGACGATCCGGATTTTCTTCGCAGACTGCAGCGCGACCTCGACCAAGGCCTCGACAAAGACGACGACTCACGTGAGTGACGCGAGCGCGGAGACGTCACCGGCAACCACGTCGGCGTTTGCCGTGCTCGAGACCCTCGTGGCACACGGCCTGGAGTGGGTGGTGGTGTGCCCCGGCGCACGGTCGCAAGCACTCGCCCTGGCGGCGGCCACTCTCGAACGCGAGGGTGCCCTACGAGTGGTCGTGCGGATCGACGAGCGTTCGGCGGGCTTCACGGCGCTCGGTATCGGCAGTGAGAGCGGCCGCCCGGCCGCCGTTGTTACAACCTCGGGCTCGGCGGTCGCCAACTTGCATCCCGCGGTGTTGGAGGCCCACCATGCGGGAGTTCCGCTGATCCTGCTCACTGCTGATCGGCCCGAGGAGCTCCGCGGCATCGGGAGCAATCAGACCACAGTTCAGGAGGGCATGTTCGGCGCAAGTGTGCGCTGGATGCGCGAGGTTTCTGCCCCCGAAGACGGTGTGGTGGGAGCGCAAGCCGCACAGACCGTGGCCCACGGGGCGTGGTCGGCCGCACTCGGCCAAGACCCGGCGGTGCCCGCCCGTCCGGGGCCAGTGCACGTGAATCTGGCTTTCCGCGAACCCCTGTCGAGTTCCCACCGTCCACGTCCCACCGTCGTGACGATGGAGACGCCGACTCCCGTGAAGCGCACGGCGCTGACACTAGAGCGCGGACCCCGCACGCTGGTGATTGCGGGAGCCAACTCCGGCCCGGTGGCCGAGCAGGTGGCTCACGAGGGAGGTTGGCCTCTGGTGGCCGAGGTGTCGTCGGGTGCGCGATTTGGTCGCAACCTGAT
>JAIOXH010000031.1 GCA_021741765.1 Aurantimicrobium sp. | reverse complement strand
GGCGATCCGGGCCCCCACGGCTCTTTTGTGCTGCCAATGGGTGGGCTGGTGTGCGACGCCTGCGCCCCCACCGGCGCTGCGAGACTCGACAGCGGGGTCGTTGATCTGCTCGCTGCGCTGTTGGCCGGCGAATGGGACGTTGTCGAGACGGCCAATCCGGATGCGCGCGCGTCAGCGTCCGGCGTGGTCGCCGCCTACACGCAGTTCCACCTCGAGCGTGGGCTGCGCTCTCTCGAGCACGTTATCTAGGCTGGACTCGTGGCTAAGCCCTATACCCATCCCGATGCCGTGGAGTATCGCCCCCTCGACTGGACCGGCGAGTATCCGCCAACCTTTCGGAACGGCACGGTTCCTCGCCATGTGGCGATTGTCATGGACGGAAACGGACGCTGGGCTAACGGCCGCGGACTCACCCGGGTCGAGGGTCATCGGGCAGGCGAGGCCGCTCTGCTCGACGTTGTTGCCGGAGCAATTCAGGCCGGCGTAACTCACCTCAGTGTCTACGCGTTCTCCACCGAGAATTGGAAGCGCTCGCCCGACGAGGTGCGTTTTTTGATGGGCTTCAACCGCGACGTGTTGCACCGCCGACGCGACCAGCTCAACGAGTGGGGAGTGCGTGTGAGGTGGGCGGGTCGACGACCTCGGTTGTGGCCTTCAGTGATCGAAGAACTCCTCTACGCCGAGAAGCTCACCGCCAAGAATTCAACGCTCACGCTCACCATGTGTGTGAACTACGGAGGACGCACAGAGATCGGGGATGCCGCTCAGAAGCTTGCCGAGGCGGTTGCGGCAGGAAAAGTGAACCCCTCACGCGTGACCGAGAAGACGCTCGCGAAATACCTTTATCAGCCTGACCTGCCGGATGTCGATCTCTTTGTTCGTTCTAGTGGCGAGCAGCGCACATCCAATTTCCTGCTGTGGCAGTCGGCCTACGCTGAGATGGTCTTTCTGGACACGCTGTGGCCCGACTTTCGGCGCACCGATCTGTGGCGGGCCATCGGGTTGTACGTTGACCGGGACCGACGCTTCGGCGGTGCCATCGACGCTCCGTCGGCCTGACCCGCACTGTCTTATCGACGTAGGCCGTTTCTGGGAGACTAGACGCATGAGCACATCAACGACTCCGGTGAAGCCGTTGAGCATTGGTGCGATAAAACTCGATATCCCCGTTGTGTTGGCCCCGATGGCGGGAATCACGAACACGGCTTTCCGGCGCCTGTGCCGCGAGTACGGTGGCGGGCTCTTTGTTTCGGAGATGATCACGTCACGCGCGCTTGTGGAACGTACCCCCGGTTCGATGCGCCTCATTGGCCACCACGAGTCGGAGAGTACCCGCTCGATCCAGCTCTATGGCGTCGACCCCACCACGGTTGCGCGGGCGGTCAGCATGCTCGTCGACGAAGACCGTGCCGACCACATCGATCTCAACTTTGGCTGCCCGGTTCCCAAGGTCACCCGCAAGGGTGGGGGAGCCGCGCTGCCCTGGAAGACCGACCTGTTTCGCGACATTGTCGAGGGCGCTGTCGCGTCGGCGGGCAACATTCCGGTCACGGTAAAAATGCGCAAGGGAATCGACGCCGACCACCTCACGTTCCTCGAGGCGGCGCGCATCGCTGCAGGTGCGGGTGTGTCGTCGATTGCGCTGCACGGGCGCACGGCGAGTGAGTTTTATAGCGGCAAGGCCGACTGGGATGCGATTGCCGAGTTGAAGCAGGCGGTGTCGGACGTGCCGGTTTTGGGAAACGGCGATATCTGGTCGGGCGAAGACGCCGTGCGCATGATGGACCAGACCGGTTGTGACGGTGTCGTTGTGGGGCGTGGCTGCCTCGGCCGCCCCTGGCTGTTCGCGGACCTCGAGATCGCCATGCGACGTCGCGCCGGTGAGCAGATTGACGCGAGCATCGTCATGCCCACACTGGGGGAGGTGGGTCACGCACTGCGTCGGCACACCGAACTCCTCACCGAATTTCTCGAGAGCGAAGAGCACGCGTGTCGCGACATTCGCAAGCACGTGGCCTGGTACTTCAAGGGGTATCCGGTGGGCGGCGAGTGGCGAGCACGCATGGCGCTCGTGACGAGCATCGCCGAGATGGACGATTTGCTGGGCGAACTCGATGCCGACAGTCCCTATCCGGGGGCCGAGGCCGAGGGGCCGCGCGGTCGTTCGGGAACCCCCAAGCGTCCGCTGTTACCCGATCGCTGGTTGGAGTCCCGCACGCTCGCCGCGGGGGAGCGCGACATCGTTGCCGCCGCCGAAGTGGATGCCAGCGGTGGATAGTCGCCTTGTGCAACCACCGCTCACGAGCGGTTATACCGAGCACGATGTCGAGCGCATGTGCGCGGAGGATCACCCGTCACGACGCGGAGATTTTGCGCGCGACCGGGCGCGACTCCTGCACACCAGTGCCCTTCGCCGGCTGGCCGCCAAGACTCAGGTGCTGAGTCCCACGGCTGGCCTTGACTTTGCTCGCAATCGCCTCACCCACTCGCTGGAGGTTGCTCAGGTGGGGCGCGAACTCGCGGGCCGATTGGGGCTCGATCCCGATGTGGTCGACACGGCGTGCCTGGCCCACGACATCGGTCATCCGCCGTTTGGGCACAACGGCGAGCGGGCACTGTCGGATTGGGCCGCTGACATCGGCGGGTTCGAGGGAAACGCCCAGACACTTCGCGTACTCACGCGGCTCGAGGCGAAGGTTTTCGACGCTCAAGGTGTCTCGCGAGGCCTCAACCTCACTCGGGCAAGCCTCGACGCCAGCACAAAGTATCCCTGGCCGTTTGCACAGGCCGTGGCTGATCCCAGCGGTCGTGCGAAATTCGGTTTTTACACCGATGACACCGATGTTTTCGAATGGATGCGCCGGGATGCGCCCGCAGGTGTTCGTTGCATCGAGGCACAGGTCATGGACCTTTCGGACGATATTGCCTACTCAGTACATGATTTTGAGGATGCCGTCGTCAACGGCTACATCGACGTGTCTGAACTCAGCGGTCGCACAAACCACGACGACCTGGTCGATGCCATGTTTGAGTGGATTGGCGGCGAGTTCTCACACGAAGAGCTGGTTGCCGCGTTTGACCGTCTTGACACGCTCGACGTGTGGATCGAGAGCTGGGACGGCACACGCCGCGATCAGGCCAAGCTCAAGAACCTCACCAGCCAACTGATCGGCAGATTCGCCCATTCCGCCATTCACGCCACGCGTGAGGCGCATCCGCAGACGTCGCTCGTTCGTTTCGGCGCCGACGTGGTAGTTCCCGCCGAACAGCGCGCCGAGATTGCCGTACTCAAAGGAATCGTGGCTGCGTTCGTCATGGTCAAGAACTCACGCCAGCCCATCTATACCCAGCAGCGTGAGGTGCTCTCTGCACTTGCGGATCGCATCTACAACGACGGTCCGGTTCACTTGGAGCCCGCGTTCAGGGCCGACTGGAAAGAGTCAGCTGACGACACCGCACGGCGCCGCATTGTTGTTGATCAGGTGGCGAGCCTCACCGACCAGTCGGCGCTCGCCTGGTTCGAGCGACTGGTCGTGACGTAGTGGCGGGCCGCATTCGTCAGTCAGATGTCGAGGAGGTCAAGGCGCGCACCAACATCGCCGACATCATCGGCGAGTACGTTTCGCTCAAGAATGCTGGCGTGGGTTCGGTCAAAGGCCTGTGTCCGTTCCACGATGAGCGCAGCCCGTCATTTCACGTGCGCCCGCAGTCCGGTTTTTACCACTGCTTCGGCTGTGGGGAGAGTGGCGACGTCTATTCATTTCTGCAAAAGATGGAGCACCTCAGCTTTACCGAGTCGATTGAAAAACTTGCGGAGCGCATCCGGTTTGAACTGCACTACGAAGACGGCGCCGGAAGTAAGACCGAAACGGGATCGCGCACGCGAATCCTGGCGGCTAACGCTGCCGCGGCTGAGTTCTTCGTCGCTCAGTTGGCCACGCCGGGCGCGGCCATTGGGCGCACGTTTCTCGGGCAGCGCGGGTTTGACCGAGATGCGGCCGAGCAGTTCGGCATCGGTTTTGCCCCCAAAGGGTGGAGCGGGGTTCGCGACCATCTGAAACAGCGTGGCTTCACCGACGAAGAGATGCTGGCTGCCGGCCTTCTCTCCCAGGGCGACAAGGGCGTCTACGACCGTTTCCGGGAACGCCTCGTCTGGCCGATCCGCGATGTCACCGGTCAAACGATTGGCTTCGGTGCGCGCAAGCTCACCGAGGAAGACAAAGGCCCCAAGTACCTCAACACTCCCGAAACACCGGTGTATCACAAGGCTCAGGTTCTCTATGGCCTCGATCTCGCCAAGCGCGACATTGGCAAGACCCGCCAGGTTGTCGTCGTCGAAGGCTACACCGACGTCATGGCGGCCCATCTCTCCGGGGTAACCACCGCGGTGGCCACGTGTGGCACGGCGTTCGGCGTTGACCACATCCGACTGATTCGCCGGGTCATGGGTGACGATTCAGGGCTGGGCGAAGTGGTGTTCACGTTTGACCCTGATGCCGCTGGCCAGAAAGCGGCAGTGCGAGCGTTCGCGGAACAGCAGCGTTTTCAAGCGCACACCTTCGTTGCCGTTGCACCCGAGGGGCTCGATCCGTGCGATCTGCGTCTGGCCAAGGGTGAGGCCGCCGTTCGAGCCCTGGTCGAACACAAGATCCCGATGTTCGAATTCGTGATCAAACAGGTGCTCACCAACTACTCGCTCGATTCCGTGGAGGGCCGGGCCGCCGCTCTGCGCGAATCTGCACCCATCGTGGCTGAAATCCGCGATCCCGCGCTGAGACCCGGTTACGCGCGCGAACTGGCAAACATGGTGGGCGTCGATATTTCGGAGGCTCAGGCCGCTATCACCCGCGCGGCACAGGAAGCTAAAAAAGCTCCATCGGCACCGGCTCCGACAGTGCGCTCTTCTGGCGCCGCTGGGTCGAATCCGCACACCGCAGCGGCAGAAGCCGAAATCGTGCAACGCCGAGTTGTCGACCTCAACGCCTCACCGCAGATTCGCCTTGAGCGTGACGCCCTCATGGCGTTGATTCAACACCCCGAAGCCATTGATGTTCAACTGGCAGCCGAGGCCGTGAGCGCAGCTTTTGCCGAGCCGAACCTCACCGTCATTCGCGATGCCGTGGGTGCCAGTATGACGGAGTTTGGTGGGGACACGTGGGCTGAGCGGGTTCTGGCGCACACTCCGGATGATCTCAAGCCGATTGTGACGCAGCTGGCAGTGGCCCCCATCCCTGAGCGCGATGAGGAGGCCGTTCTCATCTATTGTTCGCAGGTGGTGACGAGTCTGGTGGAGCGTGAACTTCTGCGACTTAAGTCTGAGCTCGTCTCTCGGTTGCAGCGCACCGGCGAGAGCGACCCCGAGATGAGTCGGGCAATTTCCGAAGAGATCATGGCGCTCGAGAAGCGCCGCCGGACGCTCAAAGAGGGTCCGCGCGCGTGACAACGCCCGCTCAGCACCGTCACGTTCTCGGCGACGAGTTTGCCGCCGCGAGTGCTCCGCGAGTCGTGTCGGGGCCCATCGCGATTGAACCCGAAACAGGGGACACCGCAATGTTTCGGGCCGCAGTGGAGCGCGCGGGCGGTGTGGTGGCACCCCTCAGTGAGGATACGCGGGGCTTGATTTGGCTCACCTACGCTCGGGCCGATCAGTTGTCAGCCACGCTCGAGGCGAATCCGCAGATTTTGTGGGTGCAATTGCCGTGGGCCGGGGTCGACGCTTTCGCCGCCCCCGTGCGCGACCACGCCCGCGCAGACCGCGTCTTCACAAGCGCCAAGGGCGCCTACGCACAGCCTGTCGCCGAACACGCTCTCGGCATGATCATCGCCCTTCTTCGTGCTTTTCCGCGAAGGGCGCGTCTCACCGCATGGGACGAACGCATCATCGGAACGTCGCTTTACGCTCGACGTGTCACGATTGTTGGAGCGGGGGGCATTGCCCGGGAACTGATGCGCCTGCTGGCGCCGTTCAACGTGTCGATCACGATTGTGCGCCGAACGGATCATCCGGTTGCCGACGCCGAACAAACACTCACCGCCGACCGCTTGCCCGAAGTTCTGGGCACCACCGACGTACTCGTTATCGCTGCAGCGCACACCGCCGAGACCACCCACCTCATCTCGACCCGCGAATTCGAACGCATGAAGCCCGAAGCTGTCGTCGTCAATATTGCGCGCGGACCCCTGATTGACGGGGCGGCCTTGGAGCACGCGTTGCGCAACGGGGTGATTGCCGGCGCGGCCCTGGATGTGACCGACCCTGAGCCGCTTCCCGAAGGCCACCCGCTGTGGAGTGCGCCCAATATCTTGATTACCCCGCATCAGGCCGATACCCCCGAGATGACGGCCCCGCTCCTGGCCGTTCGTATCGAACACAATGTGCGCGCTTTTCTCGGTGACGGGCGATTTGTCGGCGTGGTGGATTCCTCCGCCGGCTACTGATTTTCATTCGGCGGGCACCACACTGGTAAAGTGAGAGAGCCCATCACGGGCATTCCTCGATAGCTCAATTGGCAGAGCAGCCGGCTGTTAACCGGCAGGTTGTTGGTTCGAGTCCAACTCGGGGAGCGAATAGGCCTTCTCCTTCGTGAGGGGGCCTTTTGCGTTAGTCCTCGAGGTGGTCTACTCCCGGCAGCCAGGTTTTGCCCGGCACACCCCAGCCACGTTTCTTCTCGACCTTGGCGGCGTCATACGCCTGAATCGCATCGAGGCGGTCTACGAACATCACCCCGTTGAGGTGGTCGAACTCATGTTGCATTATGCGGGCAAACCAACCGTCGCACTCGAGTGAAAACGCTGCGCCGGTCTCATCACACGCTCGGAGAATTGTCTCTTCTGAACGCACGAGGGCATATCGTTCACCGGGGAAAGAAAGGCATCCCTCATCGTCTGCTTCCGTCGGTTCGCGAACGTCAACGGGCGACACGAAGAGCTCGGGGTTCACGACCGCGCCACGGCGCTCAGTGCCGTCGTCGTGAGGGTAGTCGTAAACGAAAACGCGAAGCCCCACGCCAATCTGGGGCGCTGCCAGGCCGACTCCGGGAGCGGCATCCATGGTGTCGAACATGTCACGAATCAGATCTCGCAGGTCAGCGTCGAACGCTGTGACCGGCACGGCGGGTTCGTGGAGAACGGCCTCACCTCGAATCACGATGGGTCGAATTGCCATGTATTCAGCGTATCGGGGTGCCAAGCGGGTATCGTCAATGTATGGCCGAAGTCGACTTGAGTTCGTTGCAGAACCTCATTCCGTATGACCCGGCACAGCTGCTCGGCATTCCCTTTGCGCTGGCCGGCGCCGTCTTTATGTCGGTGGGCGCGCAGATGCAGCACGCCGGCGTGGGCGGCGTCGGGCGCGACGGCGACGGCATCGAGAAATCTGGTCTGAACGTCAGGCAGCTCATCAAACTGGTTCGCCGTCCCTCGTGGCTCATCGGCACCATCATGCTCGGCTTGGCCGTCCTGCTTCAGCTGACGAGTCTCGTCTTCTCGCCCCTGATCTTGGTGCAGCCCATTGGTGCGGTGGCGCTTGTCATTACGACGTTCCTTAATGCGCGTGTCAGCAAGGTGAGCCTCAACCGAGCCTCCGTGTGGGCCGTCGTCATGTGCGTCGGGGGCATTGGGCTCTTTGTCACGATTGCCTCGATGAGTGCTCGAAACACCCGTGTCACGCAAGACGACATCATTCAGATCCTTGTGCTCCTGGGGCTAGTCATGTTGGCGCTGAGCGTGTTGTACGCGGTGTTTCGTGAGCACGCTTCGGCCATCTACTACATCATCGGAACGGGCGTCCTCTACGGATTCGTGGCCACGCTAGCCAAGGTGGTGCTCACGCGCATCATGCAGAACGACATGGACCTACTCACCTGGGTGTGTCTCATCGCTCTGCTCGGCGCGGCGACCGTTGGCGGGTTCTTCGTTCAGAATGCCTACTCATCGGGTCCGCCAGATCTGGTGATTGCCGGACTCACCGTGATTGACCCGCTCGTCGCTGTGTCTGTGGGAATTCTCGTGCTCGACGAAGCCGCACAGTCGCAGTGGTACGACATGGCAGCCTATGGATTGGCTGGATTGATTGCCGTCGTTGGTGTTTTCTTGCTGGCACGGTTTCATCCGCAGACACACAGCGATCTTGACAAAGCGATTCGCTAGCTAGCCTCGTCCCCTTGCGGGCGAGCCCCCGAATAGACTGTACCTAGGCAATTGCCACCTCGGTTTGGCGTGAGGTCGCCGAGGGGAAGAGGACTTTTTCGTGTCAGCACGACGTTCACCACAGGGTGCTCGCAGCCCGCTCACCATCGTGATCGGGTGCGACACTTTTGGTCCGAACGTTAATGGCGCCGCCAAGTTCGCCGAGCGACTCGCCGCCGGTTTAGTTGGCCGCGGCCACAATGTCCACGTGGTTGCCCCCGGTGCTGTCGGCGGTCCGGGCATCACGTCGGTGGAGACACACGAGGGTGCGGCCATGACCGTTCATCGGCTGCGATCGTGGCGCTGGTACCCACACGACTGGCTTCGATTCGCACTTCCGTGGCGGATCAATCAGAACAGCGAGCGAATCCTCGACCAGGTCAAACCTGACGTGGTGCACTTTCAATCACACATCATTGTGGGTCGCGGACTTTCGATTGCGGCCGCCAAACGGGGCATCCGAATCATAGGCACCAACCACTTCATGCCCGAGAACCTTCTCGATTTCACTCTCCTGCCGAAGTTTCTCCAAAAGTGGGCTATCTCTGCGGCGTGGGCGGCCGCTGCGCGAACTTTCGGTCGGGCCGAGGCGGTCACCACTCCCACGCGTCGTGCATCCAATTTTCTCGAGGAATCAACCAACCTCACCGATGTGCACGCGATCTCATGTGGTATCGATGCCCACCTGTACGACCCTGATTTTTCGCAGCAGGGTAACCACATTGTTTTTGTGGGCCGCGTCACGGGCGAGAAAAAAATCGACGTTCTCATTCGAGCGTTTGAGAAATTGCCAGCGGATCTCAACGCGACGCTCGAGATCGTGGGTGGGGGAGACCTCTTCCAACAGATGAAGACCCTCACGCACACGCTTGGCCTCGATGACCGCATCACCTTTACGGGTTACGTCACCGACGACGAGCTCAAGGCCAGTTTGCGTCGCTCGCGCGTTTTCGCCATGCCGTCGATTGCCGAGCTACAGTCGATTGCCACGATGGAGGCCATGGCTTCGGGCCTGCCAATTGTGGCCGCGAACGCCATGGCCCTTCCGCACCTCGTTCACGACGGCGAAAACGGTTTTCTCTTCGTGCCCAACAGCGTCGACGATCTTCGCGACAAGCTCGAACGGGTGCTGCGCATGAAGCCTGCCGAACTGGAGACGATGAAACGCAGTAGCCTGAGGTTCATCCGCGGCCACGACATCACGCGAACTCTTGACACGTTCGAGGCGCTGTACCGAGGAGAGAAAGTCGTCGATCCCGACCCCGAGCTCACCGACGACTGAGCCGTCGAATTTTTGGTTCATGCCGTGCGCCCGAATCGCATCACCAGGGGGAAATCATGACGAACACTATCGCTAGGTCAATCTCGGCCGTCGTCCTCACCATTGGGCTGAGCGTGGTTGTTACTGGGTGTTCGGCTGCACCCACGTCAGGGTCGACACCAATTTCTTCACCAACTCCGGTCGCGACCGTCTCGGTGAGCCCGCTGCTTAAGGCTGCCGAAACCAACATCTTGGGCCAGGCAGTCATCTACCCCGACGCTGTGCCCGCTCAGGTCAGTTCAACCGTTCTCACGGTGCCCGCGGGCGCGACAACCGGGTGGCACTTCCACACGGCGCCCATGTACGCCTACATTCTCGAGGGAGCCCTGACGGTCACCTACGAGACGGAGACGGGCACGATTGAGAAGGTTTATCGCGCTGGCGAAGCTTTCCTGGAAGCCGTGGGCACCCACCACAGGGGCAATAACAACACAACGTCGCCCGTGCGCGTTCTCGTGGTCAACATCGGCGCAGAGGGTGTTGCCAACAGCACCCCTGTTCTTTAGCTCCCGATTCTCCAGGTTGCCAGCTTGTGCGCTTCTGCCAAGCACTGATGTTTCTTCAGGATGACTGGCTAGACTCGGGCGAGAACATTTTTTACCTCACAAGAATCCTCTAAGGAAGTCACATGTCTCTTCGCACCGCACCTCTGATTGTCGCGTTGGGATTGGTTGCCGCTTCTCTCGCTGGATGCAGTAGCAGCCCGTCCAGCACGCCGTCCGAGGCCGTAAATCGAGAAGCGACGTCGGTGGTCGAGTCCACGAGAGGAAGCACGGATCTCTTCATCGACAACCAACTTCCCGTTCCTGTGACAGTTAGTCCCAGGAATCCTCAAGGTCCATGGGAAACGAAACCGGCTGATATGAGTTTTACAGCTGAACCGGGGCAGACAATCGGGCTTCGCCTTGAGCCCATGGATTACTTTCTATTTGTCTTTGAGAGTTGGGACGACACGAAAGCTAATCCTGCACCAACCTTCAATCTGATTGTTCGTGCGGGGAGTTCTGCCGAAACGGCCGTGGCGCCCATGCGAGTTCGATACAAAAAGCACGACGAAGAGCTGTACAACCAAGTCATCGGGTTTGTCTACAACGTCCTCGATTGGCAGTTTGGGGCCAAAGTTTCAGGGCAGTGCGGCCCCACCGAGCCAAGTACTCTCCTCACGTACGAAGATCCCCTAACGAAGCAAGTTGAGAATGCCCGGATATCCATCGACTGCCTGTCATACGACGCGTCATATAAGTTGACTCAAGTTCCGCGCCCTGCCACGATTACCATCGGCTCAGCCCGCGGCTAGTTCTACTCTGCGCTGATATCCTGACAAGGACTCGGGCAGCGCCCGTCTCACGGGGCGGTAGCTCAGCTGGTTAGAGCAGCGGACTCATAATCCGTCGGTCACGGGTTCAAGTCCCGTCCGCCCTACAAGCGGCCCCAGAGTGGGGGCAATAAAACTCGTGACCGAGTTCTATGGTACTTTCAGCCGACATCTGTCGCGATTCACAAAGGATCTCCTCGCCATGGCTAGCTATTCCAGACTTATTCGACTCGGTCTCATAGTCGCTGCTACCTCCTTCACTGTCGCCTCCTGCGCTGCTGGGCCCGTCGATACGACGGTGGATACTCCCGCGGTTCAAGAAACGTCGTCAGCTGGCATCAACGCTGATTTGTGTGACGAAAAGAACTACACCGCGCAGGTGGAAAACCTCGCCTGTTCCGACGACCTCGCAACGTTTAGCTCCACGGGTTTGCCCAGCCCCTCAGCGATTCTGATGGTGGGGATTACCGCTACCAACCAGCAATATGCCAGGCCGCACGACTACACGTTTTCCTTCCCCCTCACTCCGACCGAAGCGCTCGAACCAACCACCCCAGGATCCGGACCGATTGGAGTGGCTGTCGATGGAGTGCCTCTGTTTAGCCCCTGGACTCAAGCAGAAATTCGGACTCACACCCAGGAAATGGGTGAACTTGATGTGTGTGGTGGACATGCAGGTCGAGGCGATGACTATCACTACCACGTTGCTCCTGAATGCCTCATTGAGGAACTCGGCGAAGACCACATCGAGAATCAAAAGCGCCCCATTGGTTTTGCCAACGATTCCAACCCAATTTTGGCTCTGGGTTGGTTTGCCAAAAGGAACAACGTGGAGGCCCAACTTGACGAATGTCGCGGAACGACCGACATCACGGGCAAGTATTTCTATAACGTCCAAACCGATGGTCTACACGACATTCTCAATTGCTTCACATATCAGGTTTATAACACCTCACGAGACAGCTTTGAGGTGCGAGTGGATTCAGCCGGGAAGCCCATCGTGGGCGCAAAATTGGCTATGAGCGTCAGTTCATATTCTTCCGCGCTCTATGAAAATATGGCCTGTTACGTGATGGAAGGTGAGCTCGCACAAACCGAACTCCTCATCTCCAACGGCTCGCTCTCGAAGGTTTCCGGTCTGGCGTCAATATTTTCGTGCAGCCCCAAATGCTATGCGGAATACTTTGAACCCGATGGTAACTACCCGGGTGGTGTCATGTTCTTCGAAGTGGTCACTGCGGGATGCCCCACCGGCTTCAACTACACGTCCTTGATTCGCTCTGCCGCATATGAGGGCACCCCGATCCCAAAACGAGGCCCCAAGAACTAGGCGAATGCCCGCCCGCGGCAGGCCGAGCTACCTCCGGGCGAACGAGGTGACGGCATAGGCTCCACTCGTTGCAGCGCTGGATCCAAACTGCGTCTGGGCGGTCACGCGAACCTGATATCCCAATCTCGGTGAGAGACCACTAATTGTTGTTGACGTTGCCGGGGCACCGCCCCCAATTTGCGTGACTTGCTGACGCTGCCACATCGAGGCCGCGTTGGCCTTGTATTCAACGAGATAGCCCGTGACGGCAGTTCCATTCGTTGCCAACGGCGCGGTCCACGAAACCAACGCGGTCGTTCCCGTTGACGACACGAGCACACTGCGCGGAGCCGAGGAGATTCCTGTCAGGGTTTTTGATGTGGATGTGGCCGAGGCTGGCGAGTTGCCGGCACTGTTGTGGGCGGTGACCCGGAAGACATACCTCGTGTTGTTCGCCAGGGTGGTGAGCGTCGTGGTTGTTGCCGGCGCCGTTATCGTGACTGTTTGCCACGCTGTGGCAGTCGAGGGGCGATACTCCACGAGATAGCGATCGATGGCAGCGCCTCCGTTAGAAGTCGGTGCACTCCATGACAGCACGGCACTCGTTGCCGTGACGTTTGAGGCGGTTGGTGCCGCCGGCCGGCTCGGGGGCGTGGTGAGCGTGGTCAGCGTGGATGTGTTGGATGCTGGCGAGTTACCGGCACTGTTGTGGGCGGTGACCCGGAAGACATACCTGGTGTTGTTTGCCAGGGTGGTGAGCGTCGTGGTTGTTGCCGGTGCCGTTACCGTGACTGTTTGCCACGCGGCGGCTGTCGAGGGGCGATATTCCACGAGATAGCGATCGATGGCAGCGCCTCCGTCAGAGGTCGGTGCTGTCCAAGATACCGTGGCACTCGTTGCGGTGATGTTTGACGCGGTGGGTGCCGCCGGTCGGCTGGGGACAGACGTCGGGATGACCAAGGTGGTCAGCGTTGATGTGGCCGATGCCGGCGAGTCGCCAACACTGTTGTGGGCGGTGACCCGGAACTCGTAAGTGGTGTTGCTCGCCAGGGCGGTGAGCCCCGTGGTTGTTGCCGGTGCCGTTACCGTGACTGTTTGCCACGCGGTGGCTGTGGTGGGGCGATACTCCACGAGATAGCGATCGATGGCAGCGCCTCCGTTAGAGGTCGGTGCTGTCCAAGATACCGTGGCACTCGTCGCGGTGATGTTTGACGCGGTGGGTGCCGCCGGTGCGCTGGGCACGACGATAACGGGTGGCGTTGGCGTAACCGTTGGTGTCGGTGTCGGTGTTGGGGAGGCTACGGACAGTGACTGAATGTTTATCGTCTTGTTCGGGTTGCACGACGCGCAGTTAACTTTGCTATCTGCGATGATTCGCGCGGTGATTTGAGCTGACGTTTCGGTGGGATAGGCCGCAATGTAAAGTGCAGCCACTCCAGCGGCGTGCGGAGATGCCATCGAAGTTCCAGAAATCGACTTCGTTCCGGTCAGCCATAGTGACGTGATGCTTACCCCGGGGCCATAAGTGTCAACACACGATCCGTAGTTGCTGAACGAGGCAGGCGTCAAGCCGTTGCCATAAGCACCGATGGTCAAGGCCACCGGGGTCGAGGCGGGTGAGGACGTGCAGGCATCAACGGCAGAGTTGCCGGCAGCAACCGCAGCGACGATTCCGCCGTTCACAGCGGCCGTCACGGCTGCGTTTACGGCGCTCGAGAAGCCACCGCCTAAACTCAGGTTGATCACGGCGGTCTTGCC
>JAIOXH010000030.1 GCA_021741765.1 Aurantimicrobium sp. | reverse complement strand
GTGGGTCGACGCACGTACGGCGGAAACAACACCTACATTCCGCTCAAGGTCAACATGGCCGGCGTTATCCCGGTGATTTTCGCCTCGTCGTTGCTGTACCTTCCCGCGCTCATCGCGCAGTTCAACCAGCCGGCCGCGGGTCAGCCCGCCGCGGAGTGGGTGACCTGGATCACCAACAACCTCACTACGGGTGACAGCCCCATGTACATGGCGCTGTTCTTCCTGCTCATTGTGGGATTCACGTACTTCTACGTGGCCATCACGTTCAACCCCGAAGAGGTTGCCGAGAACATGAAGCAGTACGGCGGCTTCATTCCGGGTATCCGCGCGGGACGCCCCACGGCCGAGTACCTCAACTACGTGCTCACCCGCATCACCCTTCCCGGTTCGCTCTATCTGGGTCTGGTCGCCCTCATCCCGCTGGTGGCGCTCACGCTCTTGGGCGCCAACACCAACTTCCCCTTCGGCGGAACGTCAATTCTGATCATCGTGGGCGTGGGTCTCGAAACGGTAAAGCAGATCGACTCGCAATTGCAGCAGCGACACTACGAGGGTCTCCTCAAGTGACCCGCCTGCTCCTCGTCGGCCCACCAGGCGCCGGTAAGGGTACGCAGGCCGCGATTCTTGCCGAAACGTATGGCATCCCGGCCATCTCAACGGGGGATATGTTTCGTAGCAACGTCGTCAACGGAACGCCGCTCGGGTTGCAGGTCAAGGCCATCATGGAAGCCGGCGAGTATGTGCCCGACGCACTCACCAACGAGATTGTTGCTGAACGCCTCGGCGAGGCTGACGCCCGTGCCGGTTTCCTGCTCGACGGATATCCCCGCACCCTTGACCAGGTCAACGAACTCGACCGCATTCTGTTGGCTCAGAACGCGGCCCTCGACGTGGTCGTTCTCCTCGAAGCCGACATCGACGAGGTGGTTGGCCGCCTCCTCAAGCGAGCCACCGAACAGGGCCGGCTTGACGACACCGAAGAAGTGATTCGACACCGCATGGCTGTTTACGCCGAGCAGACCTCACCGCTCATCGGGGTCTATGACAAGCGCAATCTCGTCGTTCGCGTCACTGCTCTCGGTGCTGTTGACGAGGTCACTGCGCGCATCGTCGACGCACTGGCTCAGCGCGGCATCTCGGCCTCCTAGGCTCGTTGTGTTCGCCCGCCCCAACATCTACAAGTCCGCCGAAGAGATTCGGCTCATGGTGGAGCCCGGGTTGGCCACGGCCGCTGCGCTCGACGCGGCCCGCAAGACGATTGCTGTGGGCGCAACCACGCTTGATGTTGACGCCGCAGCCGAGCGGGCCATCGTGATGTGCGGCGGATCGTCAAACTTCAAGCTCGTGCCCGGATACCGGCATACCGTGTGCGCCTCGATAAACGACGAGGTGGTGCACGGCATTCCCACGGCACGCGTGTTGGCTGCCGGCGACATCGTCTCGATCGATGCCGGCGCCATTCTGGCCGGCTGGAACGGGGATGCCGCCATCACGGTGGTGTTGCCCGATGACTCACGCCCCGACCTCGTTGCCGAGCGCGAGACCCTCTCCGCGGTCACGCGGGGCTCACTCTGGGCGGGCATCGCTCGACTGGCAACCGCTAAGCATCTCAACGAGCTCGGTGACGCCATCGAAGGGTACATCGAAGACGAGGGATCACGACTCGGCCACGAGTTCGGCATTCTCACCGAGTACGTGGGACACGGCATCGGCCGATCGATGCACGAAGACCCGCCCGTCTACAACTTCCGCGTCAAGGGCAAGGGCCCCGACGTCAAGCCGGGACTGGTTGTAGCTATCGAACCCATGGTGACCTGGGGGAGTCCGGACACCAAGGTACTCGACGATGGCTGGACGGTGTCGACCGTTGACGGACTTTCCGCCTGCCACTGGGAGCACACGGTTGCCGTGCACAAGGACGGCATTTGGGTCACCACGGCGGTCGACGGCGGAGCTGCCGACCTCGCAGCATGGGGCGTCACGCCCGTTCGACCGGCCTAGCCACCTCTGCAGGTCCTGCGAAAGCTCTCCAGGGAACTGCGAAAGTCGCCTCGATTGGCGCACCGCTGGTATACCACGTAGTATTGGTTCTTGGTGTCTATTGGCATGCCTGTCGGCGTGTCTCGAGACGTCCGACCCGCAATCCTGTGGGTACGCACGACCAGAAGCACGATGCAAACGAAGTGAGTTTATGGCCAAGAAAGACGGCGTTATCGAGATCGAAGGCTCGGTTGTCGAAGCGCTGCCCAACGCCATGTTCCGCGTGGAGTTGACCAACGGCCATAAGGTTCTTGCCCACATTTCGGGCAAGATGCGCCAGCACTACATCCGAATCCTCCCGGAGGACAAGGTCATTGTGGAGCTGAGCCCCTACGACCTCACACGCGGTCGCATCGTCTACCGCTACAAGTAGCCCCCGGGCGAACAGTAGCAACTGGAAAGTAACGGCCGGCTCGTGAGGGCAGGTACGAGGACAGCGAAAAGGAAACATCATGAAGGTAAACCCCAGCGTCAAGAAGATTTGCGATAAGTGCAAGGTGATTCGTCGTCACGGCCGCGTTATGGTCATCTGCGACAACCCGCGCCACAAGCAGCGTCAGGGCTAAGACCCAAATTTTTTACCGGCAAGAACGCAACACAAGAACGTCACAACTGAATAGATAAGAGCACATCCACGAACTCGCGAATGCGAGGGACACCCTGGGACAGAGGCCCAGGCACCGGATGCGCCCCACACCTCTGATAAACACACAGGAGAAGCCACCATGGCACGTCTCGCCGGAGTCGACATTCCACGCGATAAGCGCGTTGAAGTCGCCCTTACCTACATTTACGGCGTCGGCCGCACACGAGCGAAGAAGACGCTCGTTGACACCGGCATTAGCCCCGACATCCGCGTCAAGGATCTGACCGATGAGCAGCTCATCGCCCTCCGTGACTACATCGAGGCCACCTTCCGCGTTGAGGGTGACCTGCGACGCGAGGTAGCAGCCGACATTCGCCGCAAGGTTGAAATCGGAAGCTACGAGGGTATTCGCCACCGCAAGGGCCTGCCCGTGCGAGGTCAGCGCACCAAGACCAACGCCCGTACGCGCAAGGGTCCCAAGCGCACCGTTGCCGGAAAGAAGAAGGCCAAGTAGCCGCTCGGCTCGCCTTCATTCAGAACAGGTTTTAGGAGAAGCAAATGGCTACACCAAAGTCCGCAGTGCGCAAGCCGCGTAAGAAAGACAAAAAGAACATTGCCGTGGGTCAGGCCCACATTAAGTCAACGTTCAACAACACCATCGTGTCTATCACCGACACCACCGGTGCTGTTATCAGCTGGGCATCGTCGGGTGGCGTGGGCTTCAAAGGCTCGCGCAAGTCGACCCCCTACGCCGCACAGATGGCCGCCGAGTCGGCTGCTCGTCAGGCGCAGGAGCACGGCATGAAGAAGGTTGACGTCTTCGTGAAGGGGCCGGGTTCGGGTCGTGAGACCGCGATTCGTTCGCTTCAGGCAGCCGGCCTCGAGGTGGGTTCGATCAGCGATGTGACGCCACAGGCTCACAACGGATGTCGCCCGCCCAAGCGTCGCCGCGTCTAGTTTTCTCCCTCGCGCCTTGGGACGCGGGTTTACCTCCTTGTGAGGCATGCCCGCTGACGAAAGCAAAGAGGATGCACCACACACCACACCCATAACTAAACAACTCGCACGGAAGTGTCATATAGCGGACACTTGGCCGAAAGGAACACACAGTGCTCATTGCACAGCGCCCCACGCTTGTCGAAGAGAACATCTCGGAATTCCGCTCGCGGTTCGTTATCGAACCGCTCGAGCCTGGTTTCGGATACACCCTCGGCAACTCACTCCGCCGTACCCTGCTCTCGTCGATTCCGGGTGCTGCTGTCACCAGCATCCGTCTCGACGGCGTACAGCACCCCTTCAGCACCATCCCCGGTGCCAAGGAAGACGTGACCGAGATTATCTTGAACATCAAGTCGATCGTGGTCTCGAGCGAGCACGACGAGCCCATTACGGTTCGCCTGAGCAAGAACGGCGCTGGTGTTGTCACCGCGGGAAACATCACGGCCCCCGCGGGTGTCGAGATTCACAACCCCGAGCTGGCCATTGCCACACTGAACGACAAGGCCAAGTTTGACCTCGAGCTCATCATTGAGCGCGGTCGTGGCTACGTCTCGTCAGAGCAGAACCGCAACGAGTACTCGGAAGCCGGTCAGATGCCGGTTGACTCCATCTACTCGCCCGTTCTCAAGGTCACCTACCGTGTTGAAGCAACGCGTGCGGGAGAGCGTACCGACTTCGACCGCCTTGTGGTTGATGTTGAGACCAAGCCCGCCATCACGCCCCGCGATGCCATGGCTTCGGCCGGCCGCACGCTCACCGAGCTGTTCGGTTTGGCTCGCGAGCTGAACACGGCTGCCGAGGGTATCGAGATTGGTCCCGCACCCGTCGACGCCATCACCACGTCGGAACTTCAGATTCCCGTTGAGGACATGGACCTGTCGGTTCGCTCCTACAACTGCCTCAAGCGCGAGGGCATCAACACCGTGAGTGAACTGGTAGCCCTGTCAGAGCACCAGCTCATGAACATTCGCAACTTCGGCCAGAAGTCGGTCGATGAGGTGCGCGACAAGCTCATCGAAATGGGACTTTCGCTCAAGGATTCGGTTCCCGGATTCGATGGCGCCCACTTCTACGGTGAATACGACGACGAGGACCGGGTCTAGGCCTCGCCTAGATTGAGTCTTCTCAGCTAAACGGAGAAAGAAAAAATGCCTGCACCTACTAAAGGTCCCCGTCTTGGTGGCGGCCCAGCTCACGAGCGCCTCATGCTTGCGAACCTGGCCGCGGCCCTGTTCACCCACAAGTCGATCCAGACCACCGAGACAAAGGCGAAGCGCCTTCGTCCGTTCGCTGAGCGCCTGGTTACCTTCGCCAAGCGCGGAGACCTGCACGCACGTCGGCGCGTGATTCAGGTTCTGCGCAACAACAAGGAAGCCGTTCACATTCTCTTTACGGAGATTGCCCCTCAGGTGAGCGAGCGTGAGGGTGGCTACACGCGCATCACCAAGCTCGGCTACCGCAAGGGCGACAACGCTCCCATGGCAGCCATTGAGCTCGTTCTCGAGCCCGTGGTGAAGAAGCCCGTCTCGGCCAAAAAGGTTGCTGCTGCCAAGGCTGCCGCAGACGCTCCCAAGGTCGCGGCACCCGCTGCGACACCTGCTGTTGAGGCCACGGGCGAAGAGCTCGTTGTTACCGACGGCGTTGTCGACGAGATTGTTGACGCACCGGTTGAGGCCGTTGCCGAAACGACCGAGGCGCCCGCTGTTAAGGAAACTCCCGTAGCCGAGGAAGCCGCTGCACCCGCAGAAGAGGCTCCCGCAGATGAAGCACCGGCTGACGAGGCTCCCGCAGACGAGGCACCCGCAGACGAGGCACCGGTCGAAAAAGAGTAGTTCGCGCACAAAGTGAATGAGACCCTCGCCCTCGGGCGGGGGTCCTCTCTTTCACGTGCCGGTGCGTGCGGCTCGCGCCTTAGACTTTTGGCATTATGACCCCTGCCTCCCTCGCGCGCATCCGGCTGGATATCGCCTACGACGGAACGAACTTTGCCGGTTGGGCTGTTCAACCCAATCGACGCACTGTCCAGGGCGTGATCGAAGAGGCAATGGCGCGCATCCTGAGGTCGAAGGCGGTGATTCGGCTCACTGTGGCCGGACGCACCGACGCGGGTGTTCACGCACTCGGTCAGGTGGCGCACGCCGACGTGACCACCAACACGGCACCCGCTGAACTCCAGCGCCGCCTGGGGCGCTACCTTGGCGCCGACTCCGATGTTGCCATCCACGCGGTCACGCTGGCGCCACCCGGGTTCGATGCGCGCTTCTCGGCCGAGGCCCGGCGGTACGAGTACCGCATCATGGACGGCGCAGAGCGCGTGAATCCCATGGAGCGTCACCGCGCGGTGATTTTGCAGGATCGACTCGATCTTTCCGTGATGAACGACGTTTCCAGCCGCGTTCTGGGCCTGCGCGATTTTGGCGCGTTCTGTAAACCCCGGTTCATGTCGACCACAATCCGTGAGCTTCAGGAGTTTTCGTGGCGACGCGATGATGACCAAACGCTCGTGGCCAGCCTCCAGGCCGACGCCTTCTGTCACTCCATGGTGCGCGCGCTCGTGGGCGCCTGCGTGGCCGTGGCTCAGGGCCGCTTGTCGATGGCTGGGCTCGAACGTCTGCGCGACGGCGCCAAGCGCACGAGCAAGTTCAAGGTGCTGGCTCCTCACGGCCTCTGCCTCACCGAGGTGATTTACCCACCGGATGCGCTCCTCGCCGAGCGTGCCGCGCTCACCCGCGACCGACGCGATTTGCCCAGCGAATAGCCCATCGCGTATCGTTGGGTCTTGGTGCCACTGCTCCCTATGGGCAAGGCATGCGAATGAGCCCTCAATAGTTGGGTTCTCGTCCTCTCCACTTGTGCGAGATGTTCGAGAACGTAGCGACCGAGCGGGATTCACGAACCACTCACTTCGAAATGCAAAGGCAGTACTGTGACGCGTACATACACGCCCAAGATCTCCGAGGTCAAGCGCGGCTGGGTCATCATCGACGCAGCTGATGTTGTTCTCGGACGCCTGGCCAGCCACGCGGCGACCATCCTCCGCGGCAAGAACAAGCCGACCTTCACCCCCCACATGGACATGGGTGACTTCGTCATCATCATCAACGCCGACAAGGTTGCTCTCACGGGTTCCAAGTTGGCGCAGAAGAAGGCTTACCGCCACTCGGGTTACCCGGGTGGGCTCACGGCAACCACCTACTCCGAGCTGCTCGAGAAGAACCCCGAGCGCGCCGTGGAGAAGGCCGTTCGTGGCATGCTCCCCAAGACCTCGCTGGGCCGCGCTCAGATGCGCAAGCTCAAGGTCTACACGGGTGCCGAGCACCCTCACGCTGCTCAGCAGCCCACGCCGTACATTCTCGACCAAGTCGCTCAGTAAGCGCCGGATACACAAAGGATTGAATCGACATGACTGAGATTGAGAA
The DNA here is from genome assembly GCA_021741765.1 of Aurantimicrobium sp. Lineage (GTDB taxonomy): Bacteria > Actinomycetota > Actinomycetes > Actinomycetales > Microbacteriaceae > UBA963. Next base: position 6,911 of record JAIOXH010000030.1, on the reverse strand, counting down.
CACCCCGGCCGAAGACGCCGCAGAGGTTGCCGAAACCGAAGAGGTTTCCGAGTTCACGACCGAGAGCCCGGCCGCTTCTGCTCCCGTCGCTCCCCGCGTTGTGATGAACGTTCCCGGCGCTGCCGTGGGCCGTCGCAAGCAAGCAATTGCCCGAGTACGCCTCGTCCCCGGTGGCGGCATCATCACCGTCAACGGGCGCGAGTTTGCGGACTACTTCCCTAACAAGCTGCACCAGCAGCTGATCAACGACCCGTTCACCGTGCTCAACCTGCTCGGTAGCTACGACGTTGTTGCTCGCATCACCGGCGGTGGCCCCTCGGGTCAGGCCGGCGCACTGCGTCTGGGCATCTCGCGGGCACTCAACCTCATTGACGAAGAGAACAACCGCGCCACGCTCAAGAAGGCCGGCTTCCTCAGCCGTGACGCTCGCGTCAAGGAGCGCAAGAAGGCTGGTCTTAAGAAGGCCCGTAAGGCTCCTCAGTACTCGAAGCGTTAGTCGCTCGGGGCTGGTTGCCATGGTTCGCCTGTTCGGTACCGACGGCGTGCGGGGGCTTGCGAATCGCGAGCTCACCGCCGATCTCGCTCTCGGGCTCGCCCAGTCAGCGGCGTTCGTGCTCATGCACGGTCGCCACGCTGGCGAACGCCGCGAAAAGGGAAAGCGGCCGGTTGCGGTGCTCGCGCGTGATCCGCGGATTTCGGGCGAGTTTCTCGCGTCGGCGGTTGCCGCCGGCTTGGCGAGCTCGGGAATCGATGTGCTTGATGCGGGCGTTCTGCCCACCCCCGCGTGCGCATTCCTGATCAAAGACATCGACGCCGACTTTGGTGTGATGATTTCTGCGTCGCACAATCCCGCGCCGGACAACGGCATCAAATTCTTTGCCTACGGCGGTGTCAAGCTGCCCGATGAGGTGGAAGACCGCATCGAGGAGCACCTCGGAATCGAGAAGCTCCTGCCCACCGGAAGCGAGGTTGGCCGAATCCGTCGCTTTGCCGATGCCGAAGACCGTTACGCGCTTCACCTGCTCGGCACGCTGCCCCACCGCCTCGAAGGAATTCACGTAGTTATCGACTGTGCTCACGGTGCCGCCGCGGCGGTGAGCCCCCAGGTGTTTGCCGACGCGGGCGCCAAAATCACGGTGATCGGCGCTGAGCCAGACGGCAACAACATCAACGACGGTGCTGGATCGACGCACCTCGACCTTCTCGCAGCCAAGGTGCTTGAGGTCGGTGCAGACGTGGGCATTGCGCACGACGGCGATGCCGACCGCTGCCTCGCGGTCGATGCCGAGGGCAACGTAATCGACGGAGATCATATTATGGCCATTCTTGCCATTGCCATGAAGGAACGCGGTCTGCTGCCCGACAACACGCTCGTCACCACGGTGATGAGCAACCTCGGTCTTCACCGCGCCATGACTGAACATGGCATTACCGTCGTCGAGACGGGTGTAGGAGATCGCTACGTGCTCGAAGCACTGGCTGCCGGCTCGCACAGCCTGGGTGGCGAACAATCCGGACACGTGATCATGTCCGAGTTTGGCACCACGGGTGACGGTGTGCTCACCGGACTGCACCTGGTTGCTGAGATGGCGCGCTCGGGTAAGACCGTGAAAGAGCTCGCGAGCGTGATGACCGTGTATCCGCAAATTCTCGTCAACGTGCGCGGTGTCGACCACCGCGCGATGCACGGCAACACCGTTATCGAAGCGGCCGTCGCCGAGGCATCCCTCGAGCTTGCCGACACGGGCCGCGTGCTGCTTCGCCCCTCGGGCACCGAGCCCATGGTGCGCGTCATGGTAGAGGCCGCCGACCAGGCCACGGCCGATCGTCTGGCGCACGCGCTCGCGGATGTTGTGAAGGCCGAGCTCGGGAGCTAAGCCGTGCGGGCTCGAATTTTTCGATCGGTGATGTGGATACTGGTTTCCATCGACGCTATTGGCACGTTGTGGTTGGCGACCCTGTCACTATTCGGCGGCTACCTGCTCGATCAGGGCACATGGGAGTACGTGGGTGGCGGTAACGGCGGTGCGGCCGCAGCCGTTATCCTTTTCGGTGCGGTGGTCGCGGCCGTGATTGTGCTCGCGAGTCGTTCTCTGTTACGTCGGGACTAAAGCTTGCGCAGATAAACCGTGTCGACCGTGTGGTCGCTCGCCTTGCGCAGAATGAGCCGAGCGCGCGAGCGGGTGGGGCGGATGTTCTCAACGAGGTTGGGTTCGTTGGTGCGCTTCCAGATGGCCCGGGCCTCGGCCACGGCTTCGGGCTCGGTGAGCCCGGCGTAGCGGTGAAAGTAGGATTCGGGGTTACTAAACGCGCTCCGCTGAAGTTCGAGGAAACGCTCCGCATACCAGCGCTCAATGTCGCTCATGCGGGCATCAACATAAATCGAGAAGTCGAAAAGGTCGGACAGCGCGAGCGTGCCGCCGAGCGACGGTTGGAGCACGTTGAGGCCTTCGACGATGAGCACGTCGGGGCGTGCAACCTCAATGTGCTCGCCCGGCACGATGTCGTAGGTGAGGTGGGAGTAAACCGGCGCGTGCACGGCATCCGCCCCGCTCTTGACCTCGCTGACGAACCGGGTCAGCGCTCTCCGGTCGTAGGATTCGGGGAAGCCCTTGCGGTCGAGGATGCCGCGGTGAGAGAGTTCGTCGTTGGGCAGCAAAAATCCGTCGGTGGTTACCAGTTCAACGCGGGGTGTATCCGGCCAGCGCGAGAGCAGAAGCTGCAAGAGACGCGAAACAGTGGATTTGCCCACGGCCACAGAGCCGGCCACGCCAATCACAAAGGGTGTGACGGAGGCTGGTTTGCCCAAGAACGCATCGGTGGAAGCCGACAGGCTGCGCGTGGCCGCCGCATAAAGGGACAAAAGGCGGCTCAGCGGGAGGTAAACCTCGCGCACTTCGCGCTCGTCGAGCGGGTCGCCCTGCCCGCGCAGGGCATCAATTTCGACCAAGCTGAGATCTGGCCCGTTGCCGGGGGTGAGACCCGCCCATTCGGCGCGCGGAATCTCAACGAACGGCGTTTGATGCAGGGGCGTAGCGCCGCCGCGCGAAGAACTCACGCCCCCATTCTGCCCGACAAGTAGGGGTTCACGAGTGGCGGGGCCCGCGCCGATAGCGCAGGCGTCCCCGGCGGGGCAGAAACCCGCCCAACGCCTAGACTTATCAGCATGTGTGGAATCGTTGGCTACGTTGGAGGCAAGGGCACGGTAGACGTGCTCATTGCCGGCCTGAAGCGACAGGAGTACCGCGGATATGACTCCGCGGGTATCGCCGTGATCACTCACGACGGGCACATTTCGAGTGCGAAGAAGGCGGGGAAACTCCAAGCCCTTGTCGACGAACTCGCTGTTCGTCCAGTGGCTGAGGGCGCCACAGGAATCGGCCACACGCGCTGGGCCACGCACGGTGCACCGATTGATACCAACGCACATCCGCATCTCGCCGACGAAGGCAAACTCGCCCTGATCCACAACGGCATCATCGAGAACTATGCCGAGATCCGCGCCGAGATGCTGGCCGCCGGCCACGAATTCTTGAGTGAAACCGACACCGAGGTAGCGGCGGTTCTGGTGGGGCATCTGTACAGCGCCACCGGCGATTTGCGTAGCGCGTTCGCGCAGGCCGCTAATCGCCTGCAGGGAGCCTTCACGCTCCTCGCCGTTCACGAGAATGAGCCCGGCTTGATTCTGGCCGCGCGACACAACTCCCCCCTCATTGTGGGTTTTGGTGAGGGAGAAAACTTCTTGGGATCAGATGTGGCTGCCTTTGTGGCACACACGCACCGCGCCGCGGCCGTGGGTCAAGACCAGATTGTTGCCCTCACCGCCAATGCCGTTACGGTTACCGATTTCGCCGGAAACCCCGCTGAACTCGAAGAGTTCGAGGTTGCGTGGGATGCCTCAGCCAGCGACAAGGGTGGCTGGCCGAGTTTCATGGCCAAGGAGATTTCGGAGAACCCCGATGCGGTGGGCAACACCATCCGCGGTCGCGTGGTCGACGGTTCGGTGGTCATTCCCGAACTGGCCGAGTTGGGAGACGACTACCTGCGCGGCGTCCCGCGCATCATTGTGGTGGCGTGTGGAACGGCGTCATACGCCGGCTTGGTTGGCGCCTACGCCATCGAGCAGTGGGCGCGCATTCCCGTTGACGTGCAACTGAGTCACGAGTTTCGCTATCGCGAACCAGTGATTACCAGCGACACGCTTGTGGTGTCGATCAGCCAGTCGGGCGAGACCATGGACACGCTTATGGCGGTGAAGTACGCCAGCGAGCACGGTGCGCGCACGATTTCAATTTGCAATACCCAGGGCGCCACGATTCCCCGCGAGTCGGATGCCGTGATCTATACCCACGCCGGCCCCGAGGTTGCCGTGGCATCCACCAAGGCGTTTGTCGCTCAGATCACCGCGCTCTATCTCCTCGGCCTTCACGCGGCCCGGGTTCGGGGAACTCTTGACGCGGCCGAACTGGCGCGCAACGCCGCCGAGCTGGAAGCCATTCCGGCAAAACTTCAGCAGGTGCTCGCGACCGGCAGCACGGTGGCCCAACTGGCCAAGTGGATGAGTGACACTCCAGCTGTACTTTTCTTGGGTCGTCACGTGGGCTTCCCCATCGCTCTTGAGGGTGCGCTCAAGCTGAAAGAGCTCGCCTACATTCACGCCGAGGGCTTTGCCGCCGGAGAGTTGAAGCACGGACCGATTGCCCTCATTGACCACGGTCAGCCGGTGTTCGTCATTGTGCCGAGCCCACGCAAATCCGAAGTGATTCACGCCAAGGTGATCTCGAACATTCAAGAGATTCGCGCGCGCGGCGCACGCATTATTGCCATCGCCGAACAAGGAGACGCGGCTGTTCTTCCCTACGCCGATGAGGTCATCCAGATTCCCCTGGCCGATCCGCTCTTCGAGCCATTTCTCGCCGTTGTGCCCCTGCAGATTTTTGCCATGGAGCTCGCTCACGCCAAGGGCCTCGACGTTGATCAACCGCGCAATCTGGCCAAATCGGTGACGGTCGAGTAGTTCATGATTGTGGGCATCGGCGTCGACATCGTGGATGTGGAGCGTTTCGAGCGTGCCGTCACCCGCACGCCGCGCCTCATTGAGCGTCTGTTCACGCCGGCCGAGCGCGACAACACGATGCGCTCGCTTGCCGCTCGGTTCGCTGCCAAAGAAGCGTTCATCAAGGCCATGGGCGGCTCAGGAGAGTCTTCCTGGCATGAGATGGAGGTGGTCTCGGCTCCCTCTGGGGCACCGCGCCTCAACCTCACCGGACGCGCGGCCACCCTGGCCACAGACAACCACGTGACGAATCTGCAGCTCTCGCTGTCCCACGACGGCGGTCAGGCCATCGCGTTCGTTGTGGCCGAGGGGAGCGCGTCGTGATTGGGCCGGAGTTCCGCGAAATCCAAATTGACCTCGGTGCCCTGCGCCGCAACGTGAATCACCTCAAGACCGTCATCGGCGTCGAACACCTCATGATCGTGGTCAAGGCCGACGCCTACGGACACGGCATGGTTCCGTGTGCCCGCACCGCGGTTGACGCCGGCGCCGACTGGCTGGGCGTTGTCGACGTGCAGGAAGCGCTCACCCTGCGACAGGCGGGCATTCAGGTTCCCATTCTTGCCTGGCTGCACTCGTCGCGCGAAGATTTCCAGGAGGCCCTGACCAATCGCATCACCATCGGCGTCTCGTCACTGGCCCAGCTGGATGCCGTGGCCAACGCCTCCTTTGCCTGGGCGGACGGCCCTGCCCCGGTGCACCTCAAACTGGATACCGGGCTGAGTCGAAACGGCGTTGCGCCAGAAGAGTGGCGCAAGGTTTTTGAGCGAGCTAAGTATCACGAGGGTGATGGCGCAATCATCGTGGAGGGTATTTTCAGCCACCTCGCCGGGGCGGGCCCACAGGCAGATCTTTCGGCACACGTGCTCTTCGAAGAAGGAATCGCTCACGCCCGGGATGCCGGACTCAACCCCAGCATCATCCACATCGCGGCTACGGCCACGGCGCTTACGTCGACCTCGATGCGCTACAACATGGTGCGCATCGGTATTGGCGCCTACGGGATCTCCCCCGACGACACCACGCCCGTCGCCGACCTGGGGCTGACACCGGTGATGACCGTGCGGTCGCGCGTGGCCGCCGTGCGCAAGGTGCCCGCCGGAGTGGGAGTGTCGTACGAGTATGACTACGTGACGTCGCAGGCCACCACCCTCGCTCTCGTGCCGCTGGGTTACGCCGAGGGAATTCCGCGTTCCGCTTCCAACGCGGCACCGGTGAACGTGGCCGGACAGGTGCGAAAGATTTCGGGTCGCGTGGCCATGGATCAGTTCATCGTCGACATGGGTAGTGAGTGGGTGACCGTGGGGGATCCCGTGGTGGTTTTCGGTGACCCCAAGCGCGGGCATCCGAGCGCATCCGATTTTGCACGGGCGTGCGGAACCATCGGCTACGAAATTGTGACGCGCATGGGTGGCCGCTGCGTTCGCGTATACGTGGAGCTCTAGTGGCCGAGGTCAACCTCACGGTGGCCACCCCCGAGGCGATGAACGACCTGGGTCGGCGGGTTGGCGGCGTGCTCACTGCCGGTGATGTCGTGGTGCTTTCGGGCGATCTGGGTGCCGGTAAGACCACCCTCACCCGCGGGCTCGGCGAAGCACTCGGGGTGCGCGGCGCGGTTACCTCGCCAACGTTCGTGATTGCCCGCACTCACCCGCGCGCCGACGGTCTACCGCCCCTTGTGCACGTTGATGCTTACCGGCTGAGCGACCCGCTGGAGCTTGACGACCTCGACATCGACTTTGCCGGTTCCATCGTTGTCGTGGAGTGGGGGCGCGGAATGGTTGAGGCGATGGCGCCCCAGCGCCTGGAGATTGACATCGAGCGCCCGCACGGTGCGCGTACCGGCAGCGTTGTG
>JAIOXH010000029.1 GCA_021741765.1 Aurantimicrobium sp. | reverse complement strand
GAGGAAGACGCCGAGGAATAGTTAGCCGGCGAAGAACGTGTTGTCTACCTCTGCCGTGTTGGCCGCGGCTTCGCCCGAAACGGCGACGTGAACGGGAGAAAGCAAAAAGACCTTGCTGGTCACCTTCTCAATGCGACCGTGCAGTCCGAGCGTCAGGCCGCTCGCAAAGTCAATCAGGCGACGCGCATCTTCTTCCGGCATCTGGCTCAGGTTCATGATCACCGGCACGCCCTCGCGGAAGCTTTCTGCCACGGTGCGGGCATCTGAGTACTGCTGCGGGTGCACCGTGACGATCTCGTTCATATCGCTCACGGAAGTCTGGCGAACAGAATTGCGTCGTGGCGACAGGGGGGTTACCGATGCGCGACCAGAGGCGGGTACCGCCACTGTCGGCATGGCAGCCGTCTCGTTTGCGTACTCGACGTCCTGATCTTCAGCTAGGCCGAGGAAAATGGCCGCTTTCTTGATTGGATTTGACACAGTTTACCTCCCGAAAAAAAGCCTTGTTCATTGAGGTTAACCGGGCAACGTACGTTTTCCCGTGATTTGCGTACCAATGCGAAGGTGTGTCGCGCCGGCCGCGATCGCGGCTTCAAAATCGTGAGACATTCCAGCGCTGATGGCGCGGGCTTCGGGAGCTATTGAGCGCACCAGTTCGGACGCACGCGCCACCTGTTCGAACGCCTCTCGCGGGTCACCATCGAGGGGGGCGACCGCCATAACGCCAGCGAAAGTGAGTGTGCGCGCCTCGAGCATCATTTCCGCCATGGTCGGAATATCCGCCCAGGCCACCCCGCCGCGTGAGGGATCTTCGGTGAGGTTGATCTGCAGGAAACACTCGAGCGCCCCGGTTTCGGGGGCGTTTTCACCCGCCCGCTCGAGTGCGGTGACGAGGGATGGCCGATCAACCGAGTGAACGGCATCGGCGTATTTCCGCACCGCTGCGGCTTTGTTCGACTGCAACTGGCCGATGAAGTGCCACCTCACGTCGAGCTCCGCGCACTCTGCCTGTTTGGCGGCGGCCTCCTGATGCTTGTTCTCCCCAACGTCGCGAACACCGCAGTCCACAAGCGCACGAACGAGGTCAGCGGCATGAAACTTCGTGACCACGATGAGGGTCGCGTCATCACCGGGACGCCCGTTCGATGTCAACGCGTCGGCGATCTTCTGGCGAACGGAGGTGAGCCTCTCCGCTAGGGCTACCTCGTCAACGTGTGACACGGCCTACTTGATGAAGTCAGGGACGTCGAGGTCTCCGCCGTCATCCTCAATGAAAGACGCATCCACGGAAACGTACGTTGGTGTGGCCGGTGCATTGAGCACACTCGCGTAGTCGTCGTCTGAAAAGAGATTCGACGAACTCGTGATAAACGGATCGTCGTCAAAGCGCGAACGGCCGGGGGCAGCAGAAAGGTCGCGTGACGTATCGTCGCCGAAGTTCTCCGTGAGCTGTTTCGCCCCGGCGAACGGCTTCTTGGTGGGCTCCCCGCCATCAAAGCCTGCAGCAATCACGGTGACGCGAACCTCGTCTCCCAGCGTGTCGTCAATGACCGCACCGAAGATGATGTTTGCTTCGGGGTGAACCGACTCACGAACGAGCTCAGCGGCGTCATTTATTTCGAAGATTCCCAGGTTCGAACCGCCCTGAATCGAAATGAGGACCCCGCGCGCGCCATCGATGGAGGCTTCCAAGAGGGGTGAGGCCACGGCAAGTTCGGCAGCCTTGATCGCCCGGTCGGCCCCCCTTGCAGAACCAATTCCCATGAGAGCAGCGCCGGCGCCGTGCATCACTGACTTGACGTCGGCAAAGTCGAGGTTGATCAGGCCGGGCGTGGTAATCAGGTCGGTAATGCCCTGAACTCCCGCGAGAAGGACCTGGTCTGCGGTAGCAAAGGCGTCTTGCACGCTGATACTACGATCGCTAATCTCGAGGAGGCGATCATTGGGCACCACGATAAGGGTGTCGACCTCGGCCCGGAGGGCAGCAACGCCGAGTTCGGCCTGAGCGGCGCGTCGTGCGCCCTCGAACTTGAAGGGCTTCGTGACGACGCCGATGGTCAATGCACCGATCGACTTGGCAATCTTGGCGACCACGGGAGCACCGCCGGTTCCCGTGCCGCCGCCCTCGCCCGCGGTAACAAAAACCATGTCTGCCCCGGCCAGGGCCTGTTCAATCTCGTCGGCGTGATCCTCGGCAGCCTTGCGACCGACCTCGGGATCCGCCCCGGCGCCGAGGCCGCGCGTGAGTTCACGACCAACGTCGAGCTTCACATCGGCATCGCTCAAGAGCAGGTCTTGAGCATCCGTGTTAATCGCAATGTACTCAACACCCTTGAGGCCGAGCTCAATCATGCGATTAACAGCGTTTGCTCCGCCGCCACCGACGCCAACGACCTTAATCACGGCAAAGTAGTGACTGCTCGCACCCGCTGCCGAATACGCTTTGCTGCTTGCCATCACGGCCTCCGAGACCCTTAACTTCAAGTAGAACCTTAAAGTTATGCTGAGTATTCAATTTCTCACTTGAGAGTAAACGCGTCGCCTTCGTGGGTCCGCGCGACACGCCGGGCTTAGGAGACCACGGCCGACGTGGGTGCTGACACGTCGTATGTGGTTACCGAACCCAACGGATAGTTGGCAATCAGGGCGCTCAGCACCCGGGATTTGAGCGCCGAATTCTCCGGTCCGCCCCAGATTACGCGCGAACCCGTGGGATTCAGGAAGAGTGTCACGTCGTCAGTCGTGGTGGCGGAGACACGATCTACCTGGCTGCGCACGGCACCAGGGAGTGCGCTCAGAACCGCCATCGCGGCCGGAAATCCCTGGGCCGTGGGCGAAGCTCCCTTCACATCAATGATGGGAAGGGGCAGGGTGCGTTCACGTGACTTCTCGATGGTCACGCCGGCAGGGTCAACGAGAGTAAAGCCCGATGTGCCACTGAGGTACCCCGCGGCGACTCTTTCTGAGATGTGAATCACGAGGTCGTGGGGCGGCTTCGCCTCTATGGCGAAGCTCTTGACCAGCGGCTGCAACGCAATCACGTCGCGAATAGCATTGGCATCGAGAAGTGGCAGGGGCTTGCCCAGTTGTGGCGTAAGGCCTTCGACAATGAGCGCCGGGTCAACACGCTGGGTGCCCTCAACCGTGACGGTGCGCAATGCCATCACGGGGCTGAATGTACCGACGGCGACAAACGCCGCAAGGCCGGTCACGGAAGCCACGATGGCGAGTGCCGCCTGACGTCGACGACGCACGTGCGCGGTAAAGCGTCGAATCTCGTTGCGCTCTGCTGTTTTTCTCGCCGCAATTGCGGCCCTCATGTCGCGACGCGCTCGCGCGGCCTCACTTTCGGGTCGAGCCTCACGCACGCGCGCTGCCTTTTGCCGTGGCGGCCGTTCGCGGATATCCCGATGTTCCGGCGATTGCCGGGTGACCGATGGTGTGGCTGTCGGCCGCGGCGAGGCCACACGGGAACTGGGACGCTTCACGCGCGCGATGCCGTGCCGTGGCGTTCGAGGGCATCGAGAATTGTGGGCACGATCCGATAAACATCACCACAGCCCAGCGTGATCACGAAATCGCCCGGACGAACGATGTCGGCAATGTAATCTGCCGCTTCTTGCCAGTCGGGTAAAAAGGCGACCACATCGGAGTTAGCGAACCGTGCGCTCACCAGCTCGCCCGTCACACCGGGCTCGGGATCTTCACGTGCGCCGTAAACGTCGAGCACGACGGTGAGGTCGGCGTCGCGCTCAAGTGTCTGCGCGAACTCCCCCGCAAACATGCGGGTTCGGCTGAACAGATGGGGCTGGTGGACCGCAATGATGCGACCCGAGCCAACGACAGTGCGTGCGGCGGTCAATACCGCTTCGACCTCGGTGTGGTGGTGCGCATAGTCGTCATAAACGCGAACTCCTCCCACTTCGCCGTGCAGTTCAAAGCGGCGTTCCGTGCCACCGAAAGCTTCCAATCCGGTAATCACCCGTTCGGGAGAAAACCCGAGCTCGACGAGTGCAGCAAACACGCCCGCAGCGTTTGTGGCATTGTGCACACCCGGCAACTGAAGCGAGAGGGGATAGCTGGTGCCTCGCCAGATCAGTGTGCAGGCCGCGACTCCCCCGCTGGTCGAGACGTTCGAAATGCGCACATCCGCGTCGTCGGACTGCCCAAACGTGGTGGTCGGAGAGTTGATGCGGTCGCGGATGGCGCGCGTTCCCGGATCGTCGGCAGACAGGATAGCCCGCTCGGACGCTCCGTTGGCAAAGTCCACAAAAATCTGGTCAAAAGCCTCGCGGGACCCGTAGTGGTCAAGATGGTCGGGGTCGACGTTGGTGACCAGCGCCACGGCCGTGTCGTAATCAACCAGGGTACCGTCAGACTCATCGGCTTCGATAACCGCGAGCTCACCCGATCCCCACGCAGCACTGCGACCCATGGCCTGGATAACTCCCCCGTTGACGAACGTCGGCGATTCGCCGAGTTCAAGCAGGGCGGTCACGGCCATGCCTGTTGATGTCGTTTTTCCGTGCGCACCCGCAATAGAGATAAGGCGGTGACCCCGCACAATCCACTCCAGAGCCCGCGACCGATGCCTCACCGGTATTCCACGTTCGATAGCCGCGTGATACTCCGGATTGTCGGCCCAGAGAGCCCCGGTGTAGACAAGGACATCGACGTCCCCCAGGTGTTCGGCATCGTGGCCGATGTGGATGTGCGCGCCCCGGGAGCGCAGCGATTCCACTCCCGACGACGGACGAACGTCTGAGCCCGTGACAACGATCCCCCGGTCGAGAAACATGTGGGCAAGGGAGTTCATGCCAGAACCGCCAGCACCCACAAAGTGGGCTGCGGCAACATGCTCCGGCATAAATACCGAGTGATCGGGCTCAATCACTTTTCTTCACCTCTCGAAAATCTCGCCGGGCGCGAGAGTCACCACTAACCTACGATGCCGACCTGAGCGATTGCGTGAGTGCCTCGCCGATGAGGTCTACGGTCCGCGCCGCCCCCTCACGGGTGCCCACCGTCGACGTGGCTGCCGACATGGCAGCCCGAACGTCACGATCGTTAAGCAGAGGCGATGCGGCAGCCCACAGGCTGTCTGCTGTCAGGAGGGCGTCGCGCAGGAGCACAGCGCCACCCGCGGCAACGACGGGAGCGGCGTTCAACTCTTGTTCGCCGTTACCCTCAGCGTAGGGAATCAGGATTGCGGGAATGCCCAGTGCAGTGATTTCGGCCAGCGTGGATGACCCCGCGCGAGACACGATGAGTGACGCCACGGCCAACGCGTCGGCCATGTTGTCGCAATAGTCGACAACCACGTGTCCTGGCTGGTTGCTCGTGACGAGCCCGGCGTCACGGTCGCCTGTGATGTGCAAGATTTGCCATCCGGCAGCCCGAATCTGCGGTGCCAGTGTCGCGACGGCGAGATTGATGCGGCGTGCGCCCAATGAGCCGCCGGTCACCAGAAGCACGGGCACGTCGGTCGTGAGGTCCCAACGACGGCAAGCGGCCGCGCGTCGGTCGATAACGTTGAGCGTCGCAATCTCGGCTCGAAGGGGCATGCCGACCCACGTGGAGCGCCTGAGCCGCGTTCCGGGAATCGCGACGGCAACACGCGTGGCAAAGCCGGCGGCCCAGGCGTTCGACAGCCCCGGACGTGCGTTGGCCTCGTGAATCACCAATGGCACCTTGGCGCGGCGCGCGGCGGCGTATGCCGGAGCGGACACATAACCACCCACGCCAAAGACAACATCAACTCCCCGCGAGGCAATCAACTGCTCCACACGCGATACTGCGCCGCGCCACCCCCGCAGAAATCTCCAGGCGCGTTTGTCGGGACGACGCGGAAACGGGAGGCGAGGAATGACCTGAAACTCAAAACCCGCCGCGGGGACGAGGCGACTCTCGAGTCCCTCAGCGGTACCTAAAAAAATAATTGTTGCCTCGGGCTCACGGCCCCGAATCTCCGACGCCACGGCCAGCAGTGGGTTCACGTGTCCGGCCGTTCCGCCGCCGGCAAGCAGGTACGTGGTCACAGAGTTTTCCGCCCCTGTGTGCGGGCGAACGAGAGCACCACTCCTACCGCAACAAGACACGACACCAGGGCTGTGCCACCGGCCGAAACGAAGGGTAACGGCACCCCGAGAACTGGCATCAAGCCCAGCACCACAGCAATATTCAAGAAGCCCTGACCAACGAGCCAAACCATGATGGTTCCCGAAATGATGCGCGTCGTGTCATCTTCGGCGGCTCGAATGATCCGTAAAAATGAGACCGTGAGCGCGATAAACAGCGCAATCACCACGACGGCGCCGATCAATCCCAGTTCTTCGCCCACAATGGCAAAGATGTAGTCATTGTCTGCGGCCGGCAGCCACGACCACTTCGCCCGGGAATGGCCCAGCCCCACACCGAAAATTCCGCCACTAGCTAAAGCCCACGTTCCGTGCAACGGCTGCCAACAGGCACCTGAATCATCCACGCAGGGGGCGCCGAGAAACGACATGATCCGCGACATGCGGTTGGGACTGAACACCGACATGACGAAAACGCCCAAGGCGCCGAGGCCAATCGGCGCCATCATAAACTTCCAGCCCACGCCGGCAAAGTAAAGGGCCGCCAGGGTCATCAAAAACATGATGAGCACCGTACCCAGGTCGCCACCCACCAGAACCAGCGTCACGATAATGAGGGCCGGAATGAGCGGGCGCAGAACGCGCCACGTAGTTCCGTAGCGATCCATCGCTATTGGCAGCATGACGCCCAACCATACGGCTAGGGCGAGTTTGAGCAGCTCCGCCGGTTGAAAGGTGAAGTCTCCGATGGCCAGCCAGTTGCGGTTTCCGCCAGAATCAACGCCGAGAGGCGTCCAGACCACGAGCAGCTGAAATCCAATGCCGATGAGAACACCCGTTCGCGCCCAGCGGCGCCAAAAATTCGGTGGCACCCGACTCGCCAGCAGCATGAGGGGAATTCCGGCGATGGCATAGGCGCCCTGTCTGAGGAACCCCATGAAAAAGTTGTTGTCGGTGAGGTACGAGTCAACCGACGAGGCGGACAGCACCATGATGAGCCCAATGAAGACCAGAAGAAGGGTCGTTCCCAAGAGCATGTAGTAGTTCGATGAATCTGCCCGAAAAACAGTGCCGAGCGAGGGGCGCTGCGGGCGATCGCCCACGGACGTTCGCACCGAAGGCTTAGCTTTGGCGCGAGGCGGACTCGTCATCCGCCTCACCTCCCATCTGTGACAGAACCGCCTCTCGAAAGAGACGTCCACGTTCCGCGTAGTCTGCGAATTGATCCATTGATGCTGCGGCCGGCGCCAACAGAACAACGTCGCCCTCAACAGCCATGGCATTCGCCGCACGAACAGCTAGGGCCATGACCTCACTAGTGTCATCCGAATCGATATCGACCACGTGGAGTTCCGGCGCGTGTCGCCCGAAAGCTTCGCGAATCAGATGTCGTTCGCGACCAATGATGACCGCTCCACGGAGACGAGAAGCGTGGCGTTCGACGAGAGCATCGATGACGACGCCCTTGAGAAGTCCGCCCACAATCCAGACGACCGACTCATTTGCCCGCAACGAGGCGTCGGCCGCATGGGGATTGGTGGCCTTGGAATCGTCTATCCACGTCACCCCGTCCCGTGAGGCCACCGTTTCATAACGATGCCGATCCAACGTAAACGTTGACAGGGCGACCGAGATACTTTCCGGGGAGACGCCATACGAACGTGCCAGCGCTGCCGCCGCAAGAATATCGACGACGATGTGGGGAGACGCGAGACCGTGCTCCCGGAGTTCGTCGATGGTGGTCAGCTCGAGTGCACGGTCGCGGCGGTCTTCCAGAAAAGCGCGATCGCACAGTATTCCATCAACAATTCCGAGGTCGGACAGTCCGGGTGTATCGAGACCGATACCGATCGCACGCGCCCCCTCGACCACCTCGGCCTGCTCGACCATTGCCAGGGTTCTTGCGTCAGCCCGGTTGAAGACACAGGCAACACGTGTGTGAGAGTACACGCGGGCTTTAGCGCCGACATAGGCATCCATCGATCCGTGCCAGTCGAGGTGGTCTTCGGCGATGTTAAGGCACACAGCCGCAAAGGGTTCGAGGCCCGAGGCATAGTGCAGTTGAAAACTTGACAGTTCAACGACGAAGACGTCGAAACCCGCGGGATCCCGCACCGCATCCAGAACCGACACGCCGATATTGCCACATGGAGCCACGCGGAATCCGGCTTCGGCCAACATGGCCGCCGTGAGTTGCGTGGTCGTTGTCTTTCCGTTCGTGCCGGTGACGAGAATCCAGTCGGCCACGCGCACCTTATCGCGCACCCGCCAAGCCAGGTCGATGTCGCCCCAGACCGCTATCCCGCGCTCCGTAGCCCACTGAATCAGCGGATGGTGCGGAGCATAACCGGGTGAGACAACCAGCACCTCGGCGTCAAAATCTGAGACCCCCGGGGGGACAGGTTCGCTCGGGGTCGTCAACGCTACGTCAACACCGATGACCTCGCACATGTTTGCGCGCAGCGAGTCGATGGCGTCAGCGGCGATCACCACGTGTGCGCCCAGCTCAGCCAGCGTGTCGGCAACCGCAAACCCCGTCACTCCAGCGCCGGCAACGAGGACGCGCAGCCCCCGCCAATCGGAGTACCAACTTGTCAGGAGTGTGAGGTCTGTGGGCACGGCGACTATCTCGAAAGCCACTCGAGGTAGAACGCGCCCACGCCAACCGCGGCGAACAGCCCCGAGATGATCCAAAAGCGCACAACGACAGTGACCTCGGCCCAGCCTTTGACCTCGAAGTGATGATGTATCGGGGTCGCCAACCAGATGCGCTTGCCCTTGGTCATCTTGAAATACGCGCGCTGGATGATGACCGAACCGGTATCCATCACGAAGAGTCCCGCAAGAACGATCAAGAGCAGCTCGGTCTGACTGAGGATAGCAAGGGCGGCAAGAGCCCCACCGATGGCCAGCGAACCAGTATCGCCCATGAATATTTTGGCCGGAGAAGTATTCCACCAGAGAAATCCGATGAGGCTTCCCGCAATGGCAGCGGCAATGATGGCGATGTCGATGGGATCGCGCACGTCGTAGCACTTGTAGGCAACGTCCGGGTCGAGGGCGGGTCGGAAGCACGACTGACTGAACTGCCAGAAATTGATGATGACAAACGAGCCCGCAACAAAGATCGACGAACCGGAGGCCAAACCATCAAGGCCGTCAACGAGGTTCACCGCGTTGGACGTGCTCGTCACCATGATCACCACCCAGATGGCGAAGGCGATGGAACCCAGAACCAAGCCCCAGGACATGAAGGAGAAGGGCAGGTCCCGCAAGAACGAGATATGTGTCGTCGCGGGCGTCAATCCGTTTTCGTCGGGAAAGTTGATGGCCATGTAACCAAAGGCCACGGCGACGACAACCTGTCCCAAAACCTTGAAGTAGCCGTGCAGGCCAAGCGTGTTCTTGCGGTGTGTCTTTATGAAGTCGTCGATGAAGCCAACAATTCCAAGACCCACCATCATGAACAGCACCAGCAGTGGTGACAGCTCAATGCTGTTGCCCGTAATCCAGCACGCAACGAAGTACCCCACCAACGTGCTGAAGATGATGACGATGCCCCCCATTGTTGGGGTGCCTTTTTTTACGTGGTGCTCTTTGGGGCCGTCATCGCGGATGTACTGCCCCCAACCGATGAAGCGAAAAAGGCGAGCGAAGAGGGGCGTGGCGACGAGCGACAGGAACATCGAAATCGCCCCGGCAACCATCAAGGTTAGCAAGCGTAGGCCTCCCCCAACTTGTCGCCGAGAAAGCGGAGGCCGGCAGAGTTCGACGATTTGACAAGCACGATGTCGTTATCGCGCAGAATCGTCATGAGGTAATCGTATGCCTCGTCGGAGGTTTCGACGAAGACGCTTTCCCCGGCCCACGAACCTTCGTTGATGCTCGAAATATAGAGCCGGCGCGCGCCGGCGCCGACAACCACGAGCACATCGACATTGAGGCGCACCACCAGGAGGGCAATGGCATCGTGTTCCTCGCCCGAGAACTCGCCCAATTCACTCATCTCACCGAGAACCGCAATGCGCCTGTTCGAGGCGTCGCCCAAACGGGCGAGAGTGCGAAGCGCTGCGGCCATCGAGTCGGGTGAGGCGTTGTACGCATCGTTGATGACGACAACACCCTCGCCGCCGAGAACTTCCATGCGCCAGCGTTCGGCGCGCGATGTCGCCGCCAAGACCTCGACGACAACGGAAAGCGGCGCTCCGAGCACCCCCGCCACAGCCGCCATCGCCAGGGCGTTCATCACGTGGTGCTCGCCAATAACGGGAAAAACAGCCGGGGCCGCCGAACCGTCGGCGGCACGCAGTTCGAACGTGGTTCCGGACAGGTGCGTGTCGACATCGGTGGCGCGAACCTGGGCTGTCGCTCCCCGGCCAAACCACACCACGTCATCGGGCGAGACGGTTGCCATGGCCGCAACGTTCGGGTCGTCAGCGTTCAACACGGCCGTACCCCCCGGCAGGATTCCCCGGACCAGCTCGGTCTTGGCAATAACCGTGCGCTCGAAACCACCGAACTCTCCGGCGTGCGCAAGTCCCACCATGAGCACGACCCCGATGTCGAGGGCAACGATGTCCGTAAGTCGCGCAATGTGCCCGATACCGCTGGCGCCCAACTCGAGCACCAGATAGCGAGTGTCCTGCTCAACTCGCAACATCGTGAGTGGCGCACCGACTTCGTTGTTAAACGATGCCTTGGCGAGAACCGTCGGCCCGAGGCGCTGGCAGAGCGCGCCGATGAGGTTCTTGGTCGTCGTCTTGCCATTTGATCCCGTGATGCCAATCACGGTCAGGGCTCCACCCAGTCTCACGCGGGCCACCACCTCGCGAGCGAGATCGGCGAGAGCAACGACCGCGTCCGCGACAATGACCTGCGGAATATCGACGTCTGATTCCTGCTCGGTAATGACGAGTGCGGCACCGGCATCACGGGCGCTACCAATGAAGTTCCACCCATCGGTGACCTCGCCGGGTTTGGCCACGAAAATGTCACCGTCGCCAATTTCGCGAGAATCGGTGTCGACCTGTCCGCCCAGCACGAGGGTCGAATCGACGTCACCCGACGGGCTAAAGAGGCGGCCGCCGGTGATACCGGCGATCTCACCGAGGGTGAGGGAAATCATTCGTGTGCCTCTCGTGGCGGCCAGTTGGCCTCGCGCAATGCCTGGCGAACATCCTCGCGTGCGTCATAGGGAATCTTGGTGCCGTTGACCTCTTGGTAGTCCTCGTGCCCTGGGCCAGCATAGAGAATCGTGTCGCCCTGTTGGGCCCCCTCGAGGGCAAATCGCACGGCTTCTCGCTGATCGGCAATCTCGTGAAGCTCTGCCGTCGAGCCTGCCTCAGCGGCCCCGCGCATCAGCGCAGAGCGGATAACGGCGGGGTCTTCGGTTCGTGGGTGAAAGTCGGTAATGACCACGACATCAGCGCCCGTGGCGGCGATACGTCCCATGTCTGCACGTTTGGTGACGTCTCGATCGCCGTCGGCACCAAAAACCATGGTGAGACGGCCCGGCGTGAGAGCGCGCAACGAACTCAGCGTGCGAGCGAACGCCTCGGGCGTATGACCGTAGTCAACGTAAAACGTCGGCCCGGTATCGCCCGAAACGATCTCGGTGCGTCCGGGCACAAAAACATCGATTGTTGCCGTTGCTCCCAGGCTCTGTCGAATCTCGTTCAGCGGAAATCCGTTTTCCACGAGCATCACGATGGCGATAGCGGCATTGGTGGCCGAGAAATCTCCCACAAGCGGCACCGTGGCCGTGAGCGTCTCACCACCGGGCGCCTCGAGCACGAACGATGTCGACGACACCGTGGTTGCGGTGACGCCAACACGCCAGTTCGCGGCAACGGCATCGCCGCTGGTGGTCGACGCCACCGTCACAACGGGAATATCAGATTCTTGCGCAAGGCGTCGGCCCCACGAGTCATCGACGCAGACAACTCCGCGCATCGCTCGTCCGCCGTCAAAAAGATCAGCCTTGGCGAGAAAGTAGTCCTCCATGGTTGCGTAGTCGTCGAGGTGGTCGTGGCTAAAGTTCGTAAACGCTACGACGTCGAAGCGCACGCCCGAAACCCGTTGCCGGGTAAGTGCGTGCGCTGAGACCTCCAGCACGGCATGGGAGACGTCCGCCTCAACCATGAGAGACAACAGTGCGTGAATCTCGTCGGCTTCGGGGGTGGTGAGACCTGAGGGATAGGCCCTGCCGGCAACAATGCGCTCGGACGTCGAACTGAGTCCCGTTCTTGCCCCTAACTGTCGCAGAAGAGCATCCAGCAGATAAGCAACCGTGGTCTTGCCGTTTGTTCCCGTGACACCGAAGGTTGCCAGTGACGCCGTCTTCGTTCCGTATATGAGAGCGGCTGCCAGCCCCAGATCTTTGCGAGGATCCAGCGAGACGAGCACCGGAAGACCGGTCGCCAGACTGGATTTCTCTCCCTGCGCATCCGTCACAATTGCCACTGCGCCAGCCGATGCCGCCAGCGTGACATAATCGGCGCCGTGGAAGCGGGCGCCCGGAACAGCAAAAAACACGTCACCCGGCAACACGTTGTGCGATGACCCGGTGACCCCCGAAACGATCACACTGTCGAGGGCCGAACCGCGCCAGCCCAATTCGATGGCGAGCGTCGATAGCGGCAGCGAGGGAACTCGATTCGGTCGTCGTGTCACGCCGTCGGCAGACATGCCATTCCCTTCAACCGATTGTTTTGAGCCTAGTAGTAGTCCGGATAGTCAATGGGCTGTCCCGACGACGGCTGGATTTCCCGTGTCTTGATAATTTGCTTGATGACGTTATTGACGTCAGGGACAACTGACGAGCTGCTGTTTGAATCGGGAGACGCGAGGGTCGTGAGCACCACGAACTTTGGGTCATCGGCAGGGAACAGAGCAGCCAGAGAAACAATGAATTTGTCTGAATAGCCGCCCGCACCGTCTGACTGCTCTGCGGTGCTGGTCTTGGCCGCGATGCGGTAACCGGGGATCGTCAGGTAATCCGTGAGCCAGCCGTGTGTCACCACGTTCTCGAGCATGTCAATGGTCGTGCGTGCGGTCTGAGCCGAAATCACGGTTACGGGCTCGGGTAATGACGGCCTGGCTGTCTTTCCGTCCAGATCAATGCAGCTGTCAATCAGAGAGACGGGTTGGCGGACACCGTCGTTACCGATTGCAGCGTAAGCACTGGCCATCTGGATCGACGTGAGGGTGAGTCCCTGGCCGAAAAACATCGTGTAGAACGACTGGTTGTCCCACTGCTCCGACGGCCTCAGAAGACCGGCTGACTCACCCGGAAAGTCAACAGCGGTCTTCTCCCCAATACCGAACCTCACCAGGGAGTCATGACGACTGTCGGGATCCAGCAATACCCCGAGTTGTGCGATTCCCGAGTTTGACGACCAGCGGAGCACGCCCTGCAATGTCAAATTCGATGGGTGAGGACCATGGTCCCTGAAGCGAGCACCGTTATCGAACTCGATGTACTGGGGCGAGTAAATGGGCGTCGTCGGAGCTACCAAACCAGCTTCCAGGATGGATGCCGCCGTCAGCGACTTCATCGTTGATCCCGGCTCGAAGGGACTGGTGAAGGCCCGCGAACCCCGATCTTCGGGGGCATATGCGTCAATGTTGTTGGGGTCGAAGGTGGGATAGTCGGCCACAGCAAGAAGTCGACCCGTCTCAACCTCCATGACGACCGTCATGCCCCACTTCGCGTTCTCCCTACTCGCCGTGGTCGCCAGCGTCTGTTGAGCGAACCACTGAAGATCAGAATCGATCGTGAGCTTCAGCGTTGAGCCGTTCTTCGCTCCGTCAGTGACCACCGTACTGCCGGGAATGCGCACACCGTCGGCCCCGCGAGCATACGATTGCGAGCCGTTGACTCCGCCCACGCACTCTTCGTAACCCATCTCTAACCCGGCGAGCGGCGTACCGTCCGATCCCACATAACCGAGGATGTTTCCGGCCACGGCGCCGTTCGGATATGCGCGATCGGGATTCTGTTCAAAGTAGATCCAGGGAATCTCGAGCGCCTTAATCTGCGTGAAAGCATCGACATCAGCGCCCTTGGTCACATATGCGAATTCAGAGTTAGGGTC
>JAIOXH010000028.1 GCA_021741765.1 Aurantimicrobium sp. | reverse complement strand
GCGCGCGTCGGCTCTCGCGGCCAGCCTCGAGGGGCGAGGTTTTCTGAACACCTCGCGGGTTGCCGAGCCTAACTGCGCCGCTCCGATCGGGGCCAATGACGTCACCCTGCGACTATCCGACGGACGCGCAATTCTTGAGGGACTCACGTTCGCGTTGGCCCCGGGTACCCTGACACTGGTTACGGGGGCCACAGGTTCCGGCAAGACCACCCTCCTGCGCGCGATAGCCGGGCTCTTCGACTCGTTCGACCGAGGCACCCAGACAGGACGCCTGAGTGTGGGGGGCGTTGACCGTCAGGGGCTTTCTGCGCGGGCTACGGCCGCCTTCGTCTCCTACGTACCGCAGGATCCGCGCTCGAGCTTTGCCAGCGTGAGCGTTGCCGAAGAGATCGGCTTGGCCCTCGCTCTGCGCGGTGACAACCGTCACACTATAGACGCCCGCGTCGCCGTTCTAGCCCGCAAAATGGGCGTGAGTCACCTGCTGTCGCGCACTGTTCAAGAACTCTCCGCGGGTGAGGCGACGCTCGTTGCTCTGGCGGCGGCCCTCGTTAGTGAACCGACAGTGCTCCTCGTTGACGAACCGTTCGCCGACCTCGACGATGTTGCCCTCGACCGCGTGGCCGGACTCCTGCGCACGCTCGCCCTGAAGACAGGAATTACCACCGTCGTGGCCGAGCACCGCGTCACGCCGCTGGTCTCGCTCGCCCAGGCACGTCTGCACATCGCTCACGGCACGATTCGCACGGCGGGCCTAGACGAGCCGGTGGACGTAGCCGAGCGGATGTCCGACGAAGACATCATCGCACGCGACCTCGAGCTGCCCGTTGCCGCGATCGTGGGCCCGAACGGTTCGGGTAAGACAACACTCCTCTGGAATCTGGCCCTGCCCGGAGGTAAGTCCGCGCCACACATCCGACTCGTGCCCGACAACCCGATTGACCTGTTCGGTCGCGAGAGCGTGTCCGAAGAGTGCCGGGCGAATGACGCCCGGCGCGATGGCACACATGACGAGGTGCAGACCACACGCGGTATTGTCGAGACGTTGCTCGGCACCACGATTGACCTTGACACGCATCCACGGGACCTGTCCACCGGCCAGCAGCGCGCCCTGGCGATTGCTTTGCAACTGCAGAGTAAGCCCGAATACCTGCTGATTGATGAGCCCACCCGCGGACTCGACCCCCGTGCGCGACTCGAATTGGCCGGACTGCTCTATCGAGTGAGCGCCCGGGGTACCCGCGTGCTCGTCGCCACTCACGACCGAGCCTTCGTCCGCCTCATGAACGCAAACCTCATCACCATGCCCGCGGATCCTCTGGCGGCAGCCCCTGCCTTCCTTGCTGCCGCCTTTGCCTCTCGCGATTTTGCCGACCATCGAGAGGTGGTGGCACCGTGACAAGAGTTGAGGCTCACCCCGTGAGCGGGAAGGCTTCGCGCACACGTGACGAGACGCTGCCCCGACGCCGCGAACGTCGAGCACGCGGGCTGACAGCCGTGATCTTCGCCGCCATTAGCGTTGTTGCCCTCGCCAGTTTTGCGTGGCCGTTTGTGGTGCCCGCCAGCGGCGATCACGCGGACACGTGGGCCGTGGTGATCGTGTGCCTGCTGGTGCCGGTGCTCGCACTTGTTGCCGTCATCGTGGCAGAGCGAGGGGTGACCGGTCGCCCCGACGCGGCAAAATTTGTGGCCATGCTCGGACTCTTAGCTGCCGCGGGGGCTGTCGTGAGGCTGTTCTCCTCAGCAGCCGGAGGAATCGAAGCGGTTTTTGTCATTCTCATCATCGGTGGCGCGGTCTTTGGCCCGCGCTTCGGCTTTCTTCTCGGGGCCGTCACGATTGGGGTGTCGTCACTCGCACTGGGCCTGCTCGGTCCGTGGGTCGGGTTCCAAATGTTCGCCGCTGCGTGGGTGGGGGCCGGAGCCGGTCTCGTGAGTCGAGCAGTTCAGCAAAGCGCGCGGCGGCTTCCTGCTCGTTGGCGTCGGTGGAGTGAACTCGCGGCGCTCATCACTTTCGGGATTCTTGCCGCGTACGGCTACGGCGCGCTCTTGAACCTGTGGTTCTGGCCGTTCGCGGTGGGCGGGCAGACCAGCATCTCCTATGTCGCGGGGGCCGACGCGGTAACGAATTTCTCGCGCTTCGTGGTTTACACGCTGGTCACTTCCACGCTCACATGGGACACCGTGCGGGCGGCCACGACCGTCATCGGAATCACCGTTCTCGGGCCGGCCATCATTGCGGGGCTGCGGCGCGTCAAGCTCGGTCGATAGCGGTTTCGATACGCGCTGCGCGCTACTCAACCAGCAGGGTCGCGCTGCGCGCTACTCAACCAGCAGAGCTACGCTTCGCTAGACGGAAAAGTACTTTGCCTCGGGGTGATGAAATACGAAGGCGTCCGTTGACTGTTCGGGATGGAGCTGCAGTTCTTCAGACAGTTCGACGCCCACGCGCTCGGGCTTGAGCAGAGTGACGACCTTGCGACGATCCTCCATGTCGGGGCACGCCGGATAGCCCAGCGAGAACCGGGCGCCGCGATAGTCGAGCTTAAACATGCCCGCAAGATCTACCGGGTCTTCTGCGGCAAAGCCCAGTTCTTCGCGGATGCGCGCGTGCCAGAACTCGGCGAGCGCCTCCGTGAGCTGCATCGCCAATCCGTTGAGCTCCATGTAGTCGCGATAAGAGTCGGCGGCAAAAAGTTCGGCGGTGACCGCGCTGATTCGATCGCCGAACGTTGCCAACTGCAGGGGCAACACATCGGTGCGGCCTGAGTCGCCAGCGGAGACAAAGTCTGCGAGGCAGAGGTGCCGGTCGCGCGACTGCCGGGGGAAGGTAAAGCGCAGTCGCTCGGTGCCCAGTTCGCCCCCCGAACCGCCGTCGGGAGCCAGCACACCTGGGGCGCCCAGCAGCCCGTGCGTGTCGTCACCGTGATGACGCACGACCACATCGTTACCGTCAGACACCACGGGGAAGTAGCCGTAGATCACCGACGCGTCCGCAATTCCTTCGGCCAAGATGCGGTCGAGCCAGTAGCGCAGACGCGGTCGTCCCTCGGTATCGACAAGCTGTTCGTAGCTGGCACCGTCGTCGCCGCGGCCGGGCTTCAGTCCCCACTGGCCCATGAAGGTGGCTCGCTCATCGAGGAAGGCGGCATACTCGCCCAGCGCGACGCCCTTCACGATGCGCGTGCCCCAGAAGGGCGGCACCGGAACCTCGTTGTCCCATGCAACATCCGAACGCGCGGGTATGTTCTCGGGCTCGGTGACCACCAGCTGTGAGGGGCGATGGATGCGCTTCTTGAGTTCCGGCAGATCAACCGTGGCCGGATCTGCGCCACGAGCCACCGCAACCAGGGGCTCCATGAGCGCGAGTCCCTCAAACGCGTCGCGGGCATAGCGCACCTCGCCGTCGAACAGTGCCGCCAGGTCTTCCTCCACGAATGCGCGTGTGAGTGCCGCGCCGCCCAAAATGACGGGCCAGCGGCCGGCAAGCCCCCGGGCGTTGAGCTCGAGCAGGTTCTCTTTCATGACAACGGTTGACTTCACCAGCAGGCCGCTCATGCCAATAACATCGGCGCCCGACTCCTCGGCTGCCGCAATGATCTCGTTGATGGTCTTTTTGATGCCGATGTTCACCACGTCGTAACCGTTGTTGGACAGGATGATGTCGACAAGGTTTTTGCCGATATCGTGCACGTCTCCGCGCACGGTGGCAAGCACAATCTTTCCCTTGCCGGCAGCCTCTGACTTCTCCATGAAGGGCTCGAGCAGCGCCACGGCGGCCTTCATCACCTCTGCAGACTTGAGCACGAACGGCAACTGCATCTCGCCCTTGCCAAACAGCTCGCCCACGACCTGCATGCCCGAGAGCAGGTGATCGTTGATGATGTCCAAGGGCGCCATGCCGTCGCCGCGGGCCTGCTCAAGATCTTCCGGTAGTCGTTTAGCGTCGCCGTCAATGATGCGTCTCGCAAGGCGCTCGCCCACGGGTAGGGCCGCGAGTTCGAGAGCGCGCTGGTCACGAATGGCCGCGGCGTCAACGCCGGCAAAGGTGTCGAGCATCAGCTCAAGCGGGTCGTAGGTGAGATTGCCGTCGGCGTCGAACTCACGGCGATCCCACACTAGGTCGAGCGCCACCTTGCGCTGTGCCTCGGGAATGGAGGCCAGGGGCACGATCTTGGCTGCATCGACAATTGCCGAATCGAGTCCGGCCGCCATGGCTTCGTTCAGGAAGACCGAGTTGAGCACGGTGCGCGCGGCCGGGTTAAGCCCAAACGAGACGTTGGAAACTCCGAGTGTGGTGTGCACCCCCGGGTATTTCGCCGTGAGTTCGCGGATAGCTTCGATGGTCTCAATCGCGTCACGTCGCGTTTCTTCCTGACCCGTGGCGATCGGGAACGTGAGGCAATCCACCAGGATGTCGTCAACCCTCATCTGCCAGTCGTTCACCAGTGTGTCGATAAGTCGCGAGGCAATGCGCAGCTTGCCCTCGGTGGTGCGCGCCTGGCCCTCTTCATCAATGGTCAGTGCCACGACTGCCGCTCCGTGTTCCTTGACCAGGGGCATTATGCGCGCAAACCGGGAATCCGGGCCTTCACCGTCTTCAAAGTTCACCGAGTTCACGATGGGGCGACCGCCGATGAGCTCCATGCCGGCCTGAAGCACCGCAGGCTCGGTGGAGTCGATGACGAGGGGGAGGGTGGAGGCACTGGCGAAACGAGAGACAATCTCACGCACGTCGTCGACCCCGTCGCGACCTACGTAGTCGATACACACATCGAGCACGTGGGCACCGTCACGAACCTGGTTGCGCGCAATATCTACGCAGTCGTCCCAGCGCTCCTCGAGCATGGCATCACGAAATGCTCGTGAGCCATTGGCGTTGGTGCGCTCCCCGATTGCCAGAAAGGCGTTTTCTTGAATGAACGGAACGTGCTGATACAGGCTCGCCACACCGTTGTCATTGAGAGTAGTGCGGGTAACGGCCGGGGTGCCGGCAAGCCGATCAACAACGGCCTTGAGGTGCGCCGGGGTCGTGCCGCAACACCCTCCCACGAGCGCCAAGCCGAATTCCTTGACGAACTGTTCGTGCGCCGTCGCGAGTTCGTCGGGCGTGAGCGGGTAGTACGACCCGTCAGCGGTAAGGATGGGGAGCCCCGCGTTGGGCATGCACATAACGGGCACTGTGGAATAGCGCGAGAGGTGGCGCAGGTGCTCGCTCATCTCGGTGGGGCCGGTGGCACAGTTCAGGCCAATCATGTCGATGCCCAAGGGCTCGAGGGCCGTGAGCGCAGCCCCGATTTCACTACCCATCAACATCGTTCCGGTGGTCTCAACCGTCACCTCGACAAAAATGGGAAGGCGAATGCCAGTCTCCATCACAGCCTGCTTGCAGCCGTTCACGGCGGCCTTGGTTTGCAGCAGGTCTTGCGATGTTTCGATCAAGAAGGCATCGGCTCCGCCCTCGATGAGCCCCACCGCCTGTTCGGCAAACGTGGCTTTGAGGTGTGCGTACGTGGTGTGGCCGAGGCTCGGCAGTTTGGTTCCCGGGCCCATGGAGCCCAAAGCCCAGCGCATGCGCCCGTCGGCGGCTTCGAAAGCCTCACACGATTCGCGGGCGAGGCGGGCGCCTTCGCGAGCCAGTTCAACGATGCGGTGCTCGATGGCATAGTCGGACAGGTTCGACCAGTTGGCACCGAAGGTGTTTGTCTCGACGCAGTCGATTCCCACGTCGAGATATGCGTCGTGAATGGCACGGATCATGTCCGGGCGGCTCACGTTCAAAATTTCGTTGCAGCCCTCGAGTTGCTGGTAGTCGTCGAGCGTGGGCGCGTGCTCCTGCAACATGGTGCCCATCGCGCCATCGCCCACCACAACGCGCTCGGCGAGCGCGGCCATAAGGGCCTCCGCGCGGGCGGTTAGCGTGGGCTCAGACATGCCCCTTAGTCTACGGTCGCCGCCACTGCTCGAACGCGGCGTAGTCGCTCATCATCACGTCGGTGTAGGAGCGGGCGTATTCAGCTATCGCGTGCTCAAAAGCCTTGCCCTCATCCAGGTAACCGGCAATGAGCGAGGCGTCTCCGGCTCGGGCGTGTGCTCGGGCGAGGGCCGCTGCACACACCGACGCATAGGCCTCGAAGGACGAGGCGTCGAGCGACGTGGCCTCGATGCGCCCCTTCATGTCCCATAGCTGACGAAAGTAAAAGTCAAACGGTAACGTCTCGTCTCCGCGAGTCCAGCCCAGAAAGGGATCGCTGGAGGACTGAATAAGGCGTTGCCCCACCACAACGCGCTTGCCGTGGTGGTCATACTCGCTGCGGGGAAGGTGCGCCTCGAGCACAGATGCCTCGGCCTGTTTTGCCTGCAGAATGAGCGGCTCACCGTCTCCCGACTGAAAAAGGAGCGCATAGGCGCGCGTACCCACCGAGCCCACACCCACCACCTTGACGGCCGCCTCAACGAATGAATAGCGATCAAGCAGGGCCACACGATCGGGCGGGAGAGTGCCCCGGTAGCGGCGGAATACATCGGCCACCGTTACGAGGTGGTCGGTCCCCTGGAACGGAACGAGCGTGGGTGGGTCGGAGCGGAAATGCCACGCGTCGCCGATGCGCTCTGTCAACTTGAGGCTGGCCTTCTCGCCGTCCTTGGTGAGCGCTCGCTTTCCCGCCCGCAACAAGGCATCGCGCAATCCGGGCTTCTGAATTTCACCGGTCAGCCACTCTAGGTCTGCTCGGGCAAACCACACGTCAAGGGTGGGACGTTCGCTGAACGTGGTCATCCACTCGCGATATGCGCGCCCAACAGCGCGAGCTGCGCGCAGCTCGGTTGCGTCTCCCATGTCATTCACGCGAGCTGACGTGGCAAAGCTCGCGGCCAGGCGCTTCACGTCCCACTCAAACGGTCCCGGAAGAGTCTCGTCAAAGTCCGTGAGGTCGAAGGTGAGCCGCCGCTCAGCCGAAGCAAAGATTCCGAAATTGTCGAGGTGAGCGTCGCCACACAGTTGCACATCGAGTCCGGAGTTGGGCCGCAGCGACAGGTCTCGGGCCATGACGGCCGCCGTTCCCCGCAAGAAAGAAAAGGCGTCGACGCCCATGCGCTCGTACCGCAGGGGAACAAGGTCGGGATTTCGTGTCGCGTTTTGGGTCTCAATGATGGCTGTCGCGGCTGTTCGTTCGGCCGGTTTGGGGCAATCGGAAAGACTCTCCAGCGGCACACGCGCACGAACGAACGCACCCGCTTGGCGGCGCTGGGCGCGCGACGGACGCTGCCTCATCAGGATGCTCACGTCGTCCGACATGTGCACAGCCTAGACGCGGGCTGCGGGGAGCAGCCGAAGGCTAGATGGGCGAGGTGATAGCGGTCAGCGCCTCGCTGGCATTCCAGAGTCGTTTCGCATCGTCGTCGCTGAGGGCAGCGGGCACGCGACGCGCGGGCACGGGGTAACCCTTGAGCTCGCTAGTACCGTGGGGGCCGTAATAGTCGTTGCCGGCGACACCCTCGGCCGTTGCCACATAGAGCATGGGTAGGGCGCCCTGTTCGGCCGACTGTGAGCCGAGGTGGCTGCCGAGACGGGCCAACCACTGGGCAAACGGTCCGCGATCTTTCATGGGACCCGATGCCACGAGGTTTGTCGATGCCCATCCGGGGTGGCCCGCAACCGCGATGGCGTCGACTTTCGCGGCGACAAACCGGCGCTGAAGCTCACGCGTGAAGAGCAGGTTGGCCAGCTTGCTCTGTCCGTAAGCGCCCCACGCGGTGTACTTCTTTTCGCGCATCAGGTCGTCGAAGGCGATGCTGCTCGGACGGTGCGCATTCGATGCCACGGCAACAACTCGAGCCCCCGGAGTTTTGCGCAGGGCGGGCAAGAGCAGCAGGGTGAGCGCAAAGGCGCCGAGGTGGTTGGTACCGAACTGCAGTTCGAATCCGTCCTCGGTGAGCTGCCGTTTCGGCACCGCCATGACTCCCGCGTTGTTGACGAGGATGTCGAGCTTCTTGTTCTTGGCGAGCCACGTGGTGGCAAACGAACGAACGCTCTTCAGGCTGGCCACGTCGACGAGGGCGACGTCGAGACGAGCTTTCGGGTGCGCCGAAAGAATGAGCTCCTTCGCGGTCTCAGCTTTCGTGGCGTTGCGTGCCGCGAGCGTTACCGTGGCACCGTGTGCGGCCAGTTCGGTGGCCATGACGAGTCCGAGGCCCGAGGTCGCGCCCGTGACAATCGCACGTTTGCCCGTGAGGTCGGGTATGTCAGCTGCGCTCCATCGGTCAAGATTTTTCATGTGGTCAGGCTAGCGCAGGTGCTCGGTGAAGAACGCGTCGATGCGGGCCCACGCGTCAGCCGCATCATCCGGGACGGGTCGGAAGCCAGCCACCTTCTGCATGATGGGGCGCATCAGCTTGGGTCCGGCGGGTCCGGGGTTCATAAACGCGTGGTTGGCGTCTGGATACTCCTTGATGTCGTGCGCAATCCCGCGCTTCGTGAGCGCGACCTCCATCGTGGCCGCGGCACGTTTGAGTGTCTTGTCCTTGGCGCCGTAGCTGCCCACGATGGGGCAGGCTCCCTCAAGAACCGCATCAAGGTCTTTGGGCATCATGCCGTAGTTCACGGCAGACGCGTCGTACCCGCGCTGCGCCATCTGCAGAGCGAACCCGCCGCCCATGCAGAACCCGATCACGCCCATCTTTTGGGTGCAGTCTCTGCGCGCAGCGAGAAGATTCTTAGCCGCCTCGACATCGCGAAACGCCTGACCCTCGCCATCGTTGAGCGCGCGAAACGTGGCACGCAGACACTTGCGCATGCCGCCGCGACTGTAGAGGTCGGGCATGAGAACAAGATATCCGCGGCTGGCCAGGTGCTCGGCGTGGTGGATCATGTTCTCTTCGATACCAAAGACTTCGTGCACCAAGACAACTCCGGGCCACGGGCCCGCGCCGTCTGGGACGACTAAGAATCCGGGCACGTCGCCATTGCCGTCCGAGGTGGGAATGACGATGTGTTCGCTGTGCATTCCGAGATAGGCCTAAAGTCCGGCCGACAGCTGAGTGAGACGCGCGGCGTCTGTCTCGGGGATCACGAAGGAGGCCGCCGCCATGAGCGCGTGGAGCTGTTCGACCACACGTGCGCTCGCAATGGGTGCGGTGACCGTAGGCTGATCGCGCAGCCAGGCGAGGGCGACCGTGGCGGCAGAAACGTCGTTAGCTGCGGCAATGTCGCGCAGCAGGGCGACGACCTCCCACGCCTGGTCACTGGCATACATGCCCGCGCCCCCCGAACGAGCCACACCGGCCAGGTCGGCCGCCGAGGCGTACTTGCCGGTCAGTAGGCCCGACCCGAGGGAAAAGTACGGGGCCACCCCGAGGTCGAGGTCGGCGCACACGGGCGCCATAGACGTTTCGAACTCGGCACGGAAAACCAGATTGTAGTGGGGTTGAACGGCCACCGGAACAGCCCACCCGTTGGCACGAGCAACGCTCACATACTCGGCAACGCGCTCGGGCGTGTAATTCGACAGTCCGATGGCGCGCACCTTGCCCGCGCGCACCAGCGCGTCAAAAGCCTCGACGGTCTCCTCGATGGCAACCGTGGCATCGTCCTCGTGCGCGTAGTAGAGGTCGATGTAGTCAGACTGCAGCCGCGCCAGGGACTCGTCGGCCGCCAGGCAAATATTCTGCGGGCTCAGGCCCGGGCGCGTGCGCAGTTTGGCAACCTTGGTGGCAACAATCACATCCGCCCGGTTGCCGCGAGACGTCATCCAGTTGCCGATGATTGATTCAGACTCGCCGCCAACGTTTCCGTCGACCCAGGCCGAGTAGGCGTCGGCCGTGTCGACAAAGTTGCCGCCGCCGGCGACATACGCGTCGAGCACGTCTTCAGACTGGACAACGTCGGACGTCCAGCCGAAGACGTTGCCGCCCAGGCACAGCGGGAAAACGGAGAAATCGGAAGAGCCGAGGGTGCGTCGCGTCATGCCCTTAACACTAGGCGCGTCGTGCTTGAATACGCACCCATATTCGACCCACGAGCACTGTGAGATAGGCGAAGAGGGTCATCGCGCCAGCGATACCGATGATGTAACCAATGACGCCCGGCCAGCCCAGCGATCCGTTGGGGTCGAGGAATGGGTACGGCCACCACCCTGTGGCAAGACCACGCACAATGGAGAAGGCGACCCAGGCCAAGGGGAAGATGAGTGCCCACCAGAGGTCACGCAATCGCAGCGGGTAGCGGCCCACCGAAAACACCCAGTCGAGCACCAGCAGGATTGGCGCCCATACGTGCAAGAGTTCGTCGGGCCAGACCGGCCACTCGTAGCCCGCATCTACGGCGGAGAGCGGTAAACCGCGCAGCATGAAGTTGTAAACGAGCGCGGTCACAATGGCGTAGGGCACCGCCATCATGCGCATGATGGTGAGCAGCCGGGTATCGCGATCTGTGCGCAACGACACGATGCCCGCCGCGATCAGAATCACGACAAACATCAACGCCGTGTGAATGGTGAAGAAAGCAAAGTACTCGCCCGGGCGAAACAGGTTGTTAGCCATGCGGTCGCCCACCTGGGTGGCCACGGCGGCAAAAATACCGATAGCCAGGACGATACGTGCCACGCCCACAATGCGGCGGGTAGTGAATGCCCAGGGTGCAATATTCATGGGGAGACTCTACGTTCTCGCCCCCCATTCTGGCTAGGGGTGTGCGAAACTTGGCGCATGACAACAAGCATTGACA
Source organism: Aurantimicrobium sp. (assembly GCA_021741765.1). GTDB lineage: Bacteria > Actinomycetota > Actinomycetes > Actinomycetales > Microbacteriaceae > UBA963. The sequence continues at coordinate 3,464 of JAIOXH010000028.1, read as the reverse complement.
GCATGTGGGGCATGCCCACGTGGGCTATCTGGACCATCGTAATTTTGGGCGTGTGGAGCGCGATCTGGAAGGCCCTGGCCCTCTATCGCGCCGGCACGCGACACAGCAAGGTGTGGTTCGTGGTGCTCTTCGTGGTCAACACGGCCGGCATTCTCGAAATCTTCTACCTGTTCTACTTCTCGAAGCTCGCGGGCGTCGCCAAGAAGAACTCCTAGCCGCCCTCTCCCACGGCGTCTCGAGCGCCAGAAGCTAGGTCACAGTCAACCCGGGCCGAGCCGGGAGCGATACCCGTTGCCGCGAAGTCGCTTGCGCGAAGGGAGACGACCCATACCGTTAGATTAGGCGCATGGCATCATCACGCACGCGCTGGTTGGGTCTTCTGTTCGTCAGCCTCGGAATTTCGCTCATCATTGTCGACTCCACCATCGTCAACGTGTCGATTCCCGCCATCATCGACGACCTCGGCATTTCGAGCACACAGGTGCAGTGGGTTCAAGAGTCGTACACGCTCGTCTTTGCAGCACTTCTCTTGGTCTTCGGCGCTTTGTCCGATCGTTTCGGTCGCCGGCGCATGCTCGTTCTGGGGCTCCTCGTGTTTGGCGTGGCCTCCGTGCTTGCCGCCTTTGCCCCAACGGGGGATCTCCTCATCTTCTCGCGAGTGCTCCAAGGGCTGGGTGGCGCCATGGTGCTGCCCACCACACTGTCCCTGGTCAACGCCAACTTCCAGGGCAAAGAGCGCGGTATCGCCTTCGCTGTCTGGGGCTCCACCATTGGTGGAATGGTTGCCGTGGGTCCGCTCCTGGGCGGCTGGCTCACCACAGACTTCTCCTGGCGCTGGGCCTTCGGCATCAACATACCTCTCGTTGTGATCATCGTGATTGGCGCGCTGCTCACCATTACTGAATCCAAAGATGCGATCGCGCGCCGCATCGACTGGCTGAGCGCTCTGTTCTCGGTCATTGCCATGGCCGCATTGGTGACGGGACTCATTGAAGGCCGAACCTATGGCTGGTGGTTGGTAAACGACCCCTTCATCATCGGCGACTGGACCTGGCCGTTCGAAGTTTCGGTGATTCCGTTCTTCTTCGTTATCTTTGCGCTGGCCACTTATGCGTTCATCGCTTACGGCCGATCCCGCGAGAAGGCCGGCAAGTCCACCCTCATCAATTTCTCACTGTTCCGCATCTCATCGTTCACCAACGGAAATGTGGCCGCAGCCATCATTTCGATGGGTGAATTCGGCATTATCTTGTCGCTTCCGCTCTGGCTTCAATTCGTCATTGGTTACGACGCACTGCAAACCGGACTTATTCTGTTGGCATTGGCGATTGGCGCCTTCGTGGCGAGCGGTGTCGCCGGGGGTCTCAGTGGCCGGGTTACTCCGGTGACCATGGTGCGCCTCGGTATCGTGCTTGAAATCATCGGCGTCGCCGGACTCGGTTTTGCCATCAACGCGAACAGTTCCTGGCTAACTGTAACGCCGTGGTTGTTCTCCTACGGCCTGGGAGTGGGCCTCGCAACCGCGCAGTTGACGAACGTGATTCTTCTCGACGTTCCCGTGACCGAATCTGGTCAAGCTTCAGGAACACAGAGCACGGCACGGCAACTCGGTTCGGCCTTAGGCATTGCGGTGCTCGGCACCATTTTGTTCGCATCGATTCAGGGCGTTCTCACCACGTCACTCACTGAGGAGAAGTTGCCCGCCGCCCAGGTTGAGCAGATTGTTGCCGCGGTTGTCGACTCGTCGGGCGCAGCAATTCAAGGTCTTGAAAAGGATCCGGCGACGATTCCTATTGCCGACAAGGCCAAGGAGGCCTTCTCAACCGCGACGAGCGTGAGCGCCTATTCGGCGGCCGGCTTCTTGGCCTTGGGCTTCGTGGCCACGCTCTCCTTGGGCGCAAAACGACGCGACGGATCGGCAAAGTAGGCTCGGGCCTCTTCCTGTCGCTGCGCCTCTTCTCCGGAGGCAATCGGGGCACGAAGGTGCTCTGGCCCGTATCCGAAAGCATCCACGAGATCCTGCGCGTGCGGCCTCAAACGCGCAATCAAACGGTCGATGTAGGCCGTGACGGCCAACGCACGGTGGGATGAGAGTCGCGCCGACATGAGGTACCACGCGGCATGCTTCTCGATGATTCCGAAGCCAAACAGGTCGCGCAACCACGTGAGAACGATGTGCGTGTCTGGGTCTTTAATCGCGTCGAGAGCTGCCGTGAACGCTTCCCACTGCAGCAACTCGCCGTGTGCGATGGCGGCTTCGATCAGAGCGCTTTGGTTCTCGTTGAATGCCTCGGTGGCACGACCCTCTTTCTTGGCGTGACGAAGCGTGGCCGCTATAGACATCACCATGTGTTCAACACGTTCGGCCAGCAGTGCCCGCTGAACGTCAGACTGCCGAAGGTTTTCCACCGACCGTGACGTGGCGCCCAAGTCGACAACCGTTTGGCCGAGACGCTGGAGTCCTGAGCCGGTGAGGGTGCGATCGACCACGTTCTCGAGCGCTAGCTTTGCGAGTGCCGCTGGGCCAGCATCACGGAAGGTGTCGCTCACGTCGGTGAGGAGTCGCTTGGCCACGAGCTGCAGCAGCACGTTGTTGTCACCCTCAAACGTGACGTATATGTCGAGATCAGCCCGCAATCCCACGAGTCGGTTCTCGGCCAAGAAGCCCTGCCCGCCACAGGTCTCGCGCGCTTCCTGAAGGGTGTCGAGCGCGTTCCAGGTCGAGAGTGGTTTGAGAGCGGCTGCCAGTGTCTCGAGGTCTTGGCGCGCATCATCGGTGTCTTCCTCGCCACTAAACACGGCGTGGAACTTCTCCAAGAGGAGTTCGTGTGCAAAGGACTGCGCATAAGCGGTGGCAATGCGCGGGATAAGGCGGCGTTGGTGGCGCTGATAGTCAAGCAGGACGGTTTCTTCGCCCGACGCGCCAGCGAATTGACGGCGTTGGTTGCCGTAGGTCACAGCAATCTGAAGACCCATCTTGGCGGCATTAATGGCTGCGCCGTCGAGTGAGACGCGACCCTGAACGAGTGTGCCGAGCATGGTGAAGAAGCGACGACCCGGGCTGGCGATGGGCGATGAGTAGGTGCCGTCGGCGGCCACGTCGCCATAGCGATTCAGAAGGTTAGTGCGCGGCACGCGCACGTGATCAAAGTGCAGGCGCCCATTATCGATGCCATTCAGGCCGCCCTTGAGCCCGTCGTCCTCTCCGCCGATACCGGGCAGAAAAGTGCCCTTGGGTGTGCGCACCGGCACGAAGAACCCGTGCACGCCGTAGTTGATGCCGTTCGTGATGAGCTGGGCAAAGACCACCGCCGCTTGGCCGTGAACGGCGGCGTTGCCGAGGTAGTCCTTCCACGCCCCTCGGAACGGTGTGTTGATGACGAACTCTTGGCTTTTCGCGTCGTATTCGGCGGTCGTGGCAATGGCGGCAACGTCAGATCCGTGACCCGTTTCGGTCATCGCAT
>JAIOXH010000027.1 GCA_021741765.1 Aurantimicrobium sp. | reverse complement strand
TTTGGTAATTGTCGTGATGTTCATTGCGTGGAGCGCGTCTTGCAACAGGGGTACTTGACCGATGAACTCAGCGGGCGTCTCGCCTCGCGTTCCCTTGTAGTCGGGATATTCCTTGGTGCGAAAGCTGTAGCGCGAGATGTCGAACGCTACGGCGATGTGAGTTGGCTTCTCCTTTGCGAGGAGGTTGAGCATCATAGAAATGAAACCGTGTATCGCGTTGGTGTGCTGCCCATCTGCGGTCTGGAAACTATCCAGAGGGAGCGCGTAAAACGCCCGGAACGCCAGCGAATGCCCATCAATGAGGAGCAGAGTAGGCTGTGTTTCGGCGGGCATGAGCCCTAGCCTATCGCCCGAATCGTGGCCAGATTCGGTGCCGTTGATCACGAGAGAAAGAGCGCGACATGTCGGGTTTTGTTCGTCCGCCCATTATAAATTTGTCGACCATCCTCGGCAGAGATCAGGGCCTCCTGGCTCTCACAATGGGAATCCAGTGGCATGAGCTCTCCCCCGAGTATTCGGTCGCCACGATGCCCGTCGAGGGCAATACACAAACGTTTGGCATTCTGCACGGTGGTTCGTTCGTCGTGCTCGGCGAAAGTATGGGCTCGATTGCCGCCAATGTCTACTCCCACCTCAACGGTCTCGGAACGGCCGTGGGAATTGAGGTGAATGCGAGCCACACGGGCAGTGGCGTGAGCGGTTTCATCATCGGAACATGCCGCTCGCTACACCTCGGTCGCACACTCACGACGCACGAAATTGTGTGCACCAATGAAGACGGAAAGCGACTCTCGACCGTGCGAATTACGAACCTGATCAAAAAGCCGACCGGCTAAGCCTGAGGTAGCGCACCCAGCTGATCAATGATGGTTACAGCGACGTCTTTCATCGTCAAGCGGCGATCCATCGAGGCCTTCTGAATCCAGCGAAACGCTTCCGGCTCGCTGAGTCCCATCTTTTCGTTCAAGATGCCCTTGGCAATGTCAACGACCTTACGAGTTTCAAAGCGCTCAGACATGTCGGCAACCTCGGCTTCGAGGGCCTGAATTTGTGCGTAACGAGACAGTGCAATCTCGATGGCGGGCAACAGATCGTTCGGTGAAAACGGCTTGACCACGTATGCCATGGCACCGGCCTCACTGGCACGGTTGACGAGTTCCTTCTGGCTGAAAGCCGTGAGAAGAACAACCGGCGCGATGTTGTCTCGGGAAAGCCTTTCGGCCGCTGAGATACCATCGAGCTTGGGCATCTTGACATCCATCACCACGAGGTCAGGCCTGAGTTCTATTGCCAGCTCTACAGCGCGCTCACCATCACCAGCTTCGCCCACGACGATGAAGCCGTTGTCGCGCAGAGTCTCGACGATATCCATGCGGATAAGCGCTTCGTCCTCGGCAACGACCACCCTGCGGGCAGTGCTTGTCGACGTGTCTTCTTCGGTCACGACCCCAGCCTAGAATATGTCTGAAGAAACTATGTGCCAGCCGGATTGGCGGAATGGCAGACGCGGAGCACTCAAAATGCTTTGTCCGTAAGGACGTGTGGGTTCAAGTCCCACATCCGGCACACGTTTTAGAGATGGCTGGCGTACGCCTCGGCCGCTACCCCGTGAGCGTCACCAATCAGATGAACCCGAAGATCATTTGTCGATCCGGCGATTCCGGGTGGCGTTCCGGCAATCACCACGACCTTGTCACCAACCTTGGCGAGCCCCTCACCCAAGAGGTAATCGTCGACCTGAACAAACATCGCGTCGGTGTGCGTGACCGGCTCGACGAGGAAGGATCGCACACCCCAGATGAGTGCCATCCGGCGACGAATGGACTCGTGCGGGGTAAACACCAGCATCGGGATACTTGAGCGTAGGCGCGACATTCGGCGGGCCGAATCCCCCGATTCGGTGAAGACGCAGAGATACTTTGCCTCAATGAATTCCGCAACTTCGGCGGCTGCCAGGGTGATTGCGCCGCCCTGGGTTCGAGGTTTAGTACCGAGGTCTGGAATGCGGCTCAATCCGTGATCTTCTGTGGATTCGATGATGCGCGCCATGGTTTCCACCGTGAGCACGGGGAATGCGCCGACACTCGTCTCACCCGAAAGCATGACGGCATCCGTGCCATCAAGCACCGCGTTGGCACAGTCGGAAGCTTCGGCACGAGTTGGTCGTGGATTCGTGATCATTGACTCGAGAACCTGCGTGGCGACAATAACGGGCTTGGCCCAACGACGCGCAAGTTCGACCGCCTGTTTCTGCACAATGGGAACGGCTTCCAAAGGAAGCTCGACGCCCAGGTCACCGCGCGCCACCATGATGGCGTCGAAGGCGTCGATAATTTCTTCCAGGTGGTCCACAGCCTGCGGCTTTTCGATCTTGGCGATCACCGGCAGCCGAACCCCTTCTTCGTCCATAATCTCGTGCACGCGAACGATGTCTTTGGCATCCCGCACAAAGCTCAGCGCAATATAGTCGGCCCCGAGTCGCAGCCCCCAACGGAGGTCTGCCTCGTCCTTGTCGGACAGCGCGGGAACATTCACGGCAACACCCGGAAGGTTGATGCCCTTGTTGTTTGAGACCTGCCCAGCGACCTCAACGGTTGTGGTGACGCGAACGCCGTCGGTGGCAACCACGCGGAGGGTCACCTTTCCGTCATCAATCAGAAGGGGATCGCCCGCCTTCACATCTTGGGGAAGCCCCGCGTAAGTTGTTGAGCACATCTCTTTCGTGCCGACGACATCCTCTGTCGTAATCACGAACGTCTCACCCGTAGCAAGGTCGTAGGGCCCGCCATCAAACTTGCCGAGGCGGATCTTGGGGCCCTGCAGGTCGACGAGAACCGCTACAGCTCGGTTTGCATCAGCAGCCGCCTTACGCACATTGGCATAAACCTTCTCGTGAACCTCGTAGTTGCCGTGCGAGAGATTCATGCGGGCGACATCGACTCCAGCATCGATGATGCCCCGAATATCTTCGTAACTCTCGGTAGCCGGCCCCAGGGTGGCAACGATCTTGGCACGTCTCATTTTTGCCTCTTGTCTTGTTGGGATGCCGTCTCTTGCATCACGGTAATGCTGTCACACTCAGCGAAAAACTTAGTGGTTGATGGCAAACGGCCTGTCTGTCGCGCGCACCGGGGCCGGGAGCACGCTTGACCCGGTGAGGTACGTATCGACCTGAGCGGCAACGGCGCGCCCTTCGGCGATAGCCCAGACCACGAGGGATGCGCCACGACCCGCGTCGCCAGCGACGAATACGCCCGGGACGTTTGTTTCGTAATCAGCCGTTCGCGAGGCAAGACCGCGCTCCACGACGACCTCCGCCTGCTCGGCGAGTTCGGTTGCGTCCGTGCCTGTGAATCCGAGGGACAACAGAACGAGGTCTGCAGGTATTTCCCGCTCTGTGCCCGCCTTGGGCACCCGCGTGCCGTCACGGAACTCGGTCTCGGCAATTCGCAACGCCCGTACATTCCCCTTGACGTCACCCAAGAACTCAACGGTGGAAACCAAGAACTCGCGCTCCCCGCCCTCCTCGTGAGCGCTCGAGACCTCAAACAGTCGCGGAGCCATAGGCCAGGGCTCGCCCTCGGGACGCTCGTCGGGGAGACGCTTTCCGATAGCCAGGGTGGTAACCGAGGTGGCACCCTGGCGGTGTGCTGTACCGAGGCAGTCTGCACCGGTGTCGCCTCCACCGAGAATGACGACGTGCTTACCGGCAGCCGAAATCTGACCCTCAACAACATCGCCAGCGACGGTGCGGTTGGACTGCGTCAGGTACGGCATGGCGAAGTGGATACCGGCCAGATCACGCCCTGGAATGGACAGATCGCGTGGCTCGAGGGCACCGGTGGCAACAATGATGGCGTCGTATCGCTGACGCAACTGCTCCCACGTGATGTCAGTGCCGATGTTTGTATCCGGTCGGAAGCGAGTACCCTCGGCTTCCATCTGGGCCAGTCGTGCGTCGAGCGACGTCTTCTCGAGCTTGAAATCCGGGATGCCGTACCGCAGCAGTCCACCAATACGGTCATCGCGCTCGAACACCACAACAGTGTGTCCGGCGCGGGTGAGCTGTTGGGCAGCGGCGAGGCCGGCAGGGCCCGAACCGACAACGGCAACGGTTTTCTCGGTCAGTCGCTGAGGAACGTGAGGTGTCAACCCGCCATTGGCCATGGCGTGATCAATGACGGCTACCTCAACCTGTTTAATCGTCACAGCGGGCTGATTGATTCCCAGCACGCAAGCGGACTCGCAGGGGGCGGGGCAAATGCGTCCGGTGAACTCCGGGAAGTTGTTCGTTGCGTGAAGTCGTTCAATGGCAGCTTTGTAGTCATCGCGCCACACGAGGTCGTTCCACTCAGGAATGAGGTTTCCCAGTGGACAGCCCTGGTGGCAGAACGGCACGCCACAGTCCATGCAGCGACCAGCTTGACGTGCGAGCGCCGCGGGGTCACCCTGCTCGTAGACCTCTTTCCAGTCTTTGACGCGCAAGGGAATGGAGCGACGCGCAGGAACCTCACGCTCGCGGGTGTTCAGGAATCCTTTGGGATTAGCCACCGGTCACCTCCATGATGTGCAGCCACGTTTCATTGCTGTCCGGGTCAACTCCGGCATCTACGGCAGATTGGCGGGTCGCCAAGACGGCAGCGTAGTCACGCGGCGTGACCTTGACGAAGCCGTCGAGAGCGCTGTCTCCCCCACTGAGCAAACGCTTGCCAAGTTCACTCTCTGTCTCAGCGACGTGACGCTGCAACAGGTCACGAACAATTTCACGATCGGCCCCACCGAGCGGCTCGAGCACGAGCTCGCCCGAATCGAGAGCGTCGGGGTTGACAAGTTCAACACTCAGACCGTTGACGTAGGCGATGCCCCCCGACATACCCGCACCGAGGTTTCGACCTGTTGAGCCAAGAATTACCGCGAGGCCACCGGTCATGTACTCGAGCGCGTGGTCGCCCACACCCTCAACGACGGCCGTGGCTCCGGAGTTTCGAACAAAGAATCGCTCGCCCACGAGACCGTTAATGAACATGGATCCTGACGTGGCACCGTAGCCGACAACGTTACCGGCGATCACGATGTACTCTGCGGGGAAAGTGCTGTGCGGGTGTGTCCGAACGATGACCGTTCCACCCGAGAGCCCCTTACCTACGTAGTCGTTGGCATCACCGATGAGGCGAAGTGTGATTCCGGATGGCATGAAGGCGCCAAGAGACTGACCCGCAGAGCCGGTCAGCGTAACGTCGATGGTTCCCGCGGGAAGTCCGTTGGCGCCGTGCGCTTTTGTGAGCTCGTGACCGAGCATGGTACCGACGGCTCGCTCGGTGTTCTGAATGTCGAGCGCGAGCTCCACACGCTCACCGGAGGCCAACGCTGAGGTGCTCTGACCGAGCAGCACGCGGTCGAAGTGCTCGTCGATTTCGTGAATCTGATTGCGGGCGTGCTTGCGAGGTGCCTCCGGGCCAAACGAATCCGCCTGGAGAATCGGCGTGAGATCGAGACCGTCGGTTTTCCAGTGTGAGACGGCGCGATCCGTGTTGAGCAGATCGACGCGACCGATAGCTTCATCGAGGCTACGAAGCCCGAGCGAGGCGAGCAGTTCACGAACCTGCTCGGCAATGAACTCAAAGAAGTTCACGACAAACTCCGGCGTGCCACTGAAACGCTCGCGGAGTTCAGGGTTCTGCGTCGCCACACCAACCGGGCACGTGTCGAGGTGGCAGACGCGCATCATGATGCATCCGCTCACAACGAGGGGAGCTGTTGCGAAGCCAAACTCCTCAGCTCCCAAGAGAGCGGCGACCACAACGTCGCGACCCGTTTTGAGTTGACCGTCCACCTGCACAACAACGCGGTCCCGCATATCGTTAGCAATCAGTGTCTGCTGCGCTTCCGCCAGCCCCAGCTCCCACGGCGTACCCGCGTGCTTCAGAGAGTTGAGCGGGCTTGCGCCGGTTCCGCCGTCGTGGCCACTGATCAGGATGACGTCTGCGAGGGCCTTGGAAACTCCGGCAGCCACAGCGCCAATGCCCGACTGGCTCACGAGCTTCACGTGAACGCGAGCAGAGGGGTTTGCTCTCTTCAGGTCGAAAATCAACTGCTTGAGGTCTTCAATCGAGTAGATGTCGTGGTGCGGAGGCGGAGAAATGAGGCCCACTCCAGCAGTGGAGTGACGAACTCGCGCAATCCACGGATACACCTTGTTGGGTGGCAACTGGCCACCCTCGCCGGGCTTGGCGCCCTGTGCCATTTTGATCTGGATGTCGTCGGCGTGTGTGAGATACATGCTGGTCACGCCAAATCGACCAGAGGCGACCTGCTTGATGGCACTTCGACGTTCGGGGTCGATGAGGCGTTCGACATCTTCGCCACCCTCGCCCGTGTTTGACTTGCCGCCGAGACGATTCATGGCAATGGCGAGCGTCTCGTGGGCCTCGGGAGAAATCGACCCGTAACTCATGGCTCCCGTAGAGAACCTCTTGACGATTGACGCAACGGACTCAACGTCGTCAAGGGCGACGGGCTTTACGTCGTGGTCGCCGAGTGAGAAAAGTCCGCGCAACGTCATTAACTGCTCCGCTTGCGAATCGACGAGATCGGTGTACTCGCGGAACACGTCGTAGCGACGCGTGCGGGTGGCGTGCTGCAGTTTGAAGACTGTTTCCGGGTTGAAGAGGTGAGGTGCACCGTCTCGACGCCACTGGTACTCACCACCCGTAGTGAGACGCTCGTGCACCAAACTTGTGCCGGCCTTCGTGGGATACGCGCTGGCATGCCGGGCAGCGTTCTCATTCTCGATCGCTTCGAGGCCGATGCCACCCAGTCGACTGCGGGTACCGGTGAAGTACTCGTCGACGAATTCCTGGCTCAGGCCGACCGCCTCAAATGTTTGCGCCGCCGAATAAGAACTAACCGTCGAGATGCCCATCTTGGACATGATCTTGAGCACACCCTTACCCAGCGCCTTGATGAGATTCTTCGTTGCCTTCTTGGGGGTGATGTCGGTGATGTATCCCTCACGAATCATGCTCTCAACAGATTCCATGGCGAGATACGGATTGAGTGCCCCGGCGCCGTATCCGATGAGCAGGGCTGCGTGATGTACCTCGCGTACATCTCCCGTCTCAACGACGAGGGAAACCCGCATCCGCGATTCCTGACGAATCAGGTGGTGATGAATCGCCGACACGAAAAGGAGCGAAGGAATCGGGGCTTGTTCGTGGTTACTGTCGCGGTCGCTGAGAATAAGAAAGGCGACGTCGTCGGCAACGGCAGCATCTGCCTCATCGCAGAGCGCCGCGATGCGCTCCGACAGCGCCTGCGCACCTCCGCTGACCGCGTAGAGACCGCTGAGGCGACGGGTTGCTGGGGCACCGTCGGCATTGGTGAGGTGCAGGATCTGACTGAGCTGTTCGTTGTCAATGATCGGGAACGGAACCACGACCTGACGCGCGTGTTCGGCGGTCGCGTCGAGGAGGTTGCGCTCGGGACCAAGCCCGCGGCGCATGCTCGTCACAATCTCTTCGCGAATCGAATCGAGCGGTGGATTGGTCACTTGGGCGAACTGCTGTTGGAAGTAGTCGAAGAGTGTGCGTGGCTTCTCAGACAACACAGCTATGGGGGTGTCGGAGCCCATGGCCCCCAATGGCTCTTGTCCCGTGCGAGCCATGGGAGCAAGCATGATTCGCAGGTCTTCCTCGGTGTAGCCAAAGGTGCGCTGACGCCGGGCAACCGATGCCGCCGAGTGCAGAACGTGCTCACGTGGCGGAAGGTCGGCAAAACTGATGCGCTCCGCATCAATCCATTCAGCCCACGGCCCTGCCTGCGCCAACTCTGCTTTAACTTCTTCATCGTCGATGATGCGGCCCGCGTCTGTGTCGACGAGAAACATCTTTCCCGGCTGAAGGCGTCCCTTGCGCACAACCTTCGCCGGGTCGATCTGATAAACGCCAATCTCACTGGCGACCACGATCAGGCCTTCATCGGTAACCAGGTAGCGTCCGGGACGCAGTCCGTTGCGATCGAGTGTGGCACCCACGAGCGTGCCGTCAGTAAAGGCCATGGCGGCCGGGCCGTCCCACGCTTCCATCATCGTCGAGTGATACTCGTAGAACGCGCGGCGATCAGGGTCCATGTTTGGCTGGTTTTCCCACGCCTCAGGAATCATCATCATGATCGCGTGGGGCAGGCTGCGGCCGGCAAGATTGAGCACCTCAACAACCTCGTCGAACGAAGCAGAATCGCTTCCCCCTTCCGTACACACCGGCAGGAGGTCAGTCATGGCACCGAGCTTGTCTGAGGACAACTGAGACTGGCGGGCGCGCATCCAGTTTCGGTTTCCCTGGACGGTGTTGATTTCGCCATTGTGGGCGACAAATCGAAACGGATGTGCCAGCGGCCACGACGGGAAGGTGTTGGTGGAATAGCGCGAGTGCACGAGCGCCAAGCGAGAAGAGAATCGCTCATCCGAAAGGTCGGGGTAGAACGGCTCAAGTTGCAGAGTCGTGACCATACCCTTGTAAACCAGAGTGCGACTAGAGAGGGATGGGAAATACACCTCATGGTCACGCTCGACGCGCTTGCGGAGCCGATAAACACGACGGTCGAGATCAATTCCGGTTAGCGTACCCGCGGAATCAGTGACATAGAGCTGCGCGATATGCGGCATCGCCTCTTTGGCCAGTGCACCCAAGCTTGAGGGGTCAACGGGAACATCTCGCCAGCCAATGACGGCAAGGCCTTCTTCCTGAGAAATTCGCTCAAAAGCCGCCAAGACCGTGGCACGGGCAGCAGGGTCGACGGGGAGAAAGGCATTTCCGACGGCGTATTTGCCCGAGTCGGGCAACGGGAGACCAGAAACCGCGGCGAGAAACTCATGGGGAATCTGCGTCATGATTCCTGCGCCATCACCGGTTCCGGCGTCCGAGCCCACCGCCCCACGGTGCTCGAGGTTTCGGAGGGCGTCGAGAGCGACATCAATAATGTCGTGACCCGCGTACCCGCGCATGGTGGCTACCAGTGCAAACCCGCACGAGTCCTTGTCGAACGACGGATCAAAGAGTCCCGCAGCTGCGGGCACAGCGGAGAAGCGATGGTGTGGACGAGGAAGATTCACGACACCTCTCCTAAGAAATAGCGCGAACGCGTCACCTGCTGGGCGGGCAACACACGGACAAGAATGTGGCGGGATTCTTTACCGGGCTGTGCGACTTTTGGCCGACGCGGCCCCAGGAGAATCCTTGACCGGCGCGGCGTCACTGCCACTTGATTTTCGGGGTTTTTCCGATTTCTTAGAGTCTACATCAGCAGTTCGCGGGCCCCGCCCAGGAAGGTAAATTGACTCCTCACGACCCGGGTGACGCCGTGATTGCACAATATACAGAATCACACCGAGCGCGATGGCAGCAAAGGAGGCCCAGATGTTCGAACGAATGCCCAGGAAGGTTTCACTGGGATCCAGTCGTATCGCTTCGAGCCAGGAACGCCCCAAGCCGTACCAGACCAGATAAAAGGCCAACGCCTTGCCCCAGCGCATATCGCGTCGTCGCTCGATCAGCAAAAGAATCACGACACCGGCGAGGTTCCAGATGATTTCGTAAAGAAACGTGGGGTGAAAAAGGGTGTCGGCGGGAAGGCCGGTGGGAACGGCGGAGTTGGGTAGGTCAATCTCCAAACCCCACGGAAGCGTGGTCGGCAGACCGAAGAGCTCCTGATTGACGTAGTTACCGAGACGGCCCGTGGCCTGCGCCACAAGGAGTCCGGGAATCACGGCGTCGGCAAAACTGAAGAATCGCACGCCAGTCTGTCGTGAGGCCAACCAGACACCGAGTGCTCCACCGATCAGCCCACCGTAGATGGCGTTGCCGCCCTCCCAGATAAAGAAAACCGAAAGTGGATTGATTCCCGGGCCAACGTAGTCTCCGAGGTGTGTGAGGACGTGATAAAAACGAGCAAAAACGATGCCCAGCGGAACCGTCCACAGGACAAAGTCGAGGACAACTCCCTTTTCGCCACCCCGAGCGGTGAGTCGTCGCCCGGTAATCCAGGTCGCCAGAATGATGCCGGCCAAGATGCACAGCGCGTAGACTTGAATTTCCAGCGGCCCCACAGTGATGGACTGCCAGGAGGCCGGCGGACTGGGCAAGCTAGCGAGAATTGCTGAGTTCACGTGTCAGGGTGTCCTTTGGTGGGTAGTGGAGATTCACGTCTAGTTTAGGCGGGACTAGTGCTTGCCCGCTGAGAGTTGACTGGCGAGAGCACCCGCGGCCTGAGCCCCACCGTCGGCAAGAGCAGAAACCAGCGCCGAACCCACGATGGCCGCGTCTCCATATTCGAGCACCTCGGTGACCTGCTCAGGTGTCGAAATGCCCAGACCCACGCCAATGTTTCTGGCCCCTGAATCGCGCAGCCGCGACACAACGCCGCGTGCTGCCGAGTCGACGTCGTTGCGCGCTCCCGTGATGCCCATGGTGGAGACGGCGTAGACAAATCCGCGGCTGTTCGTCGTGGCAGACGACAGGCGCGTTTCGGATGACGACGGAGCGGCAAGAAAAACGTGATCGAGGTCATGGGCCTCGGCGGCCCCGAGCCACTCTTTAGCCTCGTCGGGAATGAGGTCGGGAGTGATCAAGCCCGCTCCCCCGCTGGCGGCCAAATCGCGAGCAAAAGCGTCAACGCCATACTGCAGAATCGGGTTAAAGTAGGTCATCACTAGGACGGGAGCATCGACGCGCGCTCGGATTGCGGCAACAGCATCGAATGTCTGCGACAAGCGGAAGCCCGCCTCGAGTGCCGTGTTGGTAGCCCGCTGGATAACGAGGCCGTCCATAACCGGATCGCTGTAGGGCAAGCCCATCTCGAGAATGTCTACGCCGTTCTCCACGAGCGCCACCGCAGCATCAACCGATGCGTCTACCGTAGGAAAGCCCAACGGGAGGTAGCCAATAAGAAGACCGTGCTCTCGGCGCTCCTCAAAGACGGCGTTTACCTGCGAACTCACGATGCGCCGTCCAAAATCCCAAAGTACTCACCAGCGGTCTGCATATCCTTGTCTCCGCGCCCGCTGAGGTTGATAAGGAGTGTGGCATTCGGACCACGCTCGCGACCGACTTCGAGCGCTCCGGCCAGTCCGTGAGCGGTCTCGATTGCAGGAATAATTCCCTCGGTCTGACTGAGGAGACGAAGTGCCGACATGGCGTCGGCGTCGGTAATGGGGCGGTAGCTGGCCCGACCCAGATCCTTGAGCCACGAATGTTCGGGGCCGACCCCCGGGTAGTCGAGTCCCGCAGAGATTGAGTGCGACTCCATTGTCTGGCCGTCGGCATCCTGCAGCATGTAACTGCGTGCCCCGTGGAGCACCCCGGGGCGGCCACGCGTGAGCGTCGCCGCATGTTCCAGGGTGTCGATGCCGCGTCCCGCAGCCTCACAGCCAATCAGATCGACCCCAGCGTCATCCAAGAAGGCGTGGAAAATTCCAATGGCGTTGGATCCGCCACCCACGCAGGCGATAACTGCGTCGGGAAGACCTCCGGTCAGCGCCAAGACCTGCTCGCGCGCTTCTTCGCCGATGATCTTGTGAAAGTCGCGAACCATCTGTGGGAAGGGGTGCGGTCCGGCAACGGTTCCCAGCAGATAGTGCGTGTTGTCAACGTTAGCCACCCAGTCGCGAAGGGCTTCGTTGATGGCGTCTTTCAAGGTTCGTGATCCCGTAGTGACGGGCACGACCTCGGCGCCGAGCAGTCTCATGCGGGCAACGTTGAGCGCCTGCCGCTGCGTGTCGACCTCGCCCATGTAGACAATGCACTCCATACCAAAGAGCGCTGCGGCCGTGGCCGTGGCAACGCCGTGCTGACCCGCGCCAGTCTCGGCGATGAGGCGCGTCTTGCCAATGCGTCGCGCCAGCAGGGCCTGGCCGAGAACATTGTTGATCTTGTGGCTACCGGTGTGGTTGAGATCCTCGCGCTTGAGAATGATGCGCGCACCCCCGGCGTGCTGTGCAAACCTGGGCACCTCGGTGATGATTGACGGACGGCCAGTGTAGGTTGCGTGCAAGTGCGCAAGTTCTTCGCCGAATGTGGGGTCGATTTTTGCGAGCTCGTAGGCCTCCGTGAGTTCGTCGAGCGCGGCAATGAGCGATTCGGGGACGTAACGTCCCCCAAAGTCTCCGAAGTAGGGACCTGTTTGTGCGCGGAGGTTTGTCATGATGCGAGGAATCCTGCCATGGTGATGATCGGGTCTGAGGTGACAAGGGCTTCACCAACGAGCACGACGTCTGCACCGGAAGCGCGATAGTGGGCCACATCTGCAGCCGTGCGCACAGCAGACTCCGCAACACTAATCGTTGAACCCGGAATCTGATCAGCAAGCCGTGCGAACAGGTCTCTATCAAGTTCGAACGTGTCGAGGTCGCGGGCGTTAACACCGATGAGCGCCGCTCCAATATCAACGGCACGAGCGACCTCGTGAGCGGAGTGTGTTTCGACCAGAGCTGTCATGCCGAGCGACAGAGTGAGCGCGTACAGGCGCTCAAGCTCCTTCTGCTCGAGAGCGGCCACAATGAGAAGAACGATGTCGGCACGGTGGGCGCGCGCCTCATAAACCTGATACTCGGTTGCGATGAAGTCTTTTCGCAAAATCGGAACGTCCACAACACTGCGCACGGCATCCAGGTCATCGAGGGAACCCTTGAACCGACGCTCCTCGGTGAGGACCGATATTGCCGACGCACCTCCCGACGCATACGCGAGAGCCAGAGCGGCGGGATCGGAGATTTCGGCCATGTCGCCACGAGAGGGGCTCGCTCGCTTAACCTCAGCAATAATTTTTACGCGTTCCGCGGGAGCAAGGGCCTCTAGTGCGTCAAGGGCTGGCGGCGCACTGTGGGCGCGCTCCATAACCTCCGCGAGGGATAAAGCCCTTTCGCGGGTGCGCGCATCCTCTACTGATCCAGCGGTCAGTTCACTGAGCAACAAGTTAGGAGTGGGCCTTAGGCACGTACTTCGGGCCGTTCACGCCGTAACCGGCCTTAGACATGATCAAACCCACGATGGGGCCGATGATGAGGAGTCCGACGCTGGCGTAGACCCCGATGGGCATATCGAGAACAAAGAACACGGTTCCGACCGCGAAAGCCACAATCATAATCACGACGGTTGTCCACGCAGCGGGCGAGTGACCCTCACCCGGGTCAATTGAATTGGCGCTCATCATTACTCCATCAGGTTGTCGGTGTCACTACAAAGTTTAGTGGCTCGGAGAACGCGTGGGGTCGCCCCCGCCTGAGAAGGTATCCCACGTGGCGTGCGGATCGCCGGCTTCTCTCGGGTCACGCCTTCCCCCAGGGTCTGCCGACTTCTCAGGTCGTTCATAGCGTCGACTATTGCTCGTCCAAAAGCGACCCGCGACGATGACGACACCTCCCACACCAACAGAAGCGATCAGCAAGATTAGGGCAACGTATGCCCACGGCTCCAGCGCGAAAGCGTCAATGAGTTCACGCTGACGAACAGTATCGGAAACACCAGTGACGCGGGCAATTGTTGCGCGCGCGGCCTCAACGGGATCAGTTACGACGAGCCACGAAACGACCAGGGCGCCCATAACAGCCACAACCCCGATGGTGGAACTCACGACGCGCACGACGGGTCGAGAGACAAGCCCGACAATCATGGCCGCCACGTAAGCGAGGCTCAGGCCCACAAACGAGGGTGCCAAAGTAGCGCCGTTTACGATAAGTTCACGGGCGCTAGTTTCGGCGGACGAGAGCGCCAGTACCACCCAGGGTTGTGCACCCGATATGAGAAGCAGGCCTCCGGTCACCAAGGTCGCAACGACCACTGAACTTCGCGAAATACGCATCAGTGGCAGACGGATAAGATGCTCATCACGTTGACGAGGTTGGCTCGACGAGGGCGTTCGCTATGGCAACGGCGCGCAGCGGCGCGGCAGCCTTGTTGACGCTCTCTTGGAATTCCGCAGCTGGGTCGCTGTCGGCCACGACGCCTCCACCGGCCTGAACATACGCGCGATCAGAGACGATGGTGGCCGTGCGAATGGCAATGGCGAGGTCGGCATTGCCCGCGAAATCGAAGTAGCCCACAACGCCACCGTAAACGCCTCTGCCCGCGGGCTCGAGCTCGTCGATAATTTCGAGCGCACGTGGCTTGGGTGCGCCCGAGAGCGTGCCCGCTGGGAACGTTGCGCGAAAGACGTCCACAGCGTTGAGACCGGCACGAAGATCGCCTTCGACGGACGAAACGATGTGCATGATGTGGCTGAACCTCTCCACTCTCATGAACTCGGTCACCTCTACGCTGCCAGCATCGCAGACACGAAGGAGGTCGTTTCGTGCGAGATCCACGAGCATGAGGTGCTCTGCCCGTTCTTTGTCGTCAGCGAGCAGCTCGGTCGCTAGCGAGTGGTCAACCTCGGGCGTGGCTCCGCGCGGACGAGAACCAGCAATGGGATGCGTGAAGACGCGACCCTCTTGTACTTTGACCAGTGCCTCGGGAGATGATCCCACCACTGAGTAGGGAGCCCCATGTGGGCCCTCGAGACT
>JAIOXH010000026.1 GCA_021741765.1 Aurantimicrobium sp. | reverse complement strand
CCAACCGCTGGCGTTGACGAAGTAGGGCTCCCCCGTATCGAGGCGATCCCACAGTGTCGTGTCGGCAAATCGATCAACACCACTTTTTGCACCGAGAAGGGCGAGATCAAGATTATCGGCCGACAGCATGTTAACGACAAGCGTGTCGGCGGTGAGAATTGTCGGCGCAGCCGACGACATTGCTGACACCGAAAAGACCAGAACGGGCGGGTCAGCGCTCACGGAGAAGACGGAGCTCGCTGTCATGGCCACAGGCCCGCTACCCGCGTCTGCGGTGATGACGGCGATGCCGCTGGGATGCTGACGAAACGCGGCCTTGAATTCCTCGGCACTCAGCCCACCCGTCTCGGTGTCGCGAATGGTGTGTTCGTGATGGGGTTGGGGAGCAGAGGTAGCCATGGCTCAATTCTCTCCCACTCCCTCGTCTGGCGCGCACACGGACAGAATGTGACAATAGTCACATGACTTACGAAATCAAGAAATCAGACGACGAGTGGCGCAGCGAATTACCCGCCGACTCCTTCGCCATTCTCCGCCAGGCCGCCACTGAGCCCGCGTGGACGGGTGCCCTGCTCGATGAGAAGCGCGACGGCGTTTACCGCTGCATGGCCTGCAAGAACGAGCTCTTTCTTGCCGGCACAAAGTTTGAGAGCGGCTCGGGCTGGCCGAGCTTCTACGAGTCGGTTCGCCCCGACGCCGTTGAGCTGCGCGAAGACCGCTCACACGGTAGCGTGCGCACCGAGGCGCTGTGCGCCAAGTGCGGATCGCACCTGGGCCACGTCTTTCCCGACGGCTTTGGCACACCCACGGGCGACCGGTACTGCATGAACTCTCTCGCCCTCGAGTTCGAGGCAGACAGTTAGCCTCACCGCTTCGCGGCCTCGCAACAATCCGAGCGAGTGCTCGGCCTAGAGAACTCCGGCACGCGCCAGTCGGTCTCGGGCGGCCTGCTCGATGGGACTCTGTCGGCCCACGGCCAGTTTGATCAGCCGCAGCGCGACGCGCGTCACCGGCACGATAATCCAGCGCGGGGTCGCCCGCAGCCCCAAAAGTTTGCGGTACTCCGGTCGCAGGCTCGTCACGGCCGCCGCGAAAAGCAGGCGGTAGGCGATCTTGGTCGCGCCGGGTAGCGGTGGTCGGCGAAGGAAATCCACCACCTGGCGCGTCCGGTCATCACTGCGCAGAATGCCTCGGTTCAAGAACCCGGCGATGGCGGTATCGAGTTCGACCTGAGTCATCGGGCATGTGGCCAGCCCCAGCGGAGCCACGGCCACGCTCCATTGAGCAATGTAGTTGTCGGCGCCAGAAGCGGCCGAGCCGGCCGGAATCTGCTCGGCGCAAAACATCTGGTGGGCCACAAGAAATGACTCCATGAACGCGATGTGCACCCACAGCAGCAGGTCTTCGTCGGCGGCTCGATAGGAAACCTCGGTGCCGTCCGACGCTCCGTAGCTCCCGACCACGCGCTTGTGCATGCGGTTGACGCGTCCCGCTTCGGTAGCCACGGCCTTCTTCGATGCAAACGTGGTCACGGTGAGCCAACGAATCGTGCCGGAGAGGCGACCGAGCGGATCTTCGGCGTAGCGGGAGTGATCCATGACACCGCGCAGCGTGCCGGGGTGAAGAGCCTGCACGAGAAGCGCCCGGATGCCGCCGACGAGCGTGCCAAAACCGCCGTGCACCAGCCAGGGCGCGTCGGTCGGAAGAAAGTACCCCGCCTCATTGCCCTCGGCGACCACGGCCAGCCAGGGCGGAACGCCGTTGGGGTCACCCGACAACAACCGTCGAAAACGAAACGACAGGTTGGCTTGCAAGCGATTCGAGGGCACCCTTCTATCCTGCCAAGCCCTAACCTGTGGATATGACCACATCACAACGCGTGCGCTTCTGGCTGTACCTCTCCTTGAGCATTATCGGGCTCGTCACGGCGTGGACCTTCAATGGTCTCGCCGTGCTCGATAACGCCACCTTCGCCGACTACGTGCAGGCGTGGTTTGGCAGCGCCGTCGACTGGGTGCTGGGCGCGGACTTGGCCATCGTGGCAATCGCCGTCGTCATCTTTATGTTTGCCGAAGGGTCACGCCTCGGCATGAAGCGCGCGTGGCTTTATGTCGTGCTTTCGGGTGTGACCGCGATGGCCTTCACGCTGCCGTTGTTTCTGGCGATGCGTGAGCGGCACCTCGCGCGCGCAAACGACATCACCGGTCTGGGCTAAGCCAAACGTTCGGTGACCGACCGCTGACACGCGTCAAGCCCGGTATCAACCGCCCACTGAATGGTGGGCCAGGTGGCGCTCATGCGTGACGCGGCATAACTCTCGGGGTCACCCTCAGAGCGGGCCAGCCACGTGGTCCAGTTCACGCACAGCCGAATGAGGGCTAGGGGAAAGAGAACCGACTTTTCGGGCTGCGTGAGCGGCGCAATGGCCAGATACCCGCGCACCACCGTGGCGAACGCGTCGAGCGGTTTGGTGGAAACGAGCATGGAGTATCCGGCCGCAATCGCGATGTCTGCCACCCGGATCGTGCGCACCGTGTCGTTGAAGTCAATCACGCCCGTGACCCGTACGGGATTGTGCGGATCCACCAGTACGTTGTGCGTATTGAGGTCTTGGTGCACCGTCGCTACAGGCAGGTCGTCAATGCCGATGAGACAACCGGCAACGAACTCCATGATCTTTCGGACGATTGTGGTCTGATCGGATTCCGGCAGGCGGTCGAGCGATTCTTCAAGCGCATCGAGTGACCGCGTGAGCACCCAGAAGTGCTCGGCCAGGCCCGCCGGGGGCGCGAGGTCGGCGAGGGCGTGCGTGAGTCGGGCAGACACCGCACCGAGATCGGTGAGAAAGTCGGGGCCGGGCACCACGCTCACGTTCGACAGCAGCTCACCTTCAAGAAACGTCAGCACGCGAACGATGTGCTGCACCTCTGCGATATCGATGGGCACCCGCAGAGCTCCTGAGCGGGCCGGGATGAGCCGGGGAACCTCGAAGGGGAAGCGGTGTTCGGCCAAGCGAACGTGAACCTGCTCCTGCCAGATCAGTTCGGGTGAATCAATGTCGTCGGGGCGGGCCTTGACCAAGAAAGCATCACCGCTTGGTGCACGCATGCCGATGCTGACATCCGTCTCCCCCTCAATGATCATGGTGACCTCGAGCGTTAGTCCGTAGGTGTCACCCACGCGCTCGGCGAGGCCTGCCGCCACCTCGGGGGTGAACCGAACGAGGGTCATGTCGAGAGGTGGGTGAGTGTGTCATCGAGGGCGCTCATGAGTCGCACTACATGCTCTGATTGGAATATGAGCGGGGGACGAACTTTCAGTACTGTTCCGCGCGGGCCCGTGGAACTGATGAGTACACCCCGGTCGCGCAGTCCGTTCACGATGTCAGCAACCAGAGCCTTGCTTTCGGCCGGTGTTTCACGCGCTGCCGTGAGGTCACCTCCGGCGATGAGACCGGTGCCGCGCACGGTCGCCTCGAGCCCGTGCGCGGCAAGCGTGGCCGACAGGCCTTCGCGCAACAGCGTGCCGGTCGCGACCACGTTTGCCAAGACATCGAGCCGTTCGATTTCGTCGAGCACGGCATCGGCGGCCGCGATGCACACCGGATTGCCACCAAAGGTGTTGAAGTAACGGAAGGTCTCGCCATAGGTATTGAGCAGTTCTTCGGTGCCCACAAGCGCCGCAATCGGGAGTCCGTTGCCCATCGGCTTACCGAGGATGACCAGGTCGGGAACAATTCCGTGTCGATCGAATCCCCACATGTGTGTTCCGGTGCGGCCAAAGCCCGACTGCACCTCGTCGGCGATGAACACGCCACCGGCAGCGCGCACGGCCTCGCGCACGGGCGCCATGAATCCCACGGGATCGGTGAAGACCCCGTCGCTCGTGAGCACCTGATCCATGATGAGGCCGGCAAAGCCCACGCCGCGGGCCTCGAGGGTGGCAATGGCCTCGCGAACCCGCCGGGCAAACTCCTCACCGGCATCTCCGTTTGCCAGTGCCTCCTCGGGAACATCGACGAGCGCAATGCGGTCGTCAACGAAGTGCCGCGACAGACTGGGGCTCACCGCGTGGGTCGCGGCCGTGGTGCCGTGATACGCGTGAGACGTGGCAATCATGCCCTCTTTGCCCGTCACAAACCGGGCGACCTGCAGAGCGAGGTCAACCGCCTCACTGCCCGAGCACGTGAAGATGATTTTGTTCAGCGCGGCCGGGAAGAGGCTCTCGAGACGAGACGCGTACTCGGCTACAGCCGGATAAACGTAGCGCGTGTGCGTGTTGGCGGTGCGCAGTTGAGCTGAGACGCGTTCGGCCACATGAGCATTGCTGTGACCCACCACCGGCACGTTGTTATAGACGTCGAGCAGCGGCGTTCCCGCGGCGTCGTGAATCCAGACGCCCTCGGTGTGGTCCACCACCACCGGGTTTTCATAGAACAGCCGGTACGACGACGGCAGGGCTGCGCGCCGTGCATCTAGGGGTGACGTCTCACCGGTCATGACCCTATTCTCCCCGCAGGGCAGCCGTGCCGGCGACATCCACCTCGAGGGATGCATCTATGGCGTCGCGAACAAAGGCCACGCCGTAGTCATTGCGGGCGCTCGTGAGAGAGACGAATCCCGCCAACACATCGGTGCGCACGCTCTCTGCCGGACGATCGTGTGGGTTGCCGTAGCCGCCTCCACCGCTCAACCGGTGCCCCACCATCTCGCCGCGCGCCAGGGTAACGCTGCCGATCAGGGGCGCCGAAACCTCGGCCCCGCCCTCCTTCAGCACATACGGTTCAGAAGGTGACGCATCGCCGCCGCCCGCAACCCCACGTGGCGGATTCACGTTACCGTCGGTCACGTAGTGCGCCGTCATCTGATCCACCACAGGTCCGTACTCGCACACAATTCCGGGCGCGCCGCGCCACTCGCCCACGCCACCCGAGTCGGTGCGCACGCGCATTTGCCGAATGAGGATGGGGTACTTCTGTTCGTCCACCTCCACGCTGTCGCGGAGCATCAAACCGTTTGTCACTGAGTTACCGAATGTCACCCAGCCGTCGTACCCCGGGCCACCGGGGCCGCCCTGGCTGCCGATGAACAACTGGTTCACGAAGGTGACGTTGTTTCCGCTCCGGGTGTCTTGCCCCGAGATCACAGCGAAGCCGGGGCCGAGGCCGTTCGATCCTTCGGCCATGCCCTGGCCCGGCCATCGTTCGGCAATGATGCGCTGAGTGATCATGACCAACCGCTCCCCCACGTTGGTGGTGGCCACCGATGTGGAGTGCGGAAACTTAGGGCGCCCGACAATGCAGTTGTCGCGAATCAAAACCTCGATGCATCGAAAGCTTCCCGCGTTGCGCGGCACTGAGGCATCGAGACAGTTCAGCACGCCGGTCATCGCATTGTTGATGGCGCAGGTCTCCGACTCGTTCATGCCGCCGTCGATGCAGTCGATGTTGTCGCGCAGGTCGATCACGATGCGTCCCTCGTCGGGCTTGATCTCGAGCGACACGTTGATGGTGAGTCCGTCGGGAGCAAGGTCGCCCACTGGGTCGTGCACGCCGAAGCCCGAGGCCACGCCGGGTTCCATGCGCGAAATGGTGTCTTTCATCAACACCTCGGAATAGTCGAACCAATCCTCGATGTAGTTCTTGATCACGTCGAGTCCGTACTTGTCACAGAGGGCCTTGAGTCCGCGCTCACCGATACGGGCCGCACCCACCATGGCGAGGTAGTCGCCGAACCACTGGTTGGGCACGCGGATGCGGCTTCGACACATCGTAATGATGTCGTCGATATCGGTGAAGTCGCGCTGCACCTTGATGGCGGTGAAGACGAGCGCACCCTCTTCGTATACGTCCTTCGCAAAGGGCATGTACGTGGTGGGGGCCGAGTTGCCGATGTCGGCCTGGTGGGCCTTGGCCAGGGTCGTGAACATGTGGACGCCGTCCACGAAGACGGGCACCATGAGGGTGTGGTCGGCCGCGTGGGTGTTGCCAGCATAGGGATCGTTGTGCAGAAAGGCATCGCCCTCACGCAGATCCGGGTGCCGGCGCGTCATGGCCTCGCCCAGACGCTCGCCACCGATCACGTGCACGGGCAGACCCTCTGCGGTGGCCAGCAGGCGGTTGTCGCCGGTGATGATCGAGCACGAGAAGTCGCGGGCCATGTTGAGCACAGCCGATCGGCCCGCACGCAGCAGCGTGTTCTCCATCTCACGCACAATGCCGTCTAGCCGGTTGGCGATAACGGACATGTCGATCACGTCTGTCCTATAGGTGCGCATCAGGCGTTCCCTCCGTCGGCGGCAATGTGAAGTTGGTAGTTTCCCGACGCGAGAATCTCGAGGCGCTGCCCGGGATAGACCACGAGCGTAGTGGTGTCTTCGCGCACGATGGCCGGGCCAGCAATCTCGCCGAGCTCGCGCATGTGCTGTGCCGAGACGAGACGGGCATCCACCCACCCCGTGTCACGGAAATACGTGGGGCGCACCTCTTCGGCCGCGGCCTCGGCGGGCTGATCAATGAACACGTTTGGCCCGTCGTTACCGGCCAGTCGGGCCGTGGCCCGCGCGCCGTATCCGAGAATCTCCACGTGTTCGCCCTCCTCGAATACGCCAAAGACCCGCTCGTGTTCGACATGGAAGCGCGCCTCAATATCGCTTGCCGTGATGGCCCGCGCATCGTCGAAGGTGCCCAGCGAGACCGTGAGCTCCCACGCCTGCATGGGGTAGCGTGCCTGCAGGTAGAACTCGATGTCCGTTGATGAAATCGTTGCCGGATCAATCGAGTCGAGAAACTCTTGGCCCTGGCGGTGCACCTGGGCGAACGCATCGTTGATGAGTTGGAAATCGGGAGAGCCCGTTGTTTGGAACGTCACGACATCGAACTCCGAGAGGATGTCGGAGTGGGCGGCGCCGTAAGCGCTCATGGCACCAGCGCTCTTGGGCAGAATCACGGTTCGAGCGCCGAGTTCGGCAGCCACGAGGCCCACGTTGATGCCCGAGGCGCCACCTCCAGCAATGAGCACGATCTCGCGGGTATCTATGCCCTTCGAGACCGTCTTCTCCCGGATCGCCGTCACAATGTTGTCGACCGAGATGCGCATCGCCGCGATGGCCGCTGCCTCAGTGGTCATGCCGAGGCGCTCGGCTACGGCCGCAATGGCCGCTTCGGCGTCCGCTTTTTTGAGTTCGAGCCGGCCCCCGAGGAAGTTGGAGGAGTCGAGGTAGCCCAGCACGAGCGCGGCATCCGTGATGGTGGGCTCGGTGCCGCCACGGCCGTAACACACAGGCCCGGGCTCGGAGCCGGCGCTCTGCGGCCCCACTTGCATCAAGCCACCCGAGTCGATGCGAATGATCGACCCGCCACCGGCACCGATGCTCTCGATATCGACAGAGCGTGTACCCGTGATGTCACCAATCCACTTTCCGCCGAGCCACGTCTCGTTCGTGCGCTCGATGCGTCCCGCCTGAATCACCGAGAGGTCGAACGTGGTTCCGCCCATGTCAGTGACGAGCACGGTGTTGCCCGCGGCTCCACCGGGAATGTCTTGGTCTACCTCGCGCACGGCGGCCACGGGAGCCAGCGAGGGGCCCGAGCCAATCGAGTACACGGGCTTGGCGGCGATGCGATCGGCGCTCCACCCGCCACCGTAGGAGGTGGAGATCAGGAGGCTGCCCGTAAAACCAGCATCGTCGAGGTCTGACTGCAGGTCGCCAAAGAACTTCTGCATGGCGGGCTTGAGCGAGGCGTCGATGGCCGTCGACGAGGCGCGGCGGTACTCGCGAATGCTGGGGTTCACCTCGTGCGACAGCGTGACCGGTATGCCCGGCAGTTCGTCCGCGAGGATTTGGGCGATTCGGAGTTCGTGACTCGGGTTGGCAATCGACCACAGCAGGCTGATGCCCACGGCCTCGATGCCGGCGGCTGAGCACGCCTGGGCTACACGGCGAACCGAATCGTCGTCGAGAGGAATGTGCACGCTGCCATCCGCGAGTATCCGCTCGTCGATCTCAAAAGTCAGGTGACGAGGCACCAACGGCGGTCGAAAGTTCATGCGACGAAACGGATCGGGCTTGCCACCCTCGCGCAGCAACAGGATGTCGGGAAATCCGTTGGTAACGAAAAGCGCTGTCTTGGCCGTGCGCGCGGTGACCACCATGTTGGTCGAGCGCGTGGTGCCGTAGTTGATCTGCACCGACTGACGAATCAGGTCGGCCACGTCAACGCCGATGGTGGCAGCAATATCACTGAGCCCTTGCTCAATGGCCAGGTACGCGCGATCGCGAGTGGTGAGCGCCTTGGACATGTAAATCTGA
Organism: Aurantimicrobium sp.; assembly: GCA_021741765.1. GTDB lineage: Bacteria > Actinomycetota > Actinomycetes > Actinomycetales > Microbacteriaceae > UBA963. The sequence continues at coordinate 6,398 of JAIOXH010000026.1, read as the reverse complement.
CTGTTGGCGTCTTTCACCACGACGTCGGTAAATGTGCCACCGGTATCAACGGAAATTCGATACACGATGACCTCCTCGCACGTACCGTTGTGCATTCGCCACAGTGACCGCAGCGTCCACTTTGACTCTGTCACTCCGAGGGCATGAGGAACAACGCCCGCCGTGTGTCAATATGAGACCTCACTGGCTAGGCTCGTGCAGATGAATCCCTTAGACAACACCTGGCTTCTGCTGGCATATCTGTCGCCGCTCATTGTTGTCATGACCATCATCGACATTCGCGGCTCCCTCTACGGTCGCCGTGTTTTGCACCTGCCCAAGGGAAACTTTCTGCGTCGACTGGTTCTCGAGGCGCTCGACCCCGTGATGGAACTGCTGTTCATCGGCGCTGTGCTGTGGCGCGACCTCAGCAGTGACCCGTGGCACATGCTTGCCGGCGGCGCGGGAATTGTGGGGGGCTACTTTTTGGCTCGCTACCGAGCGCGCATCATGTACGTTCGCCCTTTGCCCGAGTATCAGGCCATCATTGTTCGCCGCAGCTTTGCCGAGTACATCGTGGTTGTCTTCCTCATTACGGTGAAACTGCTGTCGGAGAACACCACGCTGCACAACTACGGCGTCAGCCTGTTCATCACGGCCGGGCTCATGCTTCTGCTCTCGGAGTCGGCCCTGCGCATATCCATTGTCTATCGCCGCTACCGCCGAGAAACGGTGGATGCCCGGGCAGCCATTCGCGTGCTGAAGAAGGTTGCGAAGAGCTCCGCGAAATAGTTAGCTGCGGGCAAACCGATCGAGTACGTCGATGAGCTCGTTCTGCTTCGAGAAGAACACCATGTGGTCGGCGTCAATCTCGACAGTCTCTGCCACGGCAGTGGCTCCGGCCATCTTGCGCTGCAGCGGCAGCGGAATAGCCAGATCTTGGAGAGCGTAGATGTAGCGTCGCGTCAGCGGGCGATCATCGGTAATGCTCACCGGGTTGGTGAATGGGATGATCGGCTGAGATTCGATGCTCTCCGGGGGAACCGTCGCCAGCATCTCTGGCAACGTGGTGTTGAACAGGGCTTTCGGCGCGGCATCGGGCGGGAATGTTCCCATGGGTGGCTCACCCGATACCTGCATGTTTGCCTGAACCTGATCGCCCTCACCCTCGGGAGAACCGGCAAGCTCAAGAAGAGACTGGCCGTTGCGCGGCAGGAAAGCCGTGAGGTAGATCACCTGAGCGATTTCTCCTCCGGCGGCAACGAAGTCGTCGGCCGCCTGAGTAACCACCACGCCACCCATCGAATGACCCACGAGCACAGCCGGCTCGGGGCGCGAGCGCAACTGCTCAACCGTGCGGTCGGCGTACGCCTGCATCGTTACGGCCTCTTTGGGGGTGGGGTCGTGACCCTGTGCGGGAAGGTCGAAGACCTCAACCGAGTGCCCCTTCGCCTCGAGCCCCTGAACAAAAGAAGCCGGCCACGTCGTCGCGTTACCCATTGCGCCGTGAACCAAAACCAATCGGGCCATTACGTGTTCCTTACCTCGTCGTGAACCGAACCACGGGTGTCGTTCGGAGAATTGTTGTCATGAGGCAGCCTAGCTGCGAGCAAACCTGTCAATGATGTCAACAAACTCATTCGTCTGTGAGAGGAATGCCGAGTGATCCGTGTCGATCTCGGCGACCTCAACAATGCTGGGATGCTGTGACAAACGGCGCTGAAGCTTGGTGGGCAAAGCCTTATCTTTTCCGGTGATGACGTAACGCCGGGTGACCTGCCGATTGTTGTCGATACTCACGGGCATCACAAAGGCCAGAATCGGCTGTGGCCCTAGGCGAGCCGCCGCCGCTTGGGCAACCGCCGGGTCGCACTCACCATAGAACGCGGCGATGGCGTGTTCCGTGGACAAAACGCCGATCGGAGGTTCGCCCGAAACCTGCACGTTCGCCTGCACCATATCGCCCGCGCCCTCGGGAAGTCCTGCCAGATCAACCAAACTCTGGCCATCTTGCGGAAGGAACGCAGAGGCATAGATCACCTGTGAGAGTTCTCCGCCACCCGCGAGGAAGTCGTCCGCCGCCTGGGTGACAACCATGCCGCCCATACTGTGGCCGACCAAAACGGCCGGCTCTGGATCAGACTTCAGCTGTTGCACGACGCGATCGGCGTACGCCTGCAACGTGACCTGATCGAGCGGCGTCGTATCTTCCCCATGTCCCGGCAGATCGAACGCCTCAACGCGGTGACCACGCGATTCGAGACTCACCTTGGCGCTATCCCAACACGACTTCTCGTGAAATGCACCGTGAACAAGAACAATCCGTGCCATGAGAACCTCTTTCGTGATGTCGACGCTGACCGTGAGACCTACTATGTGTGACTCTACTGGTGCACCGAACCGACATCAACGAAAGGTTCGTGACGATTTTCTCGTCGCTCACGTCATAGGCCGCGGCGCGAATTGTTTGATTAACTGAGGGCGTGACTGCCGTCGGCTCTGCCCCAACCAAAAATGCTCTCGTGCGCGGGCGGTTTCTCGTCTTTGCCGGAATCGTTGTGGTTGCTTTCGGCCTCCGCTCGGCAGCCACCGCGGTTTCGCCCATCCTGCTCACCATCGAGAAAGACATCCCCTTCGATGCCTTAAGTATTGGGCTCCTGGGAATGCTCGCTCCCTTCACCTTTGCCATCTTTGGTGCCGTCACACCGACGCTCGCGCGGCGCCTCGGTCTCGAATGGTCAATCATTGTGGCTTCTGGGGTGATTGCGGTGGGTGAACTAGCCCGCGCGCTCTCCCACGACACGGCAAGCTTTCTGGCGTGGACCTTCGTCTCCCTCGCGGGAACGGGTGCGGCCAGCGTGCTCCTGCCTCCCCTCGTGAAAAAGTTCTATCCCGACCGCATCGGCGGCATGACGACGATCTACGGTTTTATGGCGGTGTTGGGTAGCGTGGTTCCGGCCTATCTGGCCGCACCCATCGCATCCGGCGCAGATTGGCGCATCTCGATTGCCCTGTGGGGTTACATAGCCGTGCTCGCCCTCTTCCCGTGGGTAGGACAAATCATCACAGAACGGGGCCACGCCACCCACCTGCCACAGGTGTCTAACGTGGGCGTGACCGGTCGTGTCTGGCGTTCGAAGGCCGCGTGGGCGATCACGGTTTCGTTCGCCATCGCCGCGTTCAACTGCTACATCATGTGGGCCTGGCTGCCCATCATGCTGCAGGAGCGCGCCGGCATGTCGGAGTCTGAATCAGGACTCATGCTGGCGCTCTACACAGCGATGGCACTGCCTAACAGCATCATCGCGCCCCTTCTGATCGTGCGCGCGAAATCGGTGTCGTGGCTGGTTCTCTTCGGCATGGCAGCCATTATTGTTGGCGCACTCGGGCTCTGGTTACTTCCCGCCACACTCACGTGGCTGTGGGTGGCGCTCAGCGGCTTCGGCGTGATTTTCTTCACGATTTCCCTCGTGCTCATCAATCTCCGCACGTCGAGCCCGGCTGGAGCTGTGGCCCTGAGCGGAATGTCACAAGGGGTGGGGTACCTGATTGGCGCCTTCGGACCGTTGGCCGTGGGCCTCATTCACAGCCTCACGTCAGATTGGACCCTCGAGTTCGTGATCATTATTGCCACGGCGCTCGTGGGCATCTTCCCGATGATCGTGTTGCGCCGGAAGGTTCTGGTCGACGCACCGAGAGAATCCGTGAGGCGCTAGCGACCCTTGCTGCGACGATCGCGGCGGTTCATGGGCGGTGCCTCGCCCTCAACGCGCTGACCGAAAGCTCCACGTCCGCCGCCGGTTTGCGCGGGTTGTCCCGTGGGCTGGGTGCGTTCCGGGGTGATCGGCCGCTGGGCCGCTTCTGCCTGACGCGCGCGCTCGGTTGCGGCCTGTTCAACCTGACCCCGCTGATCGCGAATCTCGGCCCGGCCGTCTTCATCCGGGGCCGTGTAGCTCAACTGCGTGGGTGCGGCCATGCCGTCGAGACCCTTGGCTGCGATGCTCGGGTGGCTGGGGTCACCCTCCGGCACTTGAACCTGAACCTCGAGGTTGTAAAGGAATCCCACAGATTCTGTCTTGATGCCCTCCATCATGGCCGAGTACAGGGCGTATCCCTCGCGCTGGTATTCCACGAGAGGATCGCGCTGCGCCATGGCCCGCAGCCCGATGCCGTCCTTGAGGTAATCCATCTCGTAGAGGTGGTCACGCCAGCGACGGTCAATAACCGAGAGCACAACGCGGCGCTCGAGCTCGCGCATGGCGGGCGCGCCCAGGGTTGACTCACGGCGTGCGTACGACAGCGACGCGTCCGACTGGATTTCACGGCGCATGAAGTCGCGATTCACGCGACCCTTGGTGCCGGCCTCGGCAATGACCTCGTCGATGGTGATCGAGACGGGGTAGATGGTTCGCAGTTCGGCCCACAGTGCGTCGAAGTCCCAATCGTCTCCATTGCCCTGACCACAGTGCACGTTAATCGCATCGTCGATGACATCAGAGATGAAGTCGAGAGCACGTTCGCGCAGGTCGTCGCCCTCAAGGATGCGGCCTCGGTCGTGGTAGATGGCCTCACGCTGACGGTTGAGCACGTCGTCATATTTGAGAACGTTCTTGCGTACTTCGGCGTTGCGGGCCTCAACCTGCGACTGAGCCGAGCGAATGGCTCGCGAAACAATCTTCGATTCGATGGCCGTGTCGTCGAGTCCGCGACCCATGAACGATTCGGCCATTCCCGAGTTGAACAGACGCATGAGGTCATCGGTGAGTGACAGATAGAAGCGACTCTCGCCCGGGTCTCCTTGACGACCGGAACGACCGCGCAGCTGGTTGTCGATGCGGCGCGACTCGTGGCGTTCGGTGCCGAGTACGTAGAGACCGCCCGCAGCGATGACCTTGGCGGCCTCCGTGGCGACATCCTTTTTGACCTCTTCGAACGCGGGGCCCCACGCCTTCTGATACTCATCCGGGTTCGCCACGGGATCAAGCCCCTTCGCGGCGAGTGCGGCGACCGCCATGAACTCGGCGTTTCCGCCCAGCATGATGTCGGTTCCACGACCGGCCATATTCGTGGCCACGGTTACTGAGCCGAAACGACCGGCCTGCGCCACGATGGCAGCCTCACGCGCGTGGTTCTTGGCGTTCAAGACCTCATGACGAATGCCGCGCTTAGCGAGCAGTTTAGAGAGGTACTCGCTCTTCTCGACAGACGTGGTTCCCACGAGGACGGGCTGGCCCAGGCCGTGGCGCTCTTGAATGTCGTCGGCAACGCGCTCAAACTTAACGATCTCATTCTTGAAGATGAGGTCAGAGTTGTCTTTACGCACCATGGGCCGGTTGGTAGGAATGGGAACAACACCCAGCTTGTAGGTGCTCATGAACTCGCCGGCCTCGGTCTCGGCCGTACCGGTCATGCCCGAGAGCTTCTCGTACATGCGGAAGTAGTTCTGCAGCGTCACGGTGGCAAGCGTCTGGTTCTCGGCCTTGACCTCAACGCCCTCTTTGGCCTCAATGGCCTGGTGGATTCCCTCGTTGTAGCGGCGACCGGCCAGGATACGACCGGTGTGCTCGTCAACGATGAGAACCTCGCCGTTCATGACCACGTAGTCTTTGTCGCGCTTGAACAGTGCGCGGGCCTTGATGGAATTGTTGAGGAACGAGATCAGGGGCGTATTGGCCGACTCATACAGGTTGTCAATGCCGAGGTAGTCCTCGACCTTTTCGATTCCGGGCTCGAGCACACCCACCGTTCGCTTCTTTTCGTCGACCTCAAAGTCGGTGCCCTCGATGAGCGTGTCGGCGATGGTGGCGAACTCTGTGAACCAGCGGTTGGCTTCACCCGATGCCGGTCCGGAGATGATCAGCGGCGTGCGGGCCTCGTCGATGAGGATCGAGTCGACCTCATCCACGATGGCAAAGTAGTGCCCACGCTGCACCCGGTCGCTGGACTGCCACGCCATGTTGTCGCGCAGGTAGTCGAAGCCGAACTCGTTGTTGGTTCCGTAGGTGATGTCGGCCAGGTACTGCTCCCGGCGCTCGGGCGGATTCTGCCCAGCGATAATGACACCCGTGGTCATACCCAGCGCGCGATAAACGCGACCCATGAGCTCGCCCTGGTAAGCCGCCAAATAATCATTGACCGTGATCACGTGAACGCCTCGACCGGCAATGGCATTGAGATACGCGGCGAGAGTGGCCACCAGGGTCTTACCCTCACCGGTCTTCATCTCAGAGATATTGCCGATGTGCAGAGCGGCGCCACCCATGATCTGCACGTCGAAGTGGCGCAGTCCGATGGTGCGCTTGGATGCCTCACGAACCGCCGCAAAGGCCTCAGGAAGCATGTGGTCGAGCGTCTCGCCCGCGGCAAAACGCTGGCGGAAGTCTGCCGTCTCTTCGCGCAATTCTTCGTCGGTGAGCGAC
>JAIOXH010000025.1 GCA_021741765.1 Aurantimicrobium sp. | reverse complement strand
CGATATTCCCCGTCGGTGCATATTCGGCGATGGTGTTGGCCAGTCGGTCGCCGAGGCGCAGACGCGCTTCATAGACCGAAATGCCGTTCATAATCGAGTCGGGTCGGGCCAGGTAGACGTACTCAAACGAGCAGGGAACCAGCCGGGGATTCTCGGCACACTGGCGGGAGTACATTTCTCCGTTTGCCGAAATGAAAATGGCCTCGCCCGGATCCACGTCGCGCACCACGTCGTAGCCCGCACTCTCGAGCACGAGCGATTCGCTGGCCACAATCCACTCGGCCTTACCGGCCTCGGTGAGTCGCTTACCCAGAATGAGCGGCCGAATGCCAAACGGATCGCGGAATGCCAGCACTCCGTGCCCCGCAATCACCGCGATGGCCGCGTAGGAGCCCTCCACGCGGTGGTGCAGGTTGGCCACGGCGCCGAAGACCTGGTCGGGATCGAGGTCGCTGCCAGCGATCTGTCCCTGCAGTTCTGTTGCGAGCACATTGAGCAACAGCTCGGTGTCGCTCGAGGTGTTGACGTGCCTGCGGTCGATGCTAAACAAATCGCTGGTGAGCTCACGCGTATTGGTGAGGTTGCCGTTGTGCACCAGAACGATGCCGTAGGGCGCGTTCACATAGAACGGCTGAGCCTCTTCTTCATGCTTAGCGGCGCCGGCCGTGGCGTAGCGAACGTGGCCCAGCCCGAGGGTTCCGGGCAGTGCCCGCATGTCGCGCGTGCGGAACGCCTCGCGTACCTGACCCTTGGTCTTGAACTGGTGCAGGTGACTGCCGTCTGAGGTGGCGATGCCGGTGGAGTCTTGTCCTCGGTGCTGCAGCAGGAGCAGGGCGTCGTAAATCTGCTGGTTCACCGGCTCGGTTGAGACGATTCCAACGATTCCACACATGGGACGGGGCATCTCCAAGCCGACAAAGAGGATGAGTTCACCCTCAGTCTGCCACACCCCGCGCCGATAGACTGGGCAAACAATGGGCACAAACTCGTACGCACAGGCTGGGGTCGATACCGCCGCGGGCGACCTCGCCGTTGAACTCATGAAGGCCTCGATCAAGGCCACCCATTCGCCCGAGGTTGTCGGTGGCGTGGGCGGTTTCGCCGGACTACTTGATGTCTCGTTCCTCAAGACTTTTGATCGCCCGTTGCTGGCCACAAGCACGGATGGCGTGGGCACAAAGGTGGCCATCGCGCAGGCTCTCGACAAGCACGACACCATCGGCCAAGACCTCGTGGGCATGGTGGTCGACGACATCGTGGTCTGTGGCGCGCGCCCCCTGTTTATGACCGACTACATTGCGTGCGGCAAGGTGGTGCCCGAGCGCATCGCGAGCATCGTGGCCGGCATCGCGCGCGCGTGTGCCGAGACGGGAACGGCCCTCGTGGGCGGCGAAACCGCGGAGCATCCCGGCCTCCTCGGGCCCGACGACTACGACGTTGCCGGAGCCGCCGTGGGCGCGGTGGAGGCCGACAACCTGCTGGGGGCCGACCGTGTGATCAGTGGCGACGTGGTGATTGCCATGGCCTCGAGCGGACTTCACTCCAACGGCTATTCGCTCGTGCGCCACATCCTGGCAAATAAAAAAATTGCCATGACAGATTCGTCTGCCGATCTCGGCGGCGTGGTGGGCGAGGTTTTGCTCGAACCCACGCGGCTCTACACGAGCCCACTCGTCAGCCTGTTATCCGATGCCGAGGTGGGCCCCACGGTGCACGCGCTCAGTCACGTCACGGGTGGCGGCATTGCGGCAAACCTCGCCCGCGTTCTGCCGCACGGATCGTGGGTTGAGGTGGACCGTTCCACGTGGAACCCTCCGGCTGTGTTCCGCGTGCTTGCCGACATGGCCGGCGACACCCTCGAATCCACCGAAGGTACCTGGAACCTCGGCATCGGAATGTTCGGTGTCGTTCGGGCAGATGCCGCGTCCGCAGTGATCTCCGCTCTGGCCGCTCAGGGCATTCCCGCATGGGTCGTCGGTATGGTGTCACTGACCCCGCGCGATTTCGCCGGGTTTGAACAAGGTGCAAAAGGTGTCGACGGGGGTGCCGTGCGACTGGTGGGGACATACGGTGAATAAAGAGAAGCTCTCCGCGCTTCGCAAGAAGCTCTTCTCTCGGCGCACCCGGACCGCAGCTTCGACCGCAGCTTCGGCCGCAAAAAAACTGGCTCGTCGCACACCGCTTCGCTCCCTCTGGTGGTGGCTGTCACTGGTTGTAGTGGCCGCTTCCGCGGGGTTTATTCCGCCCGCGGTCGTCATGGCCTTTGCCGTGACCGAGGGCTGGGACGGATCACGCCAGTTCATGGGCCTCGTCGCGACGGGGCTCTTTCAAGGCCTCGTGCTCGGCATTGGCGAAGTCGTGGCCCTCCGGCGGGGGCCACTGCGCGTGCCCGCGTGGCGCTGGATCATCGTGACCACACTCGCCATGGGCGTCGCTTGGATAGCGGCACTTTTACCCGGATCTTTTGGAGAACCGGACTGGTCAAACCCGGTTGTTTTGGTCGGCATCATCGTGGCCATCCTCGTGGTCATTTTGATTGTTCCCATTGCTCAGTGGCTTCTCCTGCGCTCGCGTGGGCGAGACGCCTGGCGCTGGATAGTCATCATGAGTATCTCAACGACACTAGGGGTGGGCTCTTTGCTCACCGGCATCCTGCTGGCTGAGGGTAAGACGTCGTTCATCGGTACGCTGCTGCCCTTTATCCTCACCGGTTGGGTGGGTATCTTGCTGGTCACGATTGTCAGCGGTCTGGGTGTTTATTGGATGGCCCTCGAGGCCTATACGGCCGCAGAGACCTGGGCTGTTTTGGCTCGCCGTGCGACCAACGAGAGCCGGGTAACGACCGCCAGTAAGAAGGCCGCCGCCCGCGTGGGCGCACAGGCGTCCCCCGCAATCAAGAAGATGGCAAGCAAGGTCTCTGCCGTCGTCAAGAAGGCTGGCTCGAAAACCCTGGCAGCAGCGAAAAAGGCTGGTTCCAAAACCGCAGCGACGGCGAAGAAGGCGGCAACGACCGTGAGGTCGCGCACCGCTGTTGCCAGTGCTCAGGCAAAGGCCGGGGCAAAAAAGTCCTCCGCAAGAAAACCGTCGACCCCGGAGAGCCCTAAAAAACGCTGAGCCCGCAGGCTAGGCCTTCTCGGCGTTGTTGTCGGACTCGTCGCTTGCGACGTCAGCCCACTTAGCGAGATTCTCTTCAAGCTTGGCGTCTTGCGTTTTGACAAGCTCTTCTTCGAGCGCAGACAGGTTGGTGTCAGGGCTGAAGTACTTCAGCTCGCGTGCCACCTTGGTGTGCTTCGCTTTTTGCCGGCCACGACCCATGAGGGTGCCCCTTTTACGTGAGACGCGCCGAATGCTATTCGGCGCGTAAACCCAATCTCAAAAACTGAAAAAAGTCTAACACGGGCGCTCGGGCGCAGTGCTAGAAGGCGAATACCAGTGTGGGGAGGTACCCCAGGGCCGCCGCTCCCACGCCCAGAACAAAGTTGAGGGCCAGCGATCGGGCGGCCACCCGTACCTTGCCCTGCATGACGAGTTCCACGCTCTCCACAGCAAAAGTGCTAAAAGTGGTGAGCCCTCCGCACAGTCCGGTGATAATCATCACGCCAGCCACCGCAGGAATGGTCTCGGTCTGCGTGAGGGCAAGCGCCACCCCGGCCAGGAAACTACCGACCACGTTGACGATGAGCACCGCGCGCGGAACGTTCAGCGGACGTGCAGCAACGGGGAGCGCGCGGGAGAGACCGAAGCGCAGAAGCGCTCCGGCAGCCCCGGAGAGAAGGACGAGGATGAGTGCCTGGACCGCGCTCACAGGTCAACCCCACCATCCGGGATTGTGGGCGAAGGTGACGCGCGCAGACGAAAGAGTTTCGGGCCGAGCGACAGGCCGCCCCAGGCGGCGAGCAGCCCGAAGACGGTCGAGAGCAGCACCGCGCCGACAACGACGAGAAGGTTCGCCTCGACAGCCCCGGCCACCACGTTGAGCGTCACCGCGCTAAACGTGGTGAACGACCCCAGAACGCCCGTGCCCAGGCCCGCTTTGAGCCAGAAGGGCACTCCCGGGCGCGGCCACACCGCGGCAACGAGCAGTCCGAGCACAAACGAGCCGAACACGTTCACCACAACGGTGGAGACCCCGAGCGTTCCGGGCGTGGCGTTGGGCAGGAGCGTGTCAACGCCCCATCGTGCACCCGTGCCGATTGAACCGCCAACGGCCACGGCCAGGAGGCTACGCCACACGGTTTAGCCCTTGGGGTTGCTCGAGCGTCGGCGTCGACGTTTGGAGGAAACCTCCACCGTCTCCGGTGTCAGATGCGAGCGCACCGGGGGAGTGCGCGGCTCGCCACGACGGGCGTCTCCCGCGACCACGCGAGATCGGCGACCGTAAACCAGCGTCGACGAGTCGAGTAGCCACGGGACAAGCGCAATGGACACACCCTTCTGCATCATGAGCTTGTTGCGCATGCGGTTGGCGCGGTGGTTGTGCAGCAGATGCTCCCACCAGTGCCCCACAATGTACTGGGGCAGGTAGATCGTCACAATCTCGCTACCGTGCTCCTTCTGGTGCTTGCGGATGTGCTCAATAAGCGGCCACGAAAGATCGCGATAGGGCGAACTGATGATTCGAAGGGGAACGTGGATGTTCCAGCGAATCCAATCCAGCTCGAGCTGGGCCGTTGCCATCTCGCTGACCGAAATGTGCACCGCCTCAAGGCTGTCGTGTCTTCCCGATATGGCGTAGTCGAGTGCCTTGAGGGCAGGTTTTTGCATCTTGCCCACGAGCACGATGGCGTGGTCGCCTTTCGCGCCGAACGTCGTCTCGGCGTCCACGGCAACTTCGCGAGTCACGTCGCGGTAGTACCGGTTCACGCCAATCATGAGGAAGTACAGGATGGGCATGGCGATAAACACGAGGTAAGCACCGTGCGTGAACTTCGTGATTGTCACCACGATCAGCACCGTCAGAGTGAAAACCGCACCAATGATGTTGATGGCCAGGCTCGCCTTGATGCTTCTCGTTTTTTCCGGCTTCGTTCGCAGTAGGCGAATCCAGTGTCGAACCATTCCGGATTGCCCCAGCGTGAACGAGAGAAACACCCCGATGATGTAGAGCTGAATGAGGGTGGTGAGGTTCGCTTGGAAGGCGACCAGAATACCGATAGCAACAAGTGCGAGTGCGATGACGCCGTTTGAGTAAATGAGCCGGTCGCCCCGGTTTTCCAGTGCCTTCGGGGCGTAGCCGTCGCGAGCCAAAACGCCGCCCAGCAGGGGGAAGCCATTGAAGGCCGTATTTGCGGCCAGCAGGAGAATGAGCGCGGTTCCTGCCTGCACCACGAAGAAGAGGATGGAGTTGTTGCCGAACGTAGCCGCCGCAATCTGAGCGATGAGCGATCGTTGCGGCGCGGTCTCGCAATTAGCAAAGCCGATCAGGTGACACGCGTCTTCCGCGTACTTGACCCCAGAGATCAGGGCCATCGTGACCAGACCGGCAAAAAGCGTGATCGCGATTCCGCCCATCATCAACAGTGTCGTTCGGGCGTTGTTGACCTTGGGTGCGCGGAACGCGGGCACACCGTTGGCAATTGCCTCCACGCCGGTCAACGCAGAACAACCGCTGGCAAACGCTCTCAGCAGCAGGAGCAGGATGGCGGCCTGAGCAATGTTTTCGCCTTGAACCGTATAGTTGGCGGTTTCGGCAACCGGCGCGTCACCCATCACGGTGCGAACGAGGCCCACCACGATCATGAGTACGACGCTGCCGATGAAGAGATACGTGGGGATGGCAAAGGCCTTGCCGGACTCGCGAATGCCGCGCAGGTTCATGGCGGCCAAAATGACGACGAAGCCGACCGCCAACCAGACGCGCCACGGGTTGAGAAATGGCAGGGCCGAAATAATGTTGTCCACACCAGCGGCCACCGAAACGGCAACCGTCATCACATAGTCAACGAGCAGGGCCGAAGCCACGACGACTCCGGCTTTCTCGCCGAGGTTCTTGTGGGCCACTTCGTAGTCGCCACCACCCGACGGGTACGCCCTGATCAGCTGACGATAGCTCAGCACCACCACAATCATGAGCACAATGACGCAGGCGGCAATCCACGGGGCGAAACTCAGAAACGACAATCCCCCGATGAGAAGAATCAGGACGATTTCCTGTGGGGCGTAAGCAACGGAAGACAGAGCGTCGCTCGCAAAAATGGGCAGCGCAATCTTCTTGGGCAGCAGCTCTCCGGAGAGCTGTTTGGTGGGCAGGGGGTCACCGATGATGAAGTTCTTGGCCGACTTTATCTCGTCGGGCGCAGCGTCCTTCTTCTGTGGGCTCACGAGGAGTGACATTACTCCTCGCGAGCGACGTGACCAAACGACTGACCTTTTCCTCTCTCAGAGAAATCACATTTTCAACTCTCGGCAACCTGTCAGACTCAGCCCATGTTTCTTCTTGCCAAGGCCAGCATGCGCAACCGCGCCCTCATCGCCCTCATCACCGTCATCGTCGCCGTGTTTGGCGGGCTCGCTCTCTCGGGCCTCAAACAAGAGCTCGCTCCGTCGATTCAGTTCCCCCAGCTGGCCGTGCTGTCCACCTACCCTGGGGCCGCTCCCGATGTGGTGAATCAGGACGTCTCCTCAATTCTTGAGGCCGCCATTGCGGGCGTGCCCAATGTCGATAACACCACGGCCACCTCGAGCACCAACCTCAGCCTCATTTCGGTCTCGTTCGTCTACGGCACCGACCTGCTGCTCAGCGAGCAGAAGATTAACCAAGCCATCAGCCGCATCAAGTCGCAACTGCCCGATGGCGTCGACCCGCAGGTTATTAGCGGGTCTCTGGGCGATTTCCCCATCATGCAGGTGGCCGTCTCCGCCGATGTTGACGACCTCACGCTTGCCAACGACCTGCGTAACTCCACTGTTCAGAAGATCAAGGATCTCTCGGGTGTTCGCAACGTCGAACTGATTGGTGCACCCAAGCAACGTGTGGTGATTACCCCCGACCTCGCGACCATGCAGGCAGACGGCATCAGCATTGGCGACCTCAAGACCACACTCGACAACAACGGACTCCTGATCCCCGGCGGTCAGATCACCGAGAACGACACGACTCTGTCAATCCAGATTGGCGAGCGCCTCACGAGCATCGAGGCCATATCGGCTCTGCCGATTGCCGTATCCACTCCGGCGGGCATCAAGACCATCGGCGAAGTGGCAACAGTTTCGTTGGGAACTGATCCGCAGACAACCATCTCGCGCGTCAACGGAAAGCCTGCGCTCTCTCTGGCAATCACTAAGTTGCCGACGGCAAACACGGTCGATGTGTCAAAGGCAGTCAATGCTCTCTTGCCCGAGCTGGAAACGTCATTGGGCAATAACGCCACCTTCACGGTTGTATTTGATCAGGCTCCTTTCATTGAGAAGTCCATCGAGTCGCTGACTCAAGAGGGCCTGCTCGGTCTGATCTTCGCGGTCATCATCATTCTGATTTTCCTGATGTCGGTGAGATCAACCATCGTGACCGCCATCTCCATTCCCACGTCGGTTCTCATTACCTTCATCGGCCTCCAGTCTGCCAACTACACGCTCAATATCCTCACGCTCGGCGCACTCACGATCGCCATTGGTCGCGTGGTTGACGACTCGATTGTGGTTATCGAGAACATCAAGCGTCGTCTCGTTCCCGGAGTCGACAAAGAGAAGGTCATCGTCGACGCCGTGCGCGAGGTCGCCGGTGCGGTGACCGCGTCAACCGCAACAACCGTGGCCGTGTTCCTGCCTATTGCTTTTGTGAGCGGCGTGACGGGCGAACTGTTCCGACCGTTCGCCCTCACCATCACCATTGCCCTCGTGGCTTCGCTCTTGGTGTCTCTCACCATAGTTCCCGTGCTCGCGTACTGGTTCCTACGCCCCACCGGCGAATGGAAGCTCAAGCGGCTGGCTCGCAAGGGGCTCAGCGACTCGGCCGAGGCCAAGCAGATCGCTGCCGAGCAAGCTTCGGGCGAAGAGAAGCCCGGCCTGCTGCGCCGCGGGTATCAGCCCATCCTCAATTGGACACTCAAGTACAGCGCCCTCACCGTGGTGCTCGCCATCGCCGTTCTGGGTGGAACCGTGGCCCTGGTGCCGTTCATGCAGACGAACTTCCTGGGCTCGTCAGGGCAGAATACCTTCACGGTCACGCAAGAGATTCCTGCGGGCTCCTCGCTTGCAGCCCAGGACGCACAGTCCGTCAAGGTTCAGCAGGCTCTGGCCGATACTCCCGGCGTCACGATTGTTCAGGCATCGGTGGGCTCGAGTGGCAATGCGCTCCGCGACGCCTTTGTGGGCGGTGGCGATACCAAGATCACGTATTCGGTGACCACCGACTCATCAGCCGACCAGGAACTCGTTCAGGCAGATGCGCGAACCAATATTGCCAAGGTCGTTGCCATCGATACGGTCACTATTGCGTCCAGCAGTGGTTTCGGGGGTAGCTCCGACATCTCGCTGAGGATTACGGCACCCTCTGCCGAGAAGCTCACCGAGGCCACAGAAACGGTAGCCAGTGCGATGCGCGACGTGTCCGCTGTCAAGCAGGTGGCAACCAACCTCAGTGCGTCTCGGCCGTTCATCTCTGTCTCGGTAGATCGCGAGAAGGCAGCCGCTGCCGGATACAGCGAGGTAGCCCTGGCCGCCATGGTCTCGGCACAAACGCGTCCCGGCTCGGTGGGCACCGTGGAAATCGACGGATCGCTTCTCAACGTTTACATCGCCTACGATGCCCCGCCGGCAACCCTTGCTGAACTGCAAGCGCTCGAGATCCCCACGGCGCGTGGACCGGTTCGCCTCGACACTTTGGCAACCGTTGGCCTGGCCGATGGTCCCACCACTGTCACCACGGTCAAGGGTCAGCGCAGTGCCACGGTCACGGTGACACCCAACAGCGCCGACCTCGGAACTGCCAGCGCGGCAGTGACTCAGGCGCTCGCCAAGATTGACCTTCCGGCCGGCGCGGCCGCGACCGTTGGCGGGGCGACCTCAGACCAGCAGACCGCATTCACTCAGCTGGGCCTCGCTCTGCTCGCCGCGATTCTGGTGGTCTACGTGATCATGGTGGCAACATTCCGATCGTTGCTCCAGCCTCTGTTGCTCCTGGTGTCGATTCCTTTCGCCGCCACGGGAGCGATTTTGCTCCAGGTGGTGTCCGGCGTTCCTCTCGGTGTTGCGTCGCTGATCGGCGTGCTCATGCTCGTGGGAATCGTGGTGACCAACGCCATCGTTCTCATCGACCTGGTCAACCAGTACCGGCGCAAGGGACTCCCCGTTCGGGAGGCCCTCATTGAGGGAGCGGGCCGCAGGCTTCGCCCGATTCTCATGACGGCGCTGGCGACCGTATTCGCTCTCCTGCCCTTGGCCCTCGGGCTCACGGGTTCGGGAGGCTTTATCTCGCAACCGCTGGCCATCGTGGTTATCGGCGGACTCATTTCGTCCACCGTGCTCACGCTCGTGGTTCTGCCCGTGCTGTACAACCTGGTCGAGGGCGCTCGCGAGCGTCGCCGGGAAAAGCGCATAGCGAAGCGTGCGGGCTCGGGCAAGCGGGCCAAGACAGCCAAGGCGGCCACAGCGGGAATTCCGGCCCCGATGACCGACTAACCACCGCGGTTTTTCTGGCCTGAACTGGGCCAGCGTCACCGTCAAGATTCGCCTCCGCTATCCGTGGTGGGGGCGAATCTGCTTTTCGGGTAGACTCTGCTAAGTCGGTTGCATGACGCCCGTGCGTTTAGCGGTTTTGTGTGAGTCAGGTTGGCCGAGAAAGTAGCCACTGTTTCGCAGCAGAAACACGCATCGCATATTCATACGAAAGTAGTTCGTCATGCCCAAATCTTCCACGGGTGCTCGCGCGCCTAAAAACTACGACCCGCGGTTCGCGCCCAAAAAGACGAAGCCCCGACACAAGTCGGCCGGCGCCGGAACCCCTGACTCAGCAGATTCTGGCGAGCGTGGAGCGTCTCGCTTTGGCGCTCGCTCGGGCGGCCCCAAGGCTGCCACGCGTGGCGGATCATCTGCCGGCGCACCAGCGCGACGCGCCCCCAAGGCTGGCGGTTTCGCTGGTTCGCGTGACGACCGTGCTCGCGATGACCATGGCCGCGATGACCGTGGCCGTGACGAGCGGGGACTGTCGCGGTTCGATCGTGACGAGCGACCCGCTCGCACCTTCCGTGCCGACGACGCTCGCGGACCCCGCACAGGACGCGCAGAACGCGACACTCGCGCCCCCGGTGGCCCCCGCGCGGAGCGCCGCGCTGCGGAGTTTGGCGATCGTCGGGAGACCCGCGACCGTGCCATCGAGAACCGCGAACCCCACGACTATCGCGGACGTGACGGCGCAGAGCGTCCGTTCCGCGCTCGCGACGACCGACCGCGCACACAACGCTCACGTGATGACCGCCGTCCCGCGGCTCGCACCGACCGTGATGATCGACGTCCCGCGGCCCGAACCGATCGTGACGACCGTGGGCGTGACGATCGCGGCTCCTCACGTTTCAACCGCGACGATCGACCGCGAACAGACCGGCCGCGCACCGACCGATTCCGCGATGACCGTGACGCGCGCCCCCGTGGCCGCGATGACCGCGACCAGCGCTCGGGCGGGTTCACGCCCCCCGAGGATGTCGTGCTCGACCGTCTCGACGCTGCCGTTGTTGCCCCCGAAGACATGGACGGCATTTCGTTTGGCGACCTCGGCCTCGGTGACAACATCTGCCGCCAGTTGGCCCAGCTCGGTGCGGCTAGCCCGTTCCCTATTCAGGCTGCCACCATCCCCATCATCCTGACCGGTCGCGACGTTCTCGGTCGCGGTCGCACCGGATCGGGTAAGACCATTGCGTTTGGCGCACCTCTCGTTGAGCGACTGCTCGCCGACGGTCCCACCGGCCGCAAGCAGGGTCGTCCCGCCCGCGCGCTCATCATGGCGCCCACGCGCGAGCTGGCCATGCAGATCGACCGAACGGTTCAGCCGATTGCTCGCTCGGTGGGTCTGTTCACCACCACCATCTACGGCGGCGTTCCTCAGCACAAGCAGGTTCTGAGTCTGCGGAAGGGCGTTGACATCATCATTGCCACGCCCGGCCGTCTCGAAGACCTGGTTGAGCAGCGCATGATTGACCTCTCACACATCAGCATCACGGTGCTCGATGAGGCCGATCACATGTGCGACCTCGGGTTCCTCGAGCCGGTCCAGCGCATTCTGCGTCAGACCGACCCCGACGGCCAGCGCCTGCTGTTTTCGGCAACACTCGACTCCGGGGTATCCACCATCGTTAAGGAGTTCCTCAACGATCCGGGCATCTACGAGGTGTCCGGTGAAGACCAGGACTCGGCCACCATCGATCACAAGGTGTTCACGGTGGAATCGCGCGACAAGGTCGAGATCATTGCCGAGCTGGCTGCCCACTCCGACAAGGTGCTCGTGTTCACACGCACCCGGGCATTTGCCGACATGCTGGCCGACGGTCTCGACGATCGCGGCGTACCCGCAACGAGCCTGCACGGTGACCTCAATCAGGCCAAGCGCACGCGCAACCTCGAACGCCTGAGCAGCGGTCGCGTCCACGTTCTCGTGGCCACCGACGTCGCTGCGCGCGGAATCCACGTCGACGATGTGGACCTCGTTGTTCAGGCAGATCCGCCAGACGACTACAAGTCGTACATGCACCGTGCCGGCCGTACCGGTCGTGCGGGACGCGAGGGCACCGTTGTCACGCTCATTCCCAAGGCGCGTCAGCGCCGCATGAACGAGTTGTTGGAGCGCGCAGGAATTACGGCTCCGGCCGTGGCTGTGCGCCCGGGTGACGACGCCATCGTCAATCTGCTCGGCTAGGGAGTGGCCGGCTTCGAGCCGGCAACTTCTTCTGAGGGGGAATCTCGGGACATGCTCGTTCGTTAGTCACAACAGTTCTGTCCGCACGGCCCTCACGAAAGCACTCATGACTCCCAAAACTGTTCCCCGCAAGTCTTGGTTCGCCCTCGTCGTTCTGCTCGCGGGATTGTTTATTGCGTTGCTCGACGCCACCATTGTCAACGTGGCGTTGCCCAGCATTCGTGACAGCTTGAACACCGGTGAGGCCACGCTCAGTTGGATTGTTTCGGGCTACGCCCTCTCCTTCGGAATCGCGCTTATTCCGGCCGGCCGCATTGGCGACAAGTACGGGCACAAGTGGGTCTTCATTACGGGTGTCGCACTCTTTACCATCGCGAGTGTGGCCTGCGGCTTCGCCGCGAATGACATTCAGATCATCGTCTGGCGGGTGGTTCAGGGACTGGCCGGCGGCATTTTTGCACCGGCCGTGGGCTCATTCATTCAGCTGCTCTTTTCGGGTCGCGCACGTGGGCGCGCGTTTGCCATCCTGGGCGCCGTCGTGGGTTTCTCATCGGCACTGGGCCTCATCACGGGCGGCCTTCTCATCCAAGCCTTTGGCGAGGCGGAGGGGTGGCGCTGGATCTTCTTTGTCAACCTGCCCATTGGACTCGCCACAGTCGTGGCGGCCATCATTGTTCTGCCGGCCCACGAAGATAAGCTGGCCCGCAACGCCACCCTGGACTGGTTTGGCGTGGTGCTGCTCGCCGGCGGACTGACGGCCGTTCTCGTTCCTCTCATTGAGGGACAACAGGAGGATTGGCCGATCTGGACGTGGCTCTCGCTAGCCGGTGGACTCGTCCTTCTTTTCTTGTTCGCACTGTGGGAACTCCGCGTCGAGCGTCGCGAGAAGTCACCGCTGGTTCCGCCGCATCTTTATCGTCACGCGAGCTTTGCGGCCGGAACCATTCTCGCTCTGGTTTACTTTGCTGGCTTTGTCAGCATCTTCTTTACGCTGTCTATTTTGTGGCAGGTGGGACTCGGCCACACGCCGCTCGAAGCGGGACTCGTCTCGCTGCCCTTCGCTCTGGGAACCATTGTGGGTTCGACGCAGAGCAGTAGGTTGGCGGCCCGTCTGGGCAGGACCGTTCTGCTGATTGGATCGGGAGCGATGGCCGTCAGTCTGGTTGTTGTGTGGCTCATCTTTGACGTGGTCCCCGGACACGAGCTCACCGCCTGGATGCTCCTCGCCCCTACGCTCATCGGAGGAATCGGTAACGGACTGTTCTTGGCCCCCAACATTCAGTTCATCATTGCGAGCGTGGACGCCAAGGATGCCGGCGCGGGCAGTGGTGTTATCAACACCATGCAGCGTGTGGGCACAGCGGTCGGGGTGGCCGTGATTGGAACAATTCTGTTTGGCACGCTCAGCATTTCGGGAACCCCACCGACCCCCACGGATGTCGCCGATGCATTCGGCAATAGTGCCGCGTGGGCCATGGCCATGAGCGCGCTATTGACCGTCGTGGCGTTCGGCCTCGTCTTCACACTTCCTCGTAAGACGGCGGGTCTCTACGACGTGCCGGTCGTCACCGAATAGGCGACGCAACCGCGGTTGTCTCGGGGGCGGTTTAGCCCAGCGCCAGCATGGCCACGGCACCGAGCGCGAGCACCAAACCTAGGCCCTGCACCAGAGAGAGACGTTCTTTGAGAATAAGGGTGGCGAGGAGAATCGTGCCGGCGGGATACATGGCGACTACGACTGAAACTATGGCCAATTCTCCACTGCGTAGCGCAGCGAGTATCAGGATGTCTCCAAAGGCCTGAGAGAGCCCCGCGGCAACGGCGAACCAGATGCCAAGGCGCCAGTTGAGTCTTCCGCTGTCGCCCGAATTGATGTCAGAGCCCGACGCCTGAGCTGGCCGACGAGTGCGCGCCCAGAACCAGAGAGCTGAAAAACCAACAAACACAGACAAGACGACAGCGCCAGCCGAACGACTCGCAATGAAGGGCACAACTCCGCTCGTATCGGGCGTCAGGGAGAGCACGATGAGGTATCCCCCAATGAGTGCGCCGGAAATCACGGCGAAGAGAATCCCGCGGATTCCCGGCCGGCGCGCATTCTCTTCACGAATAATCGCAATCAGGACAACGGCCACCAGTGCAATTCCCAAAGCAACGTAGTCGATCACCGATAGCTGGGTCCCGCTCGCAAAATCCCAGATGACGGGGACGAGGGCTGCGACCAAAGCGCCCAGCGGAGACAGAATGCTCATTGGCCCAATCGCCAAGCTGGCAAAGAGGAACACCATTGCCACAGCGAGAAAGAGTCCGGAAAGGGCGCCCAATACGAGCGCGTCGGGTGTTGCCTGCTGCCCCCAATCGCCTCCCGTGGCGACGAAATATCCCGCGAAGCCGATGACTCCGACCGGCATGGAAAGCCACGTCACGCGAAGCGACCCTAGGTGTTTGGCGCCGAGACCGCCAAAGAAATCTGTCGCTCCCACCACCAGGGCGCCGATAAATCCGAGGACTACAGAGAGCATGATATTGAGCATAGGCTTATCACAAGCCCGTTGACTCAGGGTGAAAGCCATTCGTGATTAAGGATGAACATGGTCCAGGTCAAGAGAAAATCCGCTCCCGCACCCGATCTGCTCGGCGGGGCCTCTCCGAGCGTTGATGTCGCAGCTCTGGGCCGGCAGCTCATGGGCCGTTGGGCCGACATTCGGCTTGCCTCGCGAGCGCTTGCCGCAGATCCGGCGATGCAGGGCGTGCTGGGACTCAGCAAGGAAGAGCATCGCGAACGCGTGCTGGGACAGCTCAAGATAATGGTGAAGAACGGGCATGTGAAACTCGCGTTCCCGCCCGAGTATGGCGGGCTCGCCGACCACGGGGGAAACCTCGCCGCGTTTGAAGAGCTGGTTGCCGCAGACCCGTCGTTGCAAATCAAGAGCGGCGTGCAGTGGGGTCTCTTCGGTGCGGCCATCATGCACCTCGGCACGGCTGTGCACCACAAGCGTTGGCTGGCCGACGCCATGTCGCTCAAGCTCCCCGGCATCTATGCGATGCCCGAAACGGGACACGGATCTGACGTTGCCGCCATTGCCACGACCGCCGAATACGACGCGAAGAG
>JAIOXH010000024.1 GCA_021741765.1 Aurantimicrobium sp. | reverse complement strand
CAAGCGCGCGCGTGGGCCGAGATGGACCCCGATCCGAGCACACGGGCCGAAACGACCGTGCTGACCGCTCGTGCTGAGGCGGGCGATCGGTACGCTGTCGAGAAACTTCACGCCGCCTTTGGAAGTCGTCTCTCGTTTGGAACTTCCGGCCTGAGGGCGCGCCTCGGAGCGGGCCCGGCACGCATGAACCGTGTCGTGGTGGCGCAAACCGCGGCGGCTCTGGCCCAGTACCTCCGCGATGCCGGCGCCTCGATCACCGGCCCGTCGGCGATTCACACGACGCGGCGCAGCTCAGACATGCCCGTGGTCGTCATCGGTTTTGATGCCCGGGCAAACTCGGACGTCTTTGCCCGCGATACGGCGGAGATTATGGCGGGTGCCCAGGTGCGCGCTGTGTTGCTTCCCGGCCCCGTGCCGACTCCGATTTTGGCTTTCGCCGTGCGGGAGCTCGACGCCGATGCCGGGGTCATGATTACGGCGAGCCACAACCCGGTGGGAGATAACGGATACAAGGTATACCTCGGCGGAGTGCACCGGGGTGCCCAAATTACGTCACCGGTTGATGGGGAGATAGCCAGACGAATTGACGTCGTTGCCAAAACCACGCCCATCACTGCTCTGCCCCGCGGAGACGTGGAACACGCGCCGCGTGACATCATCGACGCCTACGTTGCCCGCACGGCAGCTCTCGTTCCCGAACCTCTCTTTCGCCCGCGGGTGGCCTACACCGCACTGCACGGAGTGGGAGGCGAAACCTTTCGTCGCGTGCTTCGTCAAGCGGGGTTTGCGCTCCCCATTCCGGTCACGGAGCAGGACGAACCGGATGGCTCGTTTCCCACGGCAGCCATCCCCAATCCGGAA
Source organism: Aurantimicrobium sp. (assembly GCA_021741765.1). GTDB lineage: Bacteria > Actinomycetota > Actinomycetes > Actinomycetales > Microbacteriaceae > UBA963. The sequence continues at coordinate 14,185 of JAIOXH010000024.1, read as the reverse complement.
GAGCCGGGTGCCCTCGATCGTGCGTTCGCCCTGGCACACGAAATCGGTGCCGAGCTTGTGCTCGCCCACGACCCGGACGCCGACCGTCTTGCTGTGGGCGTGCCCGTGCCCAGCACAACGGGTGGGGCACCAGAGTTCCGCCGCCTGACCGGGAACGAGGTTGGGCTAACGCTGGCCTGGTGGGCATGCGACCGGGCGTCGCGAGCCGGTCGCACCGAGGGCTCACTCGCCTGCAGCGTGGTGTCGACTCCCGCGATGGAATCGCTGGGGAAGTCATTCGGTTACCCGGTTGTGCGAACACTCTCCGGGTTCAAATGGATCGCGCGCGTGCCTCAGCTCATCTTCGGATTCGAGGAGGCTCTCGGATACCTTGTCAACCCCGAAACGTTGCACGACAAAGACGGTATTTCTGCGGGATTGGCAGTTTTGGCCCTGGTGAGTGACCTGCACGCTTCCGGTCTCACCCTGCTGGAAAAGGTCTCTGAACTCACTGCGGCCCACGGCGCTTTTGTGAGCTCGCAACTGTCCATGCGCACTGACGCCGCTCGAATTGACGAGAAAATGACCATCCTCAGAAAGTCGGCTCCGGCGTCCATCGGGGGATCAGCCGTCGTTGCCGTCGACGATTTTGCCCGCGGTGTCAACCGCCTGCCGGCCACCAATCTGCTGGCCTGGCATCTGGCCGACGGCTCGCGCGTGATGCTGCGCCCGAGTGGCACCGAGGAAAAGCTGAAGGTTTACGTCGACGCAACCTCGCCCGAGGCCCTAGAGCGGATTGATTCGGATGTCCGCGCACTTTTCTCAGACAGCTAGCGAGCCCGGCATAGCGTGGGCAAAATCCGTGCTGACAGAGTTGCTCTTGGTGCGATAGATTGTTCATAAATCGAACGTATGTTCGGCATGCGAACAATTGTGAGGGCCCGAGTGATCAACAAGTTCCGCGACTCCGTCGACGAAGTTCTCGCCGACATCCCGGACGGAGCAACCATCATGATTGGCGGGTTCGGTTTAGCCGGGCAGCCGATTGACCTGATCAACGGTCTCCTGCGCCGCAAGCTTTCCGGGCTCACCATCGTGAATAACAACGCGGGCAACGCCGACGAGGGGCTCGCACTTCTCGTCAAGAGTGGCGCCGTGCGGAAGGTGATCTGCTCGTTCCCCCGGCAGGTCGATTCGTGGCACTTCGACGCCAAGTACCACGCGGGCGAGATTGAACTGGAGCTTGTGCCACAGGGCAACCTGGCGGAGCGCATTCGCGCTGCCGGTGCCGGCATCGGTGCCTTTTTCACGCCCTCGGGTTACGGCACCACGTTGGCCGATGGCAAAGAGACGCGCCACATCGACGGTCGCGACTACGTGCTCGAGTACCCCATCACAGCCGACTACGCCCTGATCAAGGCGCACAAAGCAGACCGCTGGGGCAACCTTCTCTATCGCAAAACCTCTCGCAACTTCGGCCCGATCATGGCCATGGCGGCCACCACGACGATTGTGCAGGTTCCCTACCTTGTCGAGCTCGGTGACCTCGACCCGGAGAACGTGGTGACGCCCGGCATTTTTGTCGACCGGGTGGTCCAGGTCGCCAGCACCAACCCCAAGGAGCACTCGTGAGCATCGGCCACCGCCACCCCGAAAAACTAACGCGCGCACAAATGGCTGAGCGCGTGGCCAGCGATGTGCCGGCCGGTGCCGTGGTCAACCTTGGCATCGGCATCCCCACCCAGGTGTCGAACTACCTGAATCCCGAACACGAGATCATCCTGCACACCGAGAACGGCATGCTCGGAATGGGGCCTGAGGCGCACGGTGACGACATCGATACCGACCTGCTCAACGCGGGCAAGATAGCGGTAACCGAATCTCCCGGATGCTCCTACTTTCACCACGCCGACTCGTTTGCCATTATGCGCGGCGGCCACCTCGACATCGCGGTGCTCGGTGCGTTCCAGGTTTCCCAGAACGGTGACTTGGCCAACTGGCACACCGGTGAGCCGGGAGCCATCCCCGCAGTCGGCGGCGCCATGGATCTCGCCGTGGGAGCCAAAGATGTCTTTGTCATCATGGAGCTCATGACCAAGGCCGGCACATCCAAACTTGTCCGCGAACTCAGCTACCCCGTCACCGGACTCGGCTGCGTCACGCGCGTCTACACCGAGCTCGCCATTTTCGATCTCGACCGAACGGGCAACGTGCGCGTGACCGAAACCTACGGCGACGTGAGCGTGGCCGACCTGTGCGATATGACCCACCTCGATCTCATCGATGCCACCCAGTAACGAAAGCAGAGCCATGACTGAGACCTACATCTACGATTACGTTCGAACACCCTTTGGCCGCTTCGGCAAGGGACTCGCGGGCCAACGTCCCGACGATCTGGGCGCGGTAGTGCTGAGCGAAATTGTCCGCCGAAATCCCGCACTCGACGTTTCCGCCATCGACGACGTTTTCTATGGCGCTGCAAACCAGGCGGGCGAGGACAACCGCAATGCGGCTCGAATGGCCGCGCTCCTAGCGGGCTACCCCACGTCGATTCCCGGTGTCACGGTAAATCGACTCTGCGGTTCGAGCATGGAGGCCACCATCCAGGCCAGTCGTGCCATTGCCGTGGGCGACATCAACGTGGCTATCGCGGGTGGCGCCGAATCGATGAGCCGCGCACCTTGGATCCTGCTCAAGCCGCAGGCGCCGTATCCGGCGGGAAACGAGACACTGCACTCGTCTACCCTCGGGTGGCGCATGGTCAACAAGAAGATGGATGAGCGCTGGACTATCAACAACGGGCAATCGGCCGAGATTCTGGCCGAGCGCTTCGAGATCTCCCGTGAGGCGCAAGACGCCTTCGCCGCGCGTTCGCACGAGCGGGCCGCCGCGTCGTGGACCGGTGGGTTCTTTGCCAACCAAATCGTTCAGGTTCCCGGAGCCGAGATTGCCATGGACGAGAGCATCCGCACCGACACGAGTGCTGCCTCGCTGGCTGAACTGACTCCGGCGTTCCAACAGAAGGGTGGCACTGTCACGGCCGGTAACTCGAGCCCCCTCAACGATGGGGCCTCGGCTCTGCTCTTGGGTAACGAGAAGGCCAACCTCGGCGACCCCCTCGCGCGCATTACGGGTCGCGGCGTGGCCGCCAACGACCCCAACATCTTCGGCGTAGCCCCCGTCGAGGCTGCCAACCAAGCGCTCGGGCGAGCCGGTAAGTCGTGGGACAACGTTGACTTTGTTGAAATCAATGAGGCATTTTCGGCTCAGGCACTCTCGTGCGTCAAGCTCTGGGAGGGGCTCGACCCCGAAAAGGTCAACGTCGATGGTGGCGCCATTGCCATTGGCCACCCGCTGGGGGCATCCGGTGCGCGCATCATTGGTCAGCTCGCCCGACGGTTGGAGGCCAACGGCGGTGGCGTCGGTGTTGCCGCGATTTGCATCGGCGTGGGTCAAGGACTGGCGGTCGTACTTGAGCGATAGCGGCGAATTCGTTCAATCGCTCGAGCGCGGTCTTGCGGTAATCAGAGCGTTCACGCGGGAACGGCCACAGCTCACACTGACAGACGCCGCAGCGGCCACGGGGCTCACGCGGGCTACCGCGCGACGTTTTCTGATGACCCTCGCATCCTTGGGCTACGCGACCACCGATGGAAAACACTGGCGCCTCACCGCACGCGTGCTCGACCTCGGACACAGCTACCTGGCCAGCCTCGGCCTTCCGGAAATTGTCGTGGATCACCTCGATCGCGTGGCGCAGGCCGTTCACGAGTCGGCAAGCGCGGCGGTTCTCGACGGCGACGACATCGTCTACGTGGCCCGCGTCGAATCGCGCAAAATTATGCGGGTCCAGATCACGGTCGGAACGCGCTTCCCCGCCTATGTCACGTCGATGGGTCGCGTGCTGCTCGCGGACCTCGATCCGTCGGCAGCTGAGCGCATCCTGCGCGCGAGTGACCGACGCTCCCTGACGACTCACACCACAACCGAAGTTTCCGAGCTGATGTCCGAGTTGTCACGCGTGCGGGAAGCCGGATTCAGCCTCGTCGATCAGGAACTTGAGATGGGGCTGCGGTCGCTCGCTGTGCCTGTTCGCGACGGCTCCGGGCGGGTGGTCGCCGCTATCAACGTCTCGACCACGGCGGCAGGAGCCCCCGGCGAAACGCTCGAGAGCGTGCTCCCGGCACTTCTCGCCGCTCAGTCCAACATCGAGGCCGAGCTGGCGTCGCTGGTTCGCTAGTGCCGGAAAAGTTGACGCCCCCGAAAGAATGACGCCCCCGAGAGAACGATCGGCCTTCCTGACCTAAGCCCCCGCGCGCGCGTTGGCAACCGCGTCCACAAAGCCCTCGTGCACGATCTCAGCCAGTTCTTCGCGGTCTTCGAGCGGTAAGAACGCGGCAACGGCGGCGTTGAGTTGGAATGCCTCGAGATCGTCGAGTCCGTAACCAAAGGCCTCGGTGAGGAGCCCGAGCTCCCGCGTCAGTGTTGTTCCACTGACCGTGCGGTTGTCTGCGCTCACGGTCACCGAGAAGCCGAGCTGATAGAACAGGTCGAACGGATGGTCTTCCATGCGACTGCCGCGGGCTGCGATGGCCCCGGTCTGAATGTTCGACGTGGGGCACATCTCGAGCGTGATACCCCGATCCCGCACCCAGCGCGCGACATCACCGAGGCTCACCGTGGTGGTATCCGCATCGACCTCCTCAACGGTGATGTCTTCAACAAGTCGCACCCCGTGACCCAGTCGAAGGGCATAACCGCCAACGAGGGCGCTCTCAATACTTGAGACGCCGTCCGCCTCACCCGCGTGAATCGTTGCGGGAAACATGTTCTCTGCCAAGAGTCGAAAGGCCGGCGCGTGGTTCGACGGTGGAAAGCCAAGCTCGGCACCCGCAATATCGAAGCCCACGGCACCGGCATTACGGTGCCGCAGAGCCAGCTCGGCAATCTCGAGCGAGCGATTGGCGTGACGCATGGCTGTGATGAGCTGTCCCGCGCGAATCTCTTGCCCCAGAGCAGCTGCGTCCTGAATGCCCTGCTCGATGCCCTGTTGTACGAACGCGACGGTGTCGTCCAGCGACAGTCCGCCATGGATGTGTTGTTCGGGAGCCCAGCGAAGTTCGGTGTAGACCACTCCATCAGCCGCGAGGTCTAGCACGGCCTCGCGCGCCACCCGCACGAGACCCTCCTCCGTCTGCAGCAGGGCACACGTAAGGTCAAAAATCTTCAGGTAGTCAACTAACGAACCCGATCCAGACTGAGTCGCGATCCAGGCCCCGAGTTCGTCGGACGTCATGGCGCGAATGTCACCCGAGACGGCCACCGACTCGGGCACGGCGATGCCGCCGCTCTCGAGCAGTTCGAGGATGGTGCCCGGACGCATGCCGCCATCGAGGTGATCGTGCAGGGAAACTTTGGGGAGGTCGCGAAGGTTGACGCCGTCAATGGTCCACTCCATGGAAGATTCTCCCGTCATTAGAGCACGTCGTCTCGGCCGGCGAGGCGCAGGGCATCGACGACGTTCTTGACGCGCTGGGCGTGCGCGATGGTTGTCACGAGGAGCGCATCCGGTGTGTCGACGACCACGATGTCTGTGACGCCGACCAGGGCGATAGTGCGCCCCGATTCGGCCATCACAATTCCGTTTGCCGAGTCAGAGAGAACGCGCGCTCCTTCTCCCAGAATGGCGAGGTCGGTCTTGTGGCCGCTCAAGTGCAGTTTGGCGATCGAGGCAAAGTCTCCTACGTCGTCCCAGTCAAACTCTCCTGGCACGACGACCAAGCGCCCCTTTGCGGCAGCTGGCTCAGCCACGCTGTAGTCGAGCGCAATCTTGGTCAAGCCCGGCCAGACGCGGTCCACCACGTGGCCACGTTCGGGGGTGTCCCAGGCATCGGCCAACTCCATCAATCCCGCGTGCATTTCTGGCTGGGTGGCGGCTAGCTCGTCCAGCAGCACGCTCGCCTTCGCAATGAACATGCCGGCGTTCCAGAAGTAGTCACCGCTCGTGAGGTAGGTCTCTGCCAGGGCCTGAGTTGGTTTCTCGACGAATTCGTCCACCGTGAGGGTGGTGGCCGCTCCGTCGATGTTGGCCGATTGCGTGGCCCGAATGTAACCAAATCCGATGGCGGGTTCAGTGGCACGAATGCCGATGGTCGCAATCACGCCGGTTTGGGCGGCGATCACAGCCTCACGCACGGCCATGTTAAAGAATCGCGTTCCGCGAATCACATGGTCTGCGGCAAACGAACCGATGATGACGCCGGGCTCGCGCCGCTCGAGAATTGCGGCAGCCAGTCCGATTGCGGCGGATGAATCGCGCGGCTCGGTTTCGAGCACCAGATTGTTGTCGGTCAGCTCGGGAATTTGCAGTTCGACGGCGGCGCGGTGAGCACGCCCGGTGACCACCATGATTCGACCGTCACCCGCGAGTGGCGCTAGGCGCTCCCAGGTGGCTCGCAACAATGAGGTGCCCGTACCCGCCAAATCGTGCAGGAATTTTGGCGCTTCCGCACGGGAAAGAGGCCAGAGGCGAGAGCCGATTCCGCCGGCCGGAATAACGGCGTGAAAGTGCGATAGGGGAGCATCTGTGGGTGACACAGGGCAAGCCTACCGGCGTAGTGTTGTCACAGGATTTCATTGATAAACGTTAAGGAAGGCCCTTGTGTCAGTAGCCACTGCGCCTCGCGCCGCTAAAACCATCACTCGCCCCGGTGGCACGCTTTATCGCGGCCATGAGGGTATGTGGTCGTGGGTCTTGCACCGCATTACCGGTGTCGCCATATTTTTCTTCCTGTTGGTTCACATCCTCGACACGGCACTTGTTCGCGTCAGCCCCGAGGCGTACAACGCCATCATGGCCTCGTATAAAACGCCCCTCATGGGCCTGGGAGAAATCGCCCTCGTAGGCGCCATCCTTTTTCATGCTCTGAACGGTCTGCGCATCATCGCCATCGACTACTGGCGCAAGGGCGTGAAGTACCAGCGCGCCATGTTCTGGACGGTAGTCGGTGTCTGGGCCGTGCTGATGGCCGCGTTCGTCCCCCGCCAGATCATCATGATTCTCTCGGAGGTGCCGGCATGATGACCACCATCGAAACTCCTCGGTCACCCTATGCCCGAACCCCGCGCCGCGGCGTCAACTGGGAAAAGGCCGGCTGGATTTACATGCGCGTCTCAGGGGTCATCCTCGTGGTACTTATTCTCGGACACCTCTTCGTCAACATGGTGCTCGGCGAGGGGGTCAAGGGCATTGACTTCGCTTTCGTCGCCGGCAAGTGGGCCAGCCCGTTCTGGCAGGTGTGGGACGTGACCATGCTGTGGCTGGCACTCATTCACGGTGCCAATGGCATGCGCACCATCGTCAACGACTACGCCACCACCCGCGGCATGCGCGGCACGCTCAAGACCCTTATTGGCGTCTCGGCTGTGTCCCTGATTATTCTCGGCACGCTCGTGGCCACCACCTTTGACCCCTGCCCCGTGGTGCCCGCCGACCAGCTCGAACTCCTCCCGTCATTCTGCGAGACGCTCTAACCCACATCACCATCTACCGAAACCGGAAGACATAACGTGAGCACAGCTACCTCAACACCCAAAATCATCGACGGCGTTCACTACCACGAATACGACATCGTGATTGTGGGTGCCGGTGGAGCAGGTATGCGCGCCGCCATCGAGGCAGGCCCCAACGCCAAAACGGCCGTCATCTCTAAGCTGTACCCCACGCGGTCGCACACGGGTGCCGCGCAGGGCGGTATGGCCGCTGCACTCGCCAATGTTGAGGAAGACAGTTGGGAGTGGCACACGTTCGACACCGTCAAAGGTGGCGACTACCTGGTCGACCAAGATGCCGCCGAGATTTTGGCCCGAGAGGCCATCGACGCGGTGATCGACCTCGAGAACATGGGCCTGCCCTTCAACCGCACGCCCGAGGGCAAGATTGACCAGCGCCGCTTTGGTGGTCACACACGCGACCACGGCAAGGCCCCCGTTCGTCGCGCGTGCTACGCCGCTGACCGCACCGGACACATGATTCTGCAGACCCTGTTTCAGAACTGCGTCAAGCACGGCATCGAGTTCTACAACGAGTTCTACGTGCTCGACGTGGTGATGACCACCGAGAAGGGCAAGAAGATTCCCTCGGGCGTTGTTGCCTACGAGTTGGCCACAGGAAACATTCACGTGTTCCAGTCCAAGGCGATCATTTTTGCCACGGGCGGTTTCGGCAAGATCTACAAGACCACCTCCAACGCGCACACCCTCACGGGAGACGGCGTCGGCATCATGTGGCGTAAGGGCATCCCGCTCGAAGACATGGAGTTCTACCAGTTCCACCCCACCGGTCTTGCTGGATTGGGCATCCTCCTCACCGAGGGAGCTCGTGGTGAGGGCGCCATCCTGCGCAACGCCAGCGGCGAGCGCTTCATGGAGCGCTACGCCCCCACCATCAAAGACCTCGCACCGCGCGACATCATCTCGCGCTGCATGGTGCAAGAGGTTGTTGAAGGACGCGGCGCCGGCCCCAACAAGGACTACGTTCTTCTCGACTGCACGCACCTCGGTGCCGAGGTACTCGAAACCAAGCTTCCCGACATCACCGAGTTCGCGCGCACCTACCTCGGCATCGACCCGGTGTTTGAGCCCGTGCCCGTGATGCCCACTGCGCACTACGCCATGGGTGGCATTCCCACGAACATCCAGGCAGAGGTACTGGCCGACAACGACACCGTAATCCCCGGGCTCTACGCGGCCGGCGAGTGCGCGTGCGTATCGGTGCACGGCTCAAACCGACTCGGCACCAACTCGCTGCTCGACATCAACGTGTTCGGCAAGCGCGCCGGCCGTTACGCATCCGAGTACGTCAAGAAGGCCAAGATGCCCGTTCTGCCCAAAAACCCTGCCGATGGCGTTATCGCCCTCGTTGAGCAGATGCGCAACGCCAGTGGTACCGAGCGCGTGGCATCCATTCGCAAAGAACTGCAGGAGAGCATGGACCGCAACGCTCAGGTGTTCCGCACCGAAGACTCGCTCAAAGAGCAGACCGACATCATTCAAGCACTCCGCGAGCGCTACAAAAACATCTCGATTCACGACAAGGGCGAGCGGTACAACACCGACCTCCTCGAAGCCATCGAGCTGGGCTTCCTGCTCGACCTCGCCGAGGTTACGGTCTACTCCGCACGCAATCGCAAAGAGAGCCGCGGCGGACACATGCGCGACGACTTCCCCGACCGCAACGACAAGGAGTACATGGTGCACACCATGGCGTACCTCACGGGAGACGCCGAGTCGTCGCACGCGGGTGACCACATCAAGCTCGACTGGAAGCCGGTCGTTATCACGAACTACCAGCCCATGGAGAGGAAGTACTAGATCATGGTTACTCCCACACCCGCAATGCCGGCCGTTCAAGCCTTCACCATCACGCTCAACATCCGCCGCTTTCAGCCTGAGGTTGACCAGGAAGCGCGCTGGCAGTCGTTCGATGTTGAGGTGTACTCAACCGACCGCGTCCTCGATGCCCTACACAAGATCAAGTGGGAACAAGACGGCACGCTGTCGTTCCGTCGCTCATGCGCCCACGGTATCTGCGGCTCAGACGCCATGCGCATCAACGGACGCAACCGCCTCGCGTGCAAGACGCTCATCAAAGACCTCGACATCACGCAGCCCATCTACGTGGAAGCCATCAAAGGCCTTCCGCTCGAGAAAGACCTGATCGTCGACATGGAGCCCTTCTTCGCGGCCTTCCGCGAGGTCAAGCCGTTCCTCATCGCCAATTCCAAGCCCGAAAAAGGCAAGGAGCGCATTCAGTCGATCGCGAACCGTGAAATCTTCGACGACACCACGAAGTGCATCCTCTGCGCCGCGTGCACCACGTCGTGCCCCGTGTTCTGGACCGACGGCCAGTACTTCGGCCCGGCCGCCATCGTGGCCGCGCACCGGTTCATCTTCGACTCGCGCGACGATGCCGCCAAAGTGCGACTCGACATCCTCAACGACAAAGAGGGCGTGTGGCGCTGCCGCACCACCTTCAACTGCACCGACGCGTGCCCGCGTGGCATTCAGGTGACGCAGGCTATTGCCGACGTCAAGCAGGCCATTCTGCGCGGTCGTCGCTAGACCGAAACAGCGATGGATTCCTCGCCCACAGGCTCCGCCCGAAGACGCCCGACCACGCCCCAGCCTATGGACGACAAATCCATCGATGTTCCCCGCAACGCCCGTTTCATGGCAATCCTGGGGCTGGTGCTGGGTGTGGCATCGCTGTTTACGGGGTTTGGCTGGGGGCTGGGCGTTGCCCTTAGTATCTCGGGGCTCGTGCTTAGCTTCATAAGCATGCGGCGTGGTGTGCGCTGGGCTCTCGCCGGCGTCATCGTGGGAACCGTGGGCGTGGCCTTCTGCGTGATCCTTCCCGTGCTCGGTTGGCTCGCGTGGACATTCCTGCCGCCCACTCCCGGCGACTAGCTCAACCCCGTTGGTTGAGTAGGCGACATCGTCGCCGTGTCGAAACCGTAGTTGGTTGAGTAGGCGACATCGTCGCCGTATCGAAACCGTAGTTGGTTGAGTAGGCGACTTCGTCGCCGTATCGAAACCATCTTGTGCATGACACACTCACCTCTCGAGGCGGGCAGAACACAATGTCGCCATGCCATTTGTCTACATTCTCCGTTGCTCCGATGACAGCTACTACGTGGGGTCTGCTCGCGTGCTCGAGCGACGCATCGCCGAGCATGCGTCGGGTCATGGTGCGCGCTACACGTCTCAACGGCTACCCGTTGAGCTCGTCTTTGCCGAGGAGTTCGACAACGTCGGCGATGCCTTTGCGCGCGAGAAACAAATCCAAGGTTGGAGCAGAAGAAAACGTCTGTCGCTGATCGAAGGCAGGTACAACGATCTCCCGCGATTGAGCAAGAAGCTGAGGTTTCGCAAAACGTGATTGTGATTTCGATTCGCCGACTGCTTCGGCTACTCAATCAGCGAAGCGTTGCTCAATCCACACGTGATTTCGATACGCCGACTCCGTCGGCTACTCAATCAACGAAGGGCGACTAGCGGGAGCCGAGGAGACGCGACTCAGCCGCCGACCTGCCAGTGAGCGCGCGGGAAGCTCGTGCTCTTGCCTCGTCGAGCGTGACGGTCAGGAGTGCGGCGCGCACATCGGCCAGCGCCGACGGCGCCATGCTCAGTGACGTTACCCCGAGACCCACGAGCACGATGGCGAGGTCGGGGTCAGCTGCGGCTTCGCCACACACCCCGACCGGCTTCCCCGCGGCAGACCCGGCGTCGCTGAGCATTTTGATGAGTCGCAGAACGGCCGGATGCCAGGGGTCGTGATACGACGCAACAGAGCCCAGCGTGCGGTCGGCCGCCAGGGTGTACTGCGTGAGGTCGTTCGTGCCAATGGAGACGAAGTCGGCCACCTCGACGACCTGATCTGCCACGAGCGCGAGCGCGGGAACCTCGGCCATCACGCCGGCCACGCGAATGCCCAGCTCCTTGGCCAACCCCACAAAGTAGGCAGCCTCCTCAGCGTCGGCCACCATGGGAGCCATCACCCAGAGTTCGGCCTCCGTCACGGCTTGTGCGTTGGCCATGGCCGTCAACTGATCGCGCAGGATGTTCTCGTTCGCCCGCAGGGCACGCAGACCGCGCAGACCGAGTGCGGGATTGTCTTCGTGCGTGTGAGTGAGAAAGCGCAGCGGCTTGTCGGCGCCGGCATCGAGGCAGCGCACCACAACCTTCTTACCGGGGAAAGCAGTAAGCAGTTCGGTGTATTTCGCCTGCTGCGCGTCGATTGAGGGGGCGGCGACAGAATCGAGAAACATGAACTCGGTGCGAAAAAGCCCCACGCCCTCGGCGCCGAGGGCGAGCGCAGCGGCCGCTTCGTCAGGTGCGCCGAGGTTGGCCAGCAGGGAGACTCGAAAACCGTCAGTGAGAGCGCCCTCGGTCAGAGGAGCGCTCGACGCATTCAGCAGCGCGGCGCGGCGCTCGAGGGCACCTGCCACCTGCTCCGGGGAGGCATCGACCGTGACCGTCGACGCACCCGCATCGACCACAATGAGGGTGCCGTTGACGATGTCGTCCGCTCCCGCAACCCCCACGATGGCCGGAATCGACTTGGCGCGCGCCAGAATCGCCGTGTGCGACGTGGGCCCACCGTCGCGAGTCACGAGCGCGTGCACCTTCGCAAAGTCGAGCAGGGCGGTGTCTGCGGGCGCCAGGTCGTGGGCAACAAGAATGTATGGCGCGTCCGACTCGGGCACACCCGGCGCGGGCACACCTCGAAGCTCAGCAATGACGCGCTGGGCAATATCGGCAAGATCAGCCGCCCGCTCCGCCATGTACCCGCCCATGCTTTCGAGAATCTGCGCAAAGGACGCGAATGCCTGATAGGCCGCGCGCTCGGCGTTGTCACCGGCTTCGATTCGCGTCTTGATATCAGCCGTGACTGCGGGGTCTCGCGCCATCAGAGCTTGGGCTTCGAGCACTGCCTGCGCTTCTCCCCCCACGGCAGCGCCCCGTTGCGACAACCACGTGGCGACACGGTCGAGAGCAGCCCCGACGCGGCTCGTCTCGGTTTCGACATCACCCGTGCGTGGCGCGTCCGACGCCGGCGCGAGAGGTTCCGGCATGCGCAGAACAACACCAGCCGCAATGCCTGAGCCGATTCCCGATCCGCGGAGTTCCATGGTTCGACCCTATTGTGTGCGCGCGACGCCGTGTTCAAACTTCGGCGACGAGGGTCGTAAACTCGTAGGCGAGGAGTAACCCATGCCCACCGGAAAAATCGCACTGACCACGGCAGAGTTGGTCATCGTGGGCCTTGAGGCCGACACGAAAGAGACCGCCACCCGCATGCTGGCCGAGCGCATGGTCGCCGCCGGTCGCGTCACCGAAATCGAGGGTTACCTCGAAGACGTGCGCCTGCGCGAGTCTCAGATGGACACCGGACTCCCCGGGGGTATCGGCATTCCGCACGCCCGCTCGGAGTTCGTCACGCACCCCACCGTGGCTATCGGCACGAGCCACCGGGGCGTTGACTTTGGCGCTCACGACGGCCCGGCCCACCTCATCTTTCTCATTGGCGCTCCCAGCGGATCCGACGATGCGCACCTGCACATCTTGGCCGCACTCGCCCGCAAACTCGTACATGAGGACTTCCGCCAGATGCTTCGTGACGCCGATTCAGCAAAGGTGATTGCCGACATCATCAAGAAAGAAGTCACTCTGTGAGGATTGTGGCCGTCACCTCGTGCCTCACCGGTATTGCCCACACCTACATGGCTGCCGAGGCGCTCGAGCAGGCCGCAAAAAAACTGGGACACGACATCACCGTTGAAACGCAGGGTTCCGCCGGCTCGACCGCCATGCCTCAGGCCATCATTGACTCGGCCGACTTCTGCCTGTTTGCCAACGACCTCGACGTAAAAGACATCGCCCGCTTCTCCGGTAAGCCGTTTGTCCACGTGAGTGTGAGCACGGTACTCAACGACGCGACGAGCGTCCTTGCCGCCTGCGTGGCGGACTTCTCCGCGGGCACCCTGCCAAGTGTCGACCCGGTAACCGCCGGGGCAGCCACGTCGGCCACGGCTTCCGGCGACGGAGCAAAAAAGCGCGGCTTCTTCTCTCGACTGTTCAGCTAGTGTCTCGGGCCACGAGAACGGTCATCATCGGCTCCCGGGTGGGGCTGCACGCACGTCCCGCAAGCCTGTTTGTTCAGGCGGTGGCTGCCACGGGTCACACCGTGATCATCACCACAGCGAGCGGCGACACCGCGGACGGCGCGAGCATCCTCTCGGTGCTTGGGCTTGGTGTGGCACACGGGACATCCATTGAGCTCAGCGTTGAGGGCGACGACGCAGACACCGTGGCCGACCAACTCACCGCCATGCTCGCGTCCGATCTCGACGCTTCCTAGTCACTACCTTGTGGGCACATGTCGCGGTCCAAGATGCATATGACTGTATTACGGTCATATTCGCTAGGCTGTGAGTACCGATTGCACCTTCCAAGGGAGAACCATGGCCAAGCTTTTTGAACCGCTCACCATCCGCGGCGTGACTTTTCGAAACCGCTTGTGGGCGTCGCCCATGTGCCAGTACATGTGCCTCGATCACGACGGCATGCCCAACGACTGGCACCTGATGAACGCAGGATCTCTCGCCGCTGGCGGAGTGGGGCTGTTCCTCGCCGAAGCTACGGG
>JAIOXH010000023.1 GCA_021741765.1 Aurantimicrobium sp. | reverse complement strand
GATTCCGACTTACCGGGGCCATAGCGCTCGCACCGATCAAGGAACGATTCGATGCGCTCAAAAGCTGACGCCGCCTCGGCGGGCGCATCGGCGTGCACTTCGAGAGTGGAGCGGTAGTGGGCTGATCCGAGCAGGTAGCGCACCACGATGGGTCGGGCTTGGCCTAACAGGTCTGCGGCAAAAATTGAATTGCCCGCCGACTTGCTCATCTTCTGCCCGCCCACGGAAACGAGTCCGTTGTGAAGCCAGATGCGCGCAAAGCCGTGTCCGGCCGCGTTCGACTGGGCGAGTTCATTTTCGTGGTGGGGAAAGCGAAGGTCGAGTCCGCCGCCGTGGATGTCGAATTCTGCCCCGAGGTAGTCGACAGCCATGGCCGAACACTCGATGTGCCAACCCGGTCGACCCGCACCCCAAGGTGCTGGCCACGACGCCGACTCCGGCTCGCCGGCCTTTTGACCCTTCCAGAGGGCAAAGTCGCGCGGACTGCGTTTACCGCGCTCGTCCGCGGCGGCATCGGGCTCGGTTTCTTCACCCGACTGATTCGTTAGCGCACCGTAGGCGGCGAAACTCTCGGTGTCGAAGTAGACATCCGCCGTATCGTCACCCACAACGTAGGCATGGCCACGTTCGAGAAGTTCGGCGATGATCGTGATCATCTGCGTAATGTGGCCCGTGGCACGCGGCTCGAACGTGGGCGGGCGGATACCGATGCGCGCATAGACGTCAGTGAACTCGCGCTCGGAGCGCACGGCGAGGGCGCGCCAGTCTTCGCCGCCGGCAGCCGCATTGACCAGCACCTTGTCGTCGATGTCGGTCACGTTGCGAACAAGCGTAACTTCGAGGGCGTTCGCCTCACACCAGCGCACTAGAACGTCGTACGCAAGGGCACTTCTCAGGTGCCCAATGTGGGGACTCGATTGAACGGTCGGACCGCACACATAGAGACCCACGTGTCCCGCAACCAGCGGCACGAAGTCAACGAGTTCGTGCGCGCGCGTGTCAAATAGTCTCAGGCCCACGCCGTCAGCCTACCGGCGGGGGTTCGGCGGACGCTTGAGCCCCACGGCCAGCTCAAACTCCCGCGATGCCTTGCGGTTGTATGCCTCGGCGTCGAGAGTGAAGCCGGCACGCGGTTTCCGTGCGAAGTCCGTCATGGCCTCGGCCAGGTCGTCGACCGTTTGCGGCGTAATCGTGATTGCGCCCGGGGGAAGCACCGAGGCCACCGAGCCAAAGGCCACCGAGATGGACGGCACTCCGAGAACGGCCGCTTCGAGCAGCACCATCGGCTGGCCCTCGTAGTTGCTCGACAGCACAAAGCAATCCGAGCGTTTGAGAATGGCAAAGGGATTCGATCGCGGGCCCGCAACAGTGACGGAATCGTCTAACTGGCGGCGAGCAACGTCGTGTTCGAGTTGCTGCCGCAGGGGTCCGTCGCCCACAATGACCAGGCGCGCTGTCGGGAATTCGGCGTGCACCTGAGCGAAAGCCGCAACGAGGCGCTCGTGATTCTTTTCTGGCGACAGTCTGCCGATGGACACGAACACCGGGCCCACTCTCTTGCCGCGGCGATTGAGCCAGCGCAGATCGGGGCTCGGGTCGCCGGCCCCTACCGCCCGGGGATCGCCGGCCACCGACTCGGTCGACATCGACGTGATCGTGCCGCCGTCAATACAGTTCGTGGCAAAGGTGAACTTCTCAGCCGGGGCGAAATCGGCCAGGCTTGTGGCATTTAGGCTGGCCAGCGCGGGCGATACCGACACGAGGTGATCGAAAAATCGGTACAGCGTGAAAAGCGAGAAGAGGTTTCGCCGCAGGGGCTGGCGACCGCCCACCGTGCGCTGCGCATCGGCCCACATGTCGTTGTGCAGCCAGATTGAGCGTGTATCGCCACGACCGTGGAGCATCAGCATGGCCCAGAACGGTGAGTAACCGCTGAAGTCCACGAGGGACTCAAAGCGGGCATCGCCAAAGCAGCGTTCCCACTCTGAACGCCAGAGCTCCGCCTCCCACGGTTCCTCGATGTGCGCACGAACCTTGGTCTTGACGTGGCGCGTGTGTCGTCGCAGGTGAAGAGCCTTACTGCCATTCATGCCACCCACCCGAGGAATCTGCCGGATGGCCGGATTGAGGGTGCGCGACTCAAAAAGCTGAGCGGCCGATCGACCCGCCGGGTAGGTAACCGAGACGTCGTAAACATCGGTGTTTATCTCGGCGAGCAGGTTGAGCGCGGCCGACGTAATGCCGTTGGGCTTCATGCCCCCGATGTGTAGGAGCACGCGAGGCTTGCGATTGCCGAATCGCACAGAGCGCGCTTCGGCGCCGGCAAAGACGGCATTGACCACGCGCTCGGTTGCCGCACCGTCGTCCCAGCGACTAAAGCGGGCGCGCGCGGTGCGCAGCCGACGCTGGTCTGTTGAGTTCGCCCCGGCCGCCAGGCGGGCAACCTCGACGGCGGTATCCGCCGGGGTCGTGAGCACCGCGCCCGGGAGCTCTTCCAGACCGAAGTAGAGCCCGCGCGACGATCCATAGTCTTTTGCGTCGGGGGCAAAGAAAACGATGGGACGCTCGAGCGGCAAGTAATCGAAGAAGATGCTTGAAAAGTCGGTCACGAGAAGATCCGTCAATCCCAGTAGAGCGTTCGTCGGAATGCTGTTGGGCACCACCAGGCCGCGGAGGTCGGAGCGATTCCGTGTGTAGCGATGCGCCTGCTGGTGCAGCTTTACCACCACCAGCCACTGTGCAGGATCCAGCTTTGCGGCGATAGTCGAGCGCTGTGCCATGATTTCGTTCACGTTGTCGACGGGCCGAGAGAACGACGCTCCCCGCCACGTGGGTGCAAAGACAACGAGTTGACGGCTGCCGCGTTCTATGCCGGCGGCGGAAAGCTGAGCATCGACATCCGCCCGCTCGAGGTCGCTGAGAAAAGCGCGATCGACGCGCGGGTAGCCCTCTTCGAGAATCGTGCCACCAAACAGGCCATCCAGCTTGTATGCCTGCGCGTACATCTGGTTGGTCATGTGAGTGTTTGCCGAGAGCAGAAAATCTGCTGCCAGAAAGTTTCGCAGGGTGTTGGCCGACTCGAGCGCACCGCCCGGCATATCGAATCCCATGCGCTTAAGCGGCGTGCCGTGCCATGTGTTGAGGTAGGTCTGGCCCTCACGCTTGCTGAACTGCGGAGGGAAGGTGGCGTTGTTGATGAGGTACCCCGACGTGGCTAGCGCGCGCCAGTAGCCGCCCGACCGAGGCTTCACAAACGAGACGCGGGAGTGGCGAGAGAACTCGGCGCGAAAGCCCCGATAGGCCGCGCCGGCGTCGAGAGCCCAGACATGGCTGAGGTGGGCATAATCCGGATGATCAACGAGATGTCGAAAAATAGCTTCGGGATTACACAGCGCGCCATTTCCGGCAAACGATTCGTAGAACACGGTGGATGCTCTCACGGGGCGTGACCGCCAGTGGGCGTGGATCTCTGACGAGATAGCCCGGGGAAGTCGGCGAACGATGTTCTTCAGTTTGTTGATGACCATGCCGCGGAACAATCCCTTTCCTTCTGTCTCAAGGCTAACCGACGCAGGCGCCTCGCCTCACCGGAGTCGGTCAATGCCCGGGGGTTTAGGCTAGGGCCATGAGCGACCAGATCATTTCGCATGCGGTTCACGGATCGCCGAGCGTGCCCGCCAGCGCCCACCTGGCACCGGGAGCTTGTGTGATTGGCAACGTGGTTTTGGGTGAAAAAGTTGGTGTGTGGTTCAACGCCGTGCTGCGCGGTGACAGCGATGCGATCGTGATTGGCGACGGCTCAAACATTCAAGACAACGTCTCAGGACACGCCGATCCGGGAAGCCCGTTGCGCGTCGGCCGTAACGTCTCTGTGGGTCACAATGCCGTCATCCACGGCTGCACCATCGGTGACGACTGCTTGATCGGCATGGGCGCTATCGTCATGAACGGCGCCGTCGTCGGCACAGGTTCGCTGGTTGCCGCCGGCGCAGTGGTTCTCGAGGGGCAGCAGATTCCGGCCGGTTCCCTCGTGGCCGGCGTTCCCGCGAAGGTGCGCCGCGCACTCACCGCTGACGAGCAGCAAGACATCCTGCGCAATGCCGAAAACTATCGGACCCGCATCGTCGACTACCGACGATAGAGAGTCATTCCACTCCGCTGGCAGACACCGACAACCCGGTCGACTGGTTGTTTCTGGAGCTAGCCGCGCTCTGCGGCGATGACCACGTTGCCAAGCAGCATGGCGCGCGTCATGGGGCCCACGCCCCCGGGGTTCGGCGACACCCAGCCGGCCACGTTCACCACGTCGGGGTGCACGTCGCCCGTGAGCCGGGACATGCCCGTGCCCGAATCGGTGACACGGGTAATGCCCACGTCGAGAACGGCCGCACCGGGCTTGACCCAATCCGGCGCGATCAGGTGTGGCACACCCACGGCGGCCACCACGATGTCGGCGCGCCGAACCTCTGCGGCAACATCGGTAGTTCGCGAGTGTGTGAGGGTGACCGTGGCATCGAGGCCCTTGCGCGTGAGAAGCAAGCCGAGCGGGCGGCCCACGGTGAGACCGCGGCCCACGATGGTGACGTGCTGGCCCGCAATGGTAACGCCGTTGCGCTCGAGCAGATCGACGATGCCCGCAGGGGTGCACGGCAGCGGGGAGTCCATGGGGCCGTCAACGTTCATGACGAGCCGGCCGAGGTTCATCGGATGCAGGCCATCGGCGTCCTTGTCGGGGTCCATCAGCTCGAGCATGGCCCGTTCATCGTGCCCCGCGGGCAGGGGCAACTGAACGATGTAGCCGGTTACTTCGGTCGCCGCGTTCAGGTCGGCGATGGCCGACCGAACATCTGCCGAGCTCGCGGTGGCCGGGAGGTCAATGCGAATCGACGACATACCCACCTCGGCGCAATCGCGGTGCTTGCCCGCCACATAGGCCTGCGAGCCGGGATCGTCGCCTACCAGCAGAGTACCGAGTCCGGGAGTGATGCCTCGTTCGGCAAGCGCCGCAACGCGAACTGCCAACTCAGCCTTGACCGCAGCAGCAGCAGCTCGACCGTCGAGGACGGCAGCTACCACTTTTCGAGACCCTCATAGAGGGGGAAGGCATCGGTGAGCTTCTTGACGCGGGCTCGCAGCCCGAGCAGATCGGCACCGGGCATGAGAGCGTGGGCGATGACATCGGCAACCTCGGTGAACTCGGCATCGCCGAAGCCGCGCGTGGCAAGCGCCGGCGTGCCAATGCGCACACCTGAAGTCACCATGGGCGGCCGAGGATCGTTCGGTACCGCGTTGCGGTTGACCGTGATGTTGACGTCGTGCAGGGCGTTTTCGGCCTGCTGACCGTCGAGCACCGAGTTGCGCAGATCGGCCAGCACGAGGTGCACGTCGGTGCCTCCCGTGAGCACGTCGGTGCCGGCCGCGCGAGCGTCGTCGGCCGTGAGACGCGCAGCCACGATGCGTGCGCCGCGAACGGTGCGCTCCTGACGCTCCTTGAACTCAGGCGTGGCGGCCAACTTAAACGCCACGGCTTTCGCAGCAATGACGTGCATGAGCGGACCACCCTGTTGTCCCGGAAACACGGCCGAGTTGAGCTTCTTGCCCAACTCTTCGTCGCGGCTCAGAATCAGGCCGGAACGCGGGCCGGTGAGTGTCTTGTGCACGGTGGTGGTGACCACATCTGCATACGGCACCGGATTGGCGTGGATGCCCGCCGCAACAAGGCCGGCAAAGTGTGCCATGTCTACCCACAGCTTGGCGCCCACCTCATCGGCAATCTCGCGGAAGGCGGCGAAGTCCATCTCGCGGGGGTACGCCGACCAACCGGCGATGAGCACTTGGGGCTTGTGTTCGAGTGCCTTATCGCGGACCACGTTCATGTCGATGAGGAAGGTCTCGGGATCAACGCCGTAAGTCGTTCCCTTGTAAACCTTTCCCGAGAAGTTGAGCTTCATGCCGTGCGTGAGGTGACCGCCGTGGGCCAGTTCGAGACCGAGGATGGTGTCGCCGGGCTGGGCGATAGCGTGCAGCGCGGCAGCGTTGGCCGTGGCGCCAGCGTGTGGTTGAACATTGGCGTAGGCGGCGCCAAACAGACTCTTGGCACGCTCAATGGCGAGACTTTCGGCGATGTCGACAAACTCGCAGCCACCGTAGTAGCGCTTCCCCGGGTAGCCCTCGGCGTACTTGTTGGTGAGCACCGAACCCTGCGCCTCGAGGATCGCGCGGGGCACAAAGTTTTCGCTGGCAATCATTTCGAGAGTGTCACGCTGACGGCCCAGTTCTTTCGTGAGCACAGCGGCAATTTCGGGATCAATGACTTCGAGTGGCTCGTTCATGAACGACATGGGGACTCCTGTACTTCAGGCCCGTAAAACAGGGCGGATTTTCGAAGGTCGTGCCTTCTCGGCCCAGGCGTACGGCCGATTCGACGTGCAGGTTGTCGCTCCCCGATGGAACTCCATCACGAACGCCAGTTGCGACCCTTTCATTCTATGCCCGCTGCACCCCGTAGCCTTGAGGGGTGAGTGCAAATTCCAACCACTGGGTCGTCACCATCGTGTGCCCCGACATGCCGGGAATTGTGCACGCTGTGACAGGTGCCATCGTCGCGGCCGAGGGCAACATCACCGAGAGCAAACAATTCTCGAGCGACGACACGGGACGCTTCTTTATGCGGCTGCAAGTGGAGTCGGCCGCCGATCGCGGAGTCTTTGAGAAGGCCCTCGCCCCGGTCAAAGAAAAATACGGAATGACAGTGTCGCTCGATATCGTTGGGCGTCCTCTGCGCACCCTGGTGCTCGCCTCGACGGCAGCTCACTGCGTCAACGACCTCTTGTTTCGGCAACGAGCCGGGCATTTATCTCTCGATATCCCGCTGGTCCTGAGCAACCACAGTGACCTGCGTCAGCTGGCCGACTTTTACGGGGTCGCATTTGAGACGGTTCCCGTCACAGATGACATGAGCAAGACCCTGATGGAGCGTCGCATTCTCGACGCCGTTGAGGATCACGACATCGAGCTCGTCGTTCTGGCCCGCTATATGCAGATTCTGTCGCCCGAACTGTGTCGCGCTCTCGAGGGTCGCGCCATCAACATTCACCACTCCTTCCTGCCCGGATTCAAGGGAGCGAGTCCTTACAAGCAAGCGCACGCGCGGGGCGTCAAGCTCATTGGCGCCACGGCTCACTTTGTCACCACCGACCTCGATGAGGGTCCCATCATCGAACAGAATGTTGTGCGCGTCGATCATTCCCGAACACCTTCTGAGCTGATGTCAATCGGTCAGGACGAGGAGAGCCGAACGCTGACACAGGCCGTCAAGTGGTTCGCCGAAAAGCGCATCTTGGTCGACGGTGCGCGCACCATCATCTTTACGTAGACGTTCACGGCCAGACCGTGGGGTGTTCCTTTGCTATCTCGTAACCTCGCTGTCTCAAATCAGACGTATCCTGAGCACATGGGCAACTTGACACTCGAAGAGCTCTCGGGCCGCACGATTGTGGCGGCCAACAACCTCACCCTCAAACCCGGGCAGGAGGCGTTCATCGCGCCACCGTCGTATGCGGTTGCCGAGGCATATTTTGCGCCCGATACCGAGTGGCCACGCGTCGTCATGGACGGAAATGACGTGGTGGGATTCATCCGCGGACACTTCGATAAGGAGACCTCGCAGGAAGAATTTCAGAGCTGCATCTGGCGCATCCATATTGCTGCGCAGGCCCAGGGGCGAGGCGTCGGCCGTTTTGCCGTCGAGTCGCTGGCGGCCGAGGCGCGTTCGCGCGGGTTCGATCGCATCACGGTTCTCTGGGAACCCGGCGACAACAGCCCCGGCGAATTTTTTCACGCGCTGGGCTTCGTCAACATCGGCGAAACGCGCTACGGCGAGACCATCGCCGCTCTGTCACTGAACTAGCGCGCGCCTAGCGAATCAGCACGGAGAGGCACGTCACCGAGCCCTCGAGCTTTTCGAACTCCGTCATGTCCAGCGTGATGACGCGGTAACCGAGGCCGCGCACGAGACCCGCGGTCTTGGGCGCAGATGCCGACATCAGCACGGTGTTTGGATCGACAATGACTACGGTTGCTCCGTGTGGTTCGGGCACGGGCAGGAACCGGGAGAAGAGCGACACGTTGTCGAACGCCTTCGCGTAACCGATGACGGTGCCGTCGGGAAGCACCGATGCTGCCGACTTGAGATGCAGCGCTCGGGCGACAGGGACCGCTACGACGGTGTAGCCCCGCCGGCCCGCCAGAACACGCAGCTGGCGAATGCCTTCGGCATTAGTGCGCGTGCTGCTGCCCACGTAGACGGTGTCTTTCACCACAAGCACATCTCCGCCGTCGAGCGTGCCGGGGGGCTCAATCCGCTCAATGCGCAGTCCTAGCCCGCGAACGGTAGATTCGGTGTCTTCGGTCTCTTCGACGCGCGCCGGCGAACCGGGACTCGTGATGACGGCTGTGTTGCCGAGTATCACCACCGTGTCTTCGACAAAAACAGAGTCGGCAAGATCATCGCGGGCATCCACTTCAATAATTCGCCAGCCACACTCTTGCAACGTTTCGACGTAGGCATCCCACTGAGCGTCGGCCAGGTCAAGATTGACCTTCTTGCGCGCAACGTGCGTAACAAGTCCGTTGGCCAGGGTAGACGCGGGTGCGCGCACCAGCGCGAGGGTCTTGCCTCGACGCTCGGCCAAGACATCGCGCATCGCGCGGTTGATCCACACGCCGAGCGTGGGCATGACAATAACTGTGGCTAGCACAAAGACCAGCGCGAGTGTTGTGAGACCGAACACGGCTTGGTCAAGAAAGGCAAGGAATCCCGGGTACGACGACCCCACCTGCAGTCCCACGCCCACGAACCCCGCAATCACACCGGCGACAACGCCGACGGCGAGCCCCGACCATCGCGACGAGAGCAGGGGAAGGAAGGCGGCCAGATAGGTCAACAGAAAAAGAATGGCGGCCGAGGGCAGGTAGTACGCACAGACCTCGCCGATGGCGTCGAGCGTCATGTCTTGCGAAACGTAGTAAGCCACTGCGTTGGCCGATAACACGATGAACGCAACGACGAAAGCCGTCACCAGTGCCGCAATGACGCGTTGCACAACGGGACGAATCATGATGACCTCCGAGGGCTCTAGTGGAAGAAGTGGCGCTGGCCCGTGAAGTACATGGGAACGCTCGCTTTGTTGGCTGCCGCGATTACTTCTTCGTCACGCACCGATCCACCCGGCTGAACGACGGCTTTGATACCGGCCGCGAGAAGCACGTCGAGGCCGTCGGCAAACGGGAAGAACGCATCGGAGGCGGCTACAGACTCTGCGGCGCGGTCTCCGGCACGGGACACCGCGAGGTGACACGAGTCGACGCGATTTACCTGTCCCATTCCCACGCCCACGGAAGCGCCGCCCTTGGCCAGCAGGATGGCGTTCGACTTGACCGAACGGCACGCCTTCCACGCAAACTCGAGGTCAACGAGCGTTTCGGCGTCTGGCGTGTCACCGGCGACGAGCGTCCACGTCTTGACAAGGGCCCCCACTACCGCGTCGGCATCGAAAAGGTCGGCGTCCTGAACGAGGAAACCCCCGGAGACCTGACGCATCTCCATGCGCTCACGAGCGAAGTCGGCCGGCAGCTGGAGCAATCTCAGGTTTTTCTTCTCACGCAACAGCGTGAGGGCATCAGGTTCAAAATCGGGCGCCACAAGAACCTCGGTAAAGACCTCCGAAACCTGCTCGGCCATCTTGAGGGTGACGGTGCGATTTGCGGCAATCACCCCGCCGAAGGCCGAAACAGGATCGCACGCGTGGGCGCGCTGATGCGCCGAAGCAATTCGGTCAACGGCCTTGTCGCGGCCGACAGCGATGCCACAGGGATTGGCGTGCTTGATGATGGCCACAGCCGGGTTGATGAAGTCGAACGCCGCCCGAACGGCAGCATCGGCATCCACGTAGTTGTTGTACGACATTTCCTTGCCGCCCAGCAGGACGGCCTGTGCGATGCCACTTCCGAGCTGCTCCCGATAGAGCGCCGCCTCCTGGTGTGCGTTCTCGCCGTAGCGCAGCACCTGCGCACGGCGCACGGAGACCGAGTAAGTGTTGGGAAACCTCACGTCGCGCACAAACCAGCCGGCCACGCTCGCGTCGTAGGCGGCCGTGTGGCTGAAAGCCTCGGCAGCAAGTTCGCGGCGAAGGGCCAGCGTCGTACCGCCGTTCGCCACCTGCGCGATCACACGCGCGTAGTCCGCCGGCGAGACCACCACGGCAACGTTGGCGTGGTTCTTTGCCGAAGCCCGCACGAGTGCCGGCCCGCCAATGTCTATCTGCTCGATGATGTCGTTGTCTGGCGCACCCGAGGCAACCGTTTCACGAAACGGATAGAGATTCACCACGACGAGTTCGAACGGCGAAATACCGAGATCAGCGAGTTGCTGTTCGTGAGAGGCTAACCGAAGGTCAGCAAGGATGCCCGCGTGTACACCGGGGTGCAGGGTCTTGACGCGCCCGTCGAGCGACTCGGGAAAACCCGTCACTTCGCTCACGTCCGTGACATCGAGACCCGCCTCACGAATGGCCGCTGCCGTCGACCCGGTTGACACCATTTCGACCCCCGCTGCGTGAAGCGATGCTGCGAGATCAATCAGGCCGGTCTTGTCACTCACCGAGATCAGGGCTCGACGAACGGTTACCTCGTCGCGTTCGCGATACAGGCTGGGATCGTGCTGCGGTCCACTCATCGGCGGGATATCTCCTCAAGGTCAATGCGTTCACGTGCAATGTCTGCGACGGTCTCGACGATGAGTTGCCGTTCTTCAACTTTAATGCGCTCGTGCAGGCTCGATTCACTATCGTCCTGGTGCACGGCCACCTCGCGAGCACGGATCACCGGTCCGGTGTCAACGCCCTCGTCGACCACGTGAATGGTGGCACCGGTCACGTTGGCACCGTCGGCCAACGCGTCACGCACCGCATGCGCGCCGGGGTAGAGGGGCAGAAGAGCGGGGTGCATGTTGATCAGGCGCGGAAACAGAGCGCTCACTGCGAGGGCAGGCACAATACGCATGAAGCCGGCACACACCACCAGATCGGGCTGCCACGGCTCGATGGCGCTCACAAGCGCGGATCCCCACTCGTCGCGCGAGGTAAAGGCTGCGGGTGCGACCACAAAGGTGGGAATGCCGAAGTCCTCGGCGTGGGTCAGGCCCGCGCACTCACGGTCTGCACCCACTGCCACAATGCGGGCGGGGTAGTCAGACGACGTTGCTGCCTCGAGCAGCGCACGGAGGTTGGAACCCGATCCAGAAATGAGCACGACAACCGAGAACACCCGATCAGTCTAACGTTCGACCGCAGACCGACCCGGGGTGAGGAGACCGATGAGAGCGACCACGAAAGTGCCTCCGAGCACCCACACCGTGGTCACCCACGGGGTGGGACCAAAGTCCGACATTCTTCCCGGGCCCACGGATCCCGATGTGGCGATCGACAGAACAAGAGCGACGAGACCGGCAACGACGGCCATGCCCACTGCGGTGGCGAGCATCCATCGCCCGCGTTCTTGCGCGTACACGTTGGCGACGAGGCGTGAACGAACCAGACGTGCAGCCACAAACGTCGCCACGACAGGAACCACGAGCCACAGGTAACCGCCGGCAACCTGCCCCTCCGGCACTAGGCCAAAAATGGGGAGCGACGGGAGCGGGCCAATGTCGGCGCCCGCAGGAGAAATCCACGAACCGCGTCCCAGCGCAAAACCTGCGCCGCTCAGCCACGAAACGACCCAGAAGACGATGCTGGGAAGGAACGCCAGCTGGCCAAGGGTCACGACAGCGCCCCCTTCGGCGCCCGCTTGCAGCCCCTCGTAGAGTGCGACCACTTGCGGAAAGCGCGTGATAAAAAGAACGGCGGTGAGAACTGCGGCCACCGAAGTGAGAATGCCCACCGAGCCCAAACCACCCACCAGCGAGGCCCGAAACCACGCGCGCACCTGAGGAGACAGAGTGCGCGTCCAGAGCGTAAGCCGCTGTTTAACATTCTCGGCGCGACCACCGGAACGGCCCATTTCGCCACGCGCTCCCATCACGAGCCCCACAATGAAGATGAGCGTGGGGAGTGTGAAGACACGCCACAACGTGGGCATGACTGCCGAATCAAGCGAGCTGAACGCAATAGCCACGGAAACCAATGCGAAGGCAACAATCGCCGATGTGGGGCCGATGATTCGCACTTCGGCCTCAACCGTGCGCCGACCAAGCCGCATGGCCATAAGGAAGGTGATGAGGGCAAACGCCGTGGGGGCGAGGGACAACAAGAAGGGGGCGGCGATGCTCGGCAGATTAAGTGACGCGGCGAGCGCGGGGTCGAGCGTTACGGTGAAGTGCACCCCGTGACCCAGCAGCCAAATGTCGGCAGCGGCGCGGTAGTAGACGTCCCACTGAACACCGGAATCAATAGTGGTGACCCACAGGATCGTGAGCGGGATGAGAGGGATGGCAACACCCACCGCCGCAACAACCACGGCCTCGAAGGCCGCGAATGTGGCCGCCAAAAACCGTGTCGGGCGCATAACCTCGGCGTGTTTCGTTACTTACGTGCCGAGGTGGCGCGCTTCGTCGCCGTAGCCCTCTTCGCTTGCGTGGTGCCCCTTGATGTGCCTGAGCGCTGTGCCGGCGCTTTAGCCACGACGGGCGGCCTCTGGAGCAGTTCAAGCACGAGCAACAGAATCAGAACGATAACGCTGGCCCAAATCACGGAGCCCACGTTCATGGGTTGCACCAGGGCAACGAGCAGTCCGGCGATCACAAGGATGATTACGCGGAGGGTAACGCGGAACCGGTAAAGAACGTGCCCGGCACTGCCCATCGTCATACCCACGCTGTCCAAGCGGCCCCGCAAACTCGCGATCATCCGGCCAAACCACTGGCGAACGGGAGATCGCTCGTCGCCCGAGAAAATCCAAGCTGCCACCAGAGAAATGATGCTCAGAGCGATGAGACCTGCCACGACCGTTACCGCATACGCCGACACCGCATCCCACACAACGCCCACCGCCGGCGAGAACGTGTCGCTGACGCTGTTGACGGCGAACAACCGGCCGAACGAGAAGATGACCAGCATGAGCACCGATGAAATCAGCAGGAAAACACTCGTTGTCAGCACGGCTCGTGCCCGACGAACGGCGAACGCGAAGCCCAGCAAATAGAGGCCGAACACAACCCAGGGAAGCCACGTTCCCACGCCGACACCGACCTGGTAAACCACCCGCGCCAGTGCCAGCTCTGGGATTTTGCCCAACTCGACCGTGAGGTCCATTTCGGGAATGGCCGCAGCAAACCCCACTCCGCTATTGATCAGACTCTGCTTAACCTGGGCAATGACCGGCTTCAGGTTCATGGTTATGGTGCCGTCGGCCGCCATCTTGAGCACGCCCGACTCCTCGCCCTTGAGGAGCTTCGTCACTTGCTCTTGAGTGATGGTGAGCGTCTGGGTCCATGCGGCCTGAAAACCTTCGGACGTCACCACTTTGCCCACGGCCTCGCGCACGAGTCCCTTCACACCGGCGGCGAGCGGATCAGAAATGAGTCCGAGGGCTTCTTTCGCAGTAGCGGGAAGACTGAGGGCAGAACCCAGGCCGTCGATGAGCGACGACGTGGTACCGGCGAAGTCAACCGTCTCATCGAGCTTGTTGGTCACCTCGGTGATCACCAGCTCTTGAATCTTGGGGTTCGACGCGAGCGGGCCAAGAGTGTCGACAAAGCGCTGGGTGTTGTCTACCTGCACGGTGGCCCAGTTTGTGATCAGCGCGGTGGGCGTGAGGAGAACCGCGAGGGCGAGCAGAATGCCGCTGGCGATGGACCTCGGGCGCTTCTTCGTAGCGGGTGCCTTAAGCTCCATGACAATCACCTTTCCGTGAGTTACGTCTGTGCCCATTGTGTCAGGAATGGCATGCCCATCGGACTAAGGGTCAAGACACTAGCGACTTCAGTAAGATTATTTGTGTGAACGATTCCCCCATTCGTGTGGCCATAGTTGAAGACCACCAGCTCTATCGCGACCTCTTGAAGTCTGCTCTCGACGAGGTTCCCAACATCGATGTCGTTGTGGCGGCATCGGGTTCGACCCACGCACGGCTACTCATTCATCCCGGTGAGGTTGACGTCGCCCTCCTCGACATCGAGCTCGCCGACGGCAACGGCATCGGCCTCGGCGTTGTGCTTCGTCGGGCTGATCCAGATCTCCACATCGTGTTGATTTCGGCGCAAGATGTGCTCGAGATTCTGACCACCCTCTCGCCCGATGAGCGAAAGCACTGGTCATACCTCTCTAAGTCGTCGTCCACATCGCTGACCATGCTCGTCGAGACCATAGAGAAAGCGTCACGCGGGGAAGCTGTTATTGACCCCGAACTCCTGTTGCGGTCCAAACCGCGCCTCGGCACACGGGTGAGCAGCCTCACGCCGCGGCAATTTGAGATTCTGCGACTGGTAGCAACCGGTCTGTCCAACCAGGGCATCGCCGAGCTCTTAGGGATAGCCAGCAACTCTGTGGTGAACCACCTGAGTGCGATCTACGCCACGCTGGGAATTCCCGAGGGAAACAACGCGCGCGTCAGCTCAGTGTTGGCTTTCCTTAACGACACCTCACGCCCAGCGGCCTAGAGCGTTGCAATGATCTCGCGCATCAAGCGAGCGGCTTCACTGGGCGTCTTGCCCACCTTCACGCCAACAGCCTCGAGGGCTTCCTTCTTGGCCTGCGCCGTTCCGGCCGAACCCGAGACAATCGCTCCCGCGTGTCCCATGGTCTTACCCTCGGGAGCTGTAAAGCCGGCTACGTAGCCCACAACGGGTTTGGTCACGTTGGCCTTGATGAAGTCGGCAGCCCGTTCCTCCGCGTCGCCACCGATCTCGCCAATCATCACGATGGCTTTGGTGTCGGGGTCAGCCTCAAACGCAGCGAGAGCGTCAATGTGCGTGGTTCCCACAATGGGGTCTCCGCCAATACCGATGGCCGTAGAGAAGCCGATGTCGCGCAGCTCAAACATCATCTGATACGTGAGCGTGCCCGACTTGGAAACGAGACCGATGGGGCCACTTCCGGCGATGTTGGCCGGCGTAATTCCCACGAGCGACTCACCGGGGGTGATGATGCCCGGGCAGTTGGGACCGATGATGCGCGTCTTGTTGCCCTTGCTCGAGGCGTAGGCCCAGAACTCGGCCGTGTCCTGCACGGGGATACCCTCGGTAATCAACACGAGCAGCCCGATGCCCGCGTCGATGGCCTCGATGGCGGCGTCCTTGGAGAACGCGGGAGGCACAAACGCAATGGAGACATCCGCGCCCGTGGCAGCCATGGCCTCGGCAACTGTGGCGAACACGGGCAGCTCAACGTCTCCGTGCGTGACGGTGGTTCCCGCCTTGCGCGCGTTGACGCCACCGACAACCTGCGTACCGGCGGCGAGCATGCGCGCGGTGTGCTTGCTTCCCTCACCACCGGTGATGCCCTGCACGATGACT
>JAIOXH010000022.1 GCA_021741765.1 Aurantimicrobium sp. | reverse complement strand
CGAATCCGTATGAGCAGACGCACGTGAAGCTGGGCGATGCGCAGTTTGCGGCCGACGGCCAGTGGAAAGACGCCGGGCGCTTGGCACTCGTGGGAATGGGTGTTGAGCCCGGACTTTCCAACGTCTTTGCTCGCTATGCCGTCGACCACCTGTTCAGCACGGTGCACGAATTGGGCACGCGCGACGGGGCAAACCTCATTGTTGTGGACGACGACGGCAACGAAATCTTTGCGCCGAGCTTTAGCATCTGGACCACGATTGAGGAGTGCCTCAACCCGCCCGTGATATGGGAGAAGGACCGGGGCTGGTTCACCACCCCGCCCTTTAGCGAGCCAGAGGTCTTTGTGTTTCCGGAGGGAATCGGGCCCGTCGAGTGCGTGAATGTTGAGCACGAAGAGGTGCTCATGATGCCGCGCTGGCTCGACGCTCAGCGCGTGACATTCAAGTACGGACTCGGCGAAGAGTTCATTGGTGTGCTCAAGACGCTGCACCAGCTGCACCTTGATTCCACATCGCCCCTCCGGGTGCGTAGCGCCAATGGTCCGGTTGAGGTGGCGCCCCGCGATGTCGTGGCTGCAGCTCTGCCCGACCCGGCCACAATCGGCCCCCGCATGCGCGGCAAGACCTGCGCCGGCATGTGGGTCACGGGTACGGGCATTGATGGGAAGCCCCGGGAGGTCTACCTGTATCACGTGAGCGACAACGAGTGGACGATGGCCGAATACGAGAGCCAGTGCGTGGTGTGGCAGACGGCGCTCAACCCCGTGATTGCCCTCGAGCTTTTGGCCGCGGGAACGTGGACGGGTGCCGGTGTGTGCGGACCAGAGGTGTTCGACGCGCAGCCCTTCCTCGAGCTGATGGCGCGGCCTGAGGCCGACGGCGGGTACGGCCAGCAGTGGGGTCTCGAGGAGCGCACGCCAGCAGGTAGTTAGCCCCGGCTAGTCTGGTGAGGTGATCATCGCCTACTGGATTGTTGCCGGGCTTCTCGCGTTCGCCTACCTCTTTGTTGGGGGCACCAAGCTCCTTCGCTCCAACGCCCAACTTGAAGCCGGCGGCATGCACTGGGTGCGCGGGACGAAACCTCTTGTGGTGAAGCTGGTGGGCCTGGTCGAGGTTGTTGGGGCGGCCGGACTCATTCTTCCGCCGCTGTTTTCCACCGCAGTATTTTTGGCTCCGCTGGCAGGAGTCGGGCTCATTCTCGTTCAGGCTGTTGCGATCGGCATTCACATGAAGATGGGTGATCTCAAGAGCCTACCTATCAACATCGCGCTACTTCTGCTCGCCTTCGTGGCCGCGTGGATCGGCGTGCTCACCTTCCCGCTCTCGTAGCGGGCGCCCCTGTTCGTTCCCCTCAGGAAGAAATTTCCGTGAACCTCTATCTGCGTGTTCTGTGGCTCTTTTTTCGCAGCCGCTTCCGGTCTCGCTTAGCCCCGCAAGACACGGCCGTCACACCTTTCCGTGTGTGGCCGAGCGACCTCGACACCCTGGGGCACATGAACAACGGTAAGTACCTGTCGATCATGGACCTGGGCCGCATGGACCTCATGCTTCGATCGAATACCTGGCCGCGCCTCAAAGCCGCTCGTTGGTATCCGGTTCTCGCCGGTCAAACCATTGCCTACTACCGTTCGCTTAATCCGTGGATGTCGTTCGAGGTGCACACCCGCATCCTCGGTTTCGATGATCTGTGGGGTTTTCTTGAGCAAACCTTCGTGCGCAAGGGTGTGGTTCACGCTCGAGCCGTGGTGCGATCGCGATTCCTCAAGCGCTCGGGCGGATCGGTCGATCACGCCGAACTTGCCGAGCTCTTTGGCGCCGTCCCCGGTCCGGAGGGCATTCCCGCGTGGGTCACGGAGTGGGCAGCGCGCGCTCGGCCAGACCGCACAGGAGCGTAGTCGGCGAGTGAACTCTTCGTGAACTCGCCCGACCCGCCTCCCGCGATGCGAAAGAATGGACACGTCAGCAGGTCACGTCGAGAGGTCATGATGAGTAACGAGCCAAACTACGCCGCAACAGTTCTCTTTGTCTGCGTGCACAACGCCGGACGTTCGCAAATGGCGGCGGGCTACCTCCAGCACCTCGCCGGTGACCGCGTGCAGGTTCTCTCAGCGGGTACGGAGCCCAAAGACCAGGTCAACCCAGCGGCCATTTCCGTTATGGCAGAAGAGGGCATCGACATTGCGAACAACGCCCCCAAGGTGCTCACCGATGCCGCCGTCCAAGAGGCCGACTACGTGATCACCATGGGTTGCGGCGACGAGTGTCCGTTCTTCCCCGGTCGCATCTACCGCGACTGGCCACTGGACGACCCCGCCGGCAAGGGCCCCGATTCGGTGCGCCCCATCCGTGACGAAATTCGCGCCAAGATCGAGGGCCTCATCGCCGAAATTGACGCGCGTCCGTGAGCTCGCGCATCGCGTAGCCTGAGGGCATGAGTGATCTCAACGAGG
Organism: Aurantimicrobium sp.; assembly: GCA_021741765.1. GTDB lineage: Bacteria > Actinomycetota > Actinomycetes > Actinomycetales > Microbacteriaceae > UBA963. The sequence goes on along the minus strand of JAIOXH010000022.1, from coordinate 13,578 downwards.
TGGGCGAGCGGGACGGTTGGCGTTGCTGGCTGTGTGACGCCGCGGTTGACCCCGACGGTTCGGTGAACTCCGACTTGGGGCCCAGTATCGATTCGTTCGCTGCGGCAAAGTCGAAGAAGGGCTCGACAGTTGTCGAGCGGCTGGCGCACCGAGCCTGCAACACTCAAAGGGGCAAGATTGCTCCGGTGGTGCCCTGGTCTACAGACCTGTTTGTGATTGATCCGGCTCCGATCGTGGCAACAGTCGAAAGGTTATCGCGCAAGGGTGGCCGAGAGGTTGTGGCACGTTGCCCCGATGAGAACGATGCCCGTGCAGCGGCCGACTGGCTCCTCGATCGCCTGTCGCGCTACGCACCGGATATGGCTTTCACAACCGAGGCTCAGCCCGGCGGCGGCCAGTTCATGCTGGTGCTGCGCGCCAACTAGGACCGATCACTCCTCCGACGTGATTGCGGTCATCATGAAGAGGCCAATGGCGTCGTACCAGGCTTCGTTGAGGGCCACCCACGCGGCGTTGGCGGCCTGAGGCGTGCCTCGGTAGTTTGTGGCCGCCGCGGTAGCCCACCTCGTTGACCACAGGGGGTACCCGACCGCGTAGCCGTCCGCCTCGAGCTGGGCAGCAAAGGACTCAACGGTTGACGTGCTCGCATCAACCGAAGCATCAAGAATCTCGGCGTACGCACTTGTCCGCAGGTCGTCTTCCGCAATACTCAAGCCAAAAGACTGCCCGCTCGAGAGCATGCCGTTCGACATCACAAAATACGTCATGGCGGTCGCCGCGTTGCTGAGGCTTTCGGACAAAGTCTTTGGCTCGGTCAATTCGGCTACGTCTTCGGCGAGCTGAGCGACGGTGGCCATCATTCCGTCATCGGTGAACCGGCCATCGGCACGCAGGTCGCTGCCCGAGAGCGTTGTGTAATAGTCAACATTCGCCTGGCCGGCGCGAGCCAGGAGCTCTGAGTAACCGCTCAAGAAGCCCTGCACCTCGGCCGAGTCGTACCCGTTCTTGGTGGGCATGGCGCTCACCACAGTGAGGGAGTCGGGGAGCATGTCGTTGACACCTGCCCGCTCTTCGATGAGAACACGGCCCGCAGAAACAACGGCGCTCTCTTCTGTGGCGAGTTGAAGCTCGTCCAATACGCCCCTGTAAGACGCTATGGCATAGGTGACCCATCCGAGAGCTTCGGGCAGGTAGACAACTTTCTCCAGACGATTTTCGGGAGTTGTCAATGCAGCATCTCTGGCGGCGATTGCTTCGTCGAGAGCCGCGGTTATCTCGGCCGTGATTTGTGTGCGTGCGGCCTCAAAGCCCTGCGTGTCGACCAGTGATTGTGCCGAGGCCGCTCCGGACGCCCGCATTAGCCTCAGGTACGCGAAGGCACCGATGCCGTAGGCCCGCGGCCAATCCTTGAGTGCCGCGGTTTCGCGCATGGTGCCTAGTGCCGACTGTGCCAGGTTCAGCGTTTCCGTGTCGGTTCCTGCGGGCGCGGCAGCAATGGCGGCGCCCAGGCGAGCCTCCATCGACTGGATATTGCTCCGAATTGCTGCCTCGGTCGCCGCCGACGGGGTGTCTGACAGGCGCACATCGGGGGTGTATTCCTTGCCCGTGAAGATTTTGTAGGCTTCGCCCACCGTGCGCACCATGACCACGGTGACGCCAAGGGTTTTTCCGTACTCAACGATTCCGATTTCTTTTCCCGTGGCCTCGTCGAAAAAACCAAAAGAATTGTCCGGAACGATGATGGTCTTAAAGCCGACGGCTGCGGCAGACTTCACCTTCGTGGCCACCCCACCCACTTGCCCAATGGTGCCGTCGGGCGAGATGGTGCCCGTCATGGCGACCGTGGGGATGAGGGGCGTGCTGGTGAGGTTGGCCAACAGACCTACGGTGAGGATTCCGCCGGCCGACGGGCCGTCGATGGGACCGGTCACGCTAAAGCCGAGGTCAATCTCTTCGGGGTCACGCGCGCTCATCAGGGTTGCCACGGCGGCGGCTTGCGACGTCGCGGCCCGCCACTGCGGCCCCGCGCCCGACGAGTAGATGCGCGTGAGGTCAACGGGGTCCACGCCATCGCGATGCTCGAGCACCATAACCTCGGCGGGCTCAACGCCGCCGACGTCTGTTCCGTCGGCCGCCCTCCCAGCCCAGAGAGCGGGGATCGTGAGCGCAACTCCGCCGTCAATGTTGCGCAGCTGGCCCACCTGGTCGAGCGATCCCACCGAAGGAGTCGAGCAAGCCGCAAGGGGCGCAACCACGAGAGCGATGGCGATGAGCGCCACGGTGCCGCGAGCGAACCAACGCTTCGTCACCATGAGGAGGCTCCTTTGGGTCCGGCTATGCTTTAGGCAGTTCAGTAAGCATACTGAGTCTTTGCGAAGGGCGCGTGGGAGCGGTGTTGATTTCTCGGTGGGTTGCCATCGCGCTGCTTGCTGCGACGACGGTCCTCGGGGTGTCGACAATCGGAGCACTTTCCGCGGCCAATGCTGTCACGACGACGCCGACACCTTCTCCGTCTGCCCAACTGAACGCCGGTTCGCCCGTTTACCCGGCCGGCCCTTCCGACGTTGTTTTTGGGGCATACATCGTCAGCGTGCAAGCAGTGAATTTTGTTACGAGCACCTTCACGGCGGACTTCTATTTCTGGATGCGGTGGTCGAATCCTGAACTCCATCCCGACGAGCGCTTCGAAATCATGAATGCCTCAGGAAATCGGGGCGACCAGTTAACCCCGCTCGAGGTTTGGCCGATCGAAAAAGAACCAGACGGAACTTTTTATCGTTCGTTTCACTATCAGGGCACGTTTAGCTTCGAACCTGACCTAGCGGACTACCCATTTGGCAATCAGGTGCTTCCGATCGTTCTTGAGGGAACTCTCGGGGGCGACTACGCCATTAACTTCATCCCCGATACCACGCCGGTTGCGACTGATCCGGGCCTGACGTTACCGGGCTATTCCGTCGGTTCCGTCGAACTCACGACCTCGGTTTTTCAATACGCAACAAATTTCGGCAGTTTCGGTAATGCCCAAACCGCGGACTATTCCCGCGTCGTCATCACGATACCGATTGCGCATCCCTTCTGGTCGAGCCTCGTCAAATATCTGTTGCCACTCATGCTCGTGGTCATCACCGCGAGCCTCATCTTCCTCATCCCACCCCGACTATCATCTGCGCGCATCATCTTGAGTATCACGAGCATGCTGACCCTCGTTTCTTTGGATGGACGCACAGCCAACGAGATGCCCAGTGGCGACAGCCTCATGCTCATCGATGTGCTGTTCATCCTCTCGTACGTCTTTATTGTTGCCACAATTTTTCACGCCATTACACAAACGTGGAACATACGCAACGATGAGGAGAGCCTAGGCATCACACCTCACTGGCGAACCACGGTGGCTTATCTTGCGGTTTACTTCGCCGTGTGCGGGTTAACGACGTATCTCTTCATTTAGTGGCCAAAAAAAAAGTCGCGTGCAGCGCCGAGCGCCTGAGTGCTTAGTACTCGCCTTTCACCACAAAGTAGGAACCGCGGATCTCCCCGGCAAGCTTTGACTTCTGGCGCGCGAACTTGAACTTCGATGCGAGTTCAACCGGCACATCCATGTCCTGAGAAAGCTTGAACCCCACGGCCCGTTTGGCGGCATTCTCGAGCGTGTACATCACGTTCACGGCCAGCCCGCTCTCGAAGAAGACATACGACATGCGCGTACCGTCGACAACGAAGTCGGTGACTTCGAGCGGTCGGGAAGCAATCTCGATGTCACGCTCGCGCAAGATGAGTGTGATTCGGTCCACGATTTCCGGCGCATCGGCTGCGGGAACGGTCACGAACTCATGCGTGTATTTGTTCATGAAGTAACGCGCTTCATTAGCGCGAAGACCGGCGAGCGCGTCGACTACGGGCGATGATTCAAGCCCGTCGGTGGACACGTTAACAAAGTTGATGATGCCGGGCATGACGACCTCTTGTTTTCGGCAGAGCAAACGCTCGCGCTCCTAGACTATGTCGACCGCTCCATCGTTACGGCCTGCGCGTCTGGCTCAACTAGGTTTGAGTCACGAATCCTCGTCGTGAAAGTGATTGCCATGGCCCTGACCTCCCCTGCGTGGTACGCCGTGAGTGGCGCACCCAGTTCGGGTAAGACCACGACCGTACGCCTGCTCGCGGCCCGCGGTTTTCGAACCACGGAGGAGCAAGCTCGCGCCATCATCACCGAGGAGATGGCTAAGGGGCGCACCCTCCAAGAGGTTCGCGGTGCCGGCGAATGGTTTCAGGAGGTCATTCTTGAGCGGCAGCTGGCGCTCGAGGCCCAATTACCCCTGGCTGAAACGGTCTTTCTCGACCGGGGCACCCCCGACGGCCTTGCCTACGAGCGCTTTCTCAGGCTGCAACCGAACCCGGCTCTTGCTGCGGCCGCCCAGTGCAGCCCCTATCGGCGTGTGTTCGTGCTTGAGCCGCTCAGCTTTGCGGCCGATCACGGCCGCATCGAAGACAGCGAGACTCAAGCGAATCTGCACTATGCCATACGCGACACCTACCTCGAGCTGGGATTCGCCGTCGTCGATGTTCCCGTACTCGCGCCCGAGGAGCGCGTGGACTTCATTCTTGAGCGGGTGCAGCCGAACTGACCCGATGCCCTACGCCCTGGCGCGACGTCCCAGATCGTGCGCGCTCGCGAGCTAACGCTTTTTGTTTTTTTCCATGTGGGCAGTGAGCGTGGCAAGCGTGTCGCCGAGAGCCGCAAAGTCGACACCCGGTGCGGCAGCCACGGCGCCGAGAAATCTGCGCTCCAAATAGTCGCCCGATTTCTTTGACAGGTCCGCACCCTGAGCGGTTAGTGAGACGAGAACCCGCTTCGCGTTTGTGGGGTCCTGATCCACGCGCACTAGCGCGCGCTCGACAAACCATTCGATGCGCTTGCTCACGGCCGCCTTGGAGACACCCAACGCTTGCGCCAAGCGCGTGATGTCGAGCTGACCGCTCTCGCTGAGCCTTTGGAGGAATACGAACTGGCTGTACGTAATCGAGTACTCGGCCCGCAATAGTGCGTCGGCCTGGCCGTTCATCACTCTCACGAGTGAATTCAGCATGAAGCTGATGCGCTGCTCGGCCATGATGATAGTTTACTAGTTAACAAAATTGTGTCAACATGTAGGCACATCAACATGCTCCCAGGAGGCCCCACGTGCCACGAGTAATCCCCGGTCGAATGACCGCCACGACGCAAGAACCTTTCGTTCTCTTTCTCATTGGCATGCGCATCAACAATGTCTTTGCCCTTCATCGCTGGTTGCCCGTTTTTGCGGCCATGCCCCGCATGCTGAGAGAGGTACACATCAACCGCGACTTAGGCTTTCGTTCGTATCAGATGTGGCTCTCGCGCACGCTAATCCTCGTCCAGTATTGGGAAAGTTCCGAAAAACTGATTGCCTACGCCAAGGCATCAAACGAAGACCACCTACCCGCGTGGCGTGCCTTCAATAAAGCCGCGAGGAAGTCGCGCGCTGTCGGCATCTGGCACGAGACGTATGTGATTGATCCGGGAAAGACGGAAAACGTATACGCCAACATGCCAGCGTTTGGATTTGGCAAAGTGGGAAATCTCGAGCCAGCAACGGGGGGAAGAAAGACTGCGTCGGAACGGCTCGGAAGCTAGCGACGAGCCGGCTTGAGTTAGCGTGCGAGGCAAGGGCAGGTATGCCAGCTAAGCCAGCTCGACGAGCTCGGCGTACTCCTTGTTCCAGTGGTCTTCGACGCCATCGGGCAGGATCAGCACGCGCTCGGGGTTGAGTGCTTCGACAGCGCCGGGGTCGTGCGAGACCAGCACGACCGAACCCTTGTAGCTCGCCAGCGCGTCGAGAATCTCTTCGCGCGAAATGGGATCGAGGTTGTTCGTGGGCTCATCGAGCAGTAACACGTTCGCGCTTGAGACCACGAGCATGGCCAGAGCCAGGCGCGTTTTTTCGCCGCCCGAGAGCACGCCCGCTGGCTTGAGAACGTCGTCCCCGCTGAACAGAAACGACCCCAGCACCTTGCGGCACTCGGTCTCGGTCATGTGGGCGGCCGCCGACACCATGTTCTGCAACACCGAATCCTGCACGCGCAGCGTCTCGTGCTCCTGGGCGTAGTAGCCAACTTTGAGGCCGTGGCCCTCGATAACCTCGCCGGTGTCGGGCTGGTCGACGCCCGCCAGAATGCGAAGCAGGGTTGTCTTGCCGGCGCCGTTGAAGCCCAGGATAACAACGCGGGAACCGCGGTCGATGGCGAGGTCGACAGCCGTGAAAATCTCGAGCGAGCCGTATGACCGCGACAGGTCGGTGGCCATGAGCGGCGTCTTGCCGCAGGGCGCCGGATCGGGGAACCGCAGCTTGGCGACCTTGTCGCTTTGGCGAACTTCGTCGAGTCCGGCCAGCAGGGTCTCGGCCCGCCGCGCCATCTGCTTAGCCGCCACGGCACCCGAGGCGCGCGCGCCCATCTTTGCCGCCTGCGTTTGCAGCGTCGTGGCCTTCTGCTCGGCGTTAGCCCGCTCGCGCTTGCGGCGCTGTTCGTCCTGCTCGCGCTGCTTCTGGTAGTTCTTCCAGTTCATGTTGTAGACATCGATGACCTGGCGGTTGGCATCCAGATAAAAGACGCGGTTTACGGTCTCGCCCACGATCTCCACGTCGTGACTAATCACGATCAGGCCGCCCTGATACCCCTTGAGAAAGTCACGCAGCCAGGCCACCGAATCGGCATCGAGGTGGTTGGTGGGTTCGTCGAGGAGCATGGTGTCGGCGCCCGAAAAGAGAATTCGCGCCAGTTCAATGCGCCGGCGCTGACCACCGGAGAGGGTCTTGAGCGGCTGGTCGAGAATGCGATCGGGCAGTTTGAGGTTCGACGCGATGGCAGCGGCCTCCGCCTCGGCAGCGTAGCCACCCAGCGCATCGAAACGATCGGAGAGGCTGCCGTACTTGCGCATAGCCTCGGCGGCCACGGCTTCATTCGGGTCGCCCATCAGCAGGCTGTTCTCGGCCATGCCCTGCACCAGGGCGCCGAGGCCGCGCGCATTCAAAATGCGCGTGCGCGCCAGTTCTTCTGGGTCACCTGAGCGCGGGTCTTGGGGCAGGTAACCGATCTCGCCGCCTACCTCAATCGAGCCGCCCGCGGGCTGCAGGTCCCCCGCAAGCGTCTTTGTCAGTGTTGTCTTGCCGGCGCCGTTGCGACCCACGAGCCCAATCTTGTCGCCACTGGAAACGCGAAACGACACATCCGACATCAGCACGCGCGCGCCCACGCGCAGCTCAAGGTCTTTCACGTTGAGCACGGGCGGATTCCGATTCTGTGGTCTTGCGCGGTCATGCCCTGAGGGCCAAAAGTCTTCGTGACTAGTTTAAGTGGAGCGCAACCTCTGAATTCACCAGTTAGCGTGCAAGGCGAGGAGGGCTTGCCTTAACGAGCCAGCGCGATGATGCTTAGGGACATGGCAAATTACGAAGTTATCAATGTTGGGGCGCCGGATCAGTGGCGCGATTACTTTGGCGGCTTCCGCCCCGATTCGTCGCGTGACGGCCGCCGAGTTGTCGACCACGAGATGAAGAACCAGTACATCGGCATAACCGTCAACGCGCTCGAGCCGGGCGAAGAGGCCGGCTACTGGCACGACCACTCAGAAATCGAAGAGATCTACTTCTTCATCTCTGGTCTCGGCCAGATGGGCCTCGGCGAAGATCTCGTCGAGGTTGAGGCTGGGTCGGTGGTTCGGGTTGGTCAGAACGTGATGCGCACGTGGCGCGCGCGCCCCGATAGCACCGAGCAACTGCGCTGGTTGTGCATACGGGCGGGAAGCACGGAGCTGCCCGAGTTCCCCAACGACGGAACGCGCGACTTCGACCGACCGATGCTCTGGTAGTTCGGTAGTTCGGTAATCCGGCAGAGGTGCTCAGCTACCCGCGGGATAGAACCGAAGTGCGTTGAAGTATTTCTCGTCCTCGTTTCCGGTGTGGTCGTAGCCGGAGAAGAGGAACTTCCCGTGGTTCACGCCGGTCTTGTCGACCAGGGGAATCACGCAATCCTTCCCGATGTCTGTTTCCTTCGGGCAGGGAAGGTAGCCGTAGATTCCGCCCGCGCGGAGGAGACCGTTTCCGATGCTGATCCAGGGGACGTCGGGGCTGCCCAGCTTGCCGAGAATGCCAAACTTCACCCCCGGGGAGTTCCACTTCGCAGCAACCTTGATCTGAACTGGCGTTGATCCGAAGTTGGGTGGAATAACGACGCCGTTCAGGGCCGAGGGGTTGTCGGTGCCGCTGTAGTCGTCACAACTCCAGTCACTGTCGGAAATCTGAAGCTTGATGGCAAAGTCTGTTTCGTTGATGACCGACAACTTGCGGACGATGAAGTCGTCGTTCGATTGTGCCCGAGTGGGACACGTGACCACTTGGGCGCCCAGAGCCACGGCACTTTCGGTCGGAGCGCTCGCCGAACGCGACGTTTCTGAGGCGCATCCGGTGAGTACTGTCAGGAGGATTCCGGCGGCGGCGAGCGCGGCGCTTGCAAAGACAGGTCGTTTTCTCATGCAGAAAGCCTATGACCTTAACTTGCAAAAGGGCTAACGTTACGGCGTCGCCCCTAAGTGAGCCCCTTGTTTTGGCGGTAGACGTGCACGATGGCGTTGGCGTGTCCGTGACCCATCTCGAAGGTGTCTTTGAGGTAGCCGACCTGGGTCATGTGGGTCTCGTCGCGAACGGCGTCGAGCTGGGTCATCCAGTGGTCGACGGGCTTGCCGTACTTCTTCTCAATCGAAGGGAAGTAAGAGGCGGGGCCGGTCACTTTCTCAGTCATACGACCATTATGGGGCGCAGCCGTCGCTGCAGGGGATGGGAATGCCGGCGCACTTTGCCTAGGCTAGCCACATGACTGGTTACGAAGTTCTTAATGTTGGCGCCCCCGACGCGTGGCGCAGCCACGTGGGCGGTTTTGATGTCTTCCCGCTGCGCGCGGGTCGACGCGTTGTCGACCACGAGATGGACATGCAGTACATCGGCATGACGGTGAATGCTCTCGTTGCCGGCGAAGAGTGCGGCTATTGGCACAAGCACTCCGCCACCGAAGAGGTGTACATCTTCATCGCCGGCAAGGGCCAGATGGGACTCGACGGCGACCTGGTGAATGTTCAGGCTGGTTCGATCGTGCGGGTGAGCCCTGAGACGTGGATCACCTGGCGCTGCGACCCCACCGAACCCAAGCAGGTGCAGTGGATTTGTGTACGCTCCGGGGGCACAGAGTTGCCCCACGTGCCAGAGGATGCGGCCGTCGATTTCGACCGGCCGATGCCCTGGTAGTGGCACCCACCACAGCAAAAGAATCGGTGTGGGACTATCCGCGCCCTCCTCGTGTGGAGCCGGTAAGTGCTCACATTGAGGTGGTGCACAACGGCGTGATTGTCGTCTCGACCAAAGACGCCGTTCGCGTCTTGGAGACCTCGCATCCGCCAACCTATTACCTGCCCATCGCCGACTTCGCTGAGGGAATCCTCGAACCCGTCTCGGGCAACTCCTACTGTGAGTTCAAAGGGATGGCGAGCTACTTCGACCTTGTCATTGCGGGCGAACGCATCAGCCGCGGCGCGTGGACCTACGAGAATCCGTCGAAGGGTTTTGCGTCACTGGCGGGTAGGGTTGCTCTTTACGCCAGCAACGTGGATGCGTGCCGCGTGGGTGACGAGATTGTCATTCCTCAGGAGGGCGACTTCTACGGCGGCTGGATAACCAGCAACATCGAGGGACCTTTCAAGGGCGCTCCGGGAACGCTGGGCTGGTAGCGCGATGACGGTCATGCCTATGTTTCCGCTCGGGTCGCTGTTGTTTCCCAACATGCCCCTCAACCTACGCATCTTTGAAGAGCGCTACCTCAAACTGCTCGGTGACCTGATGGGCACCGAGAATCCCGAGTTTGGTGTGGTGGGTATTGCGCGCGGAATGGAGGTGGGTGGCGGTGAGGGGCGCATGTCGATTGGCACCATTGCCACGGTTACCGAGATTGGCGCTACCGGCGAATTCCTCGGGCTCGAGTCGTTTGGGTCGCAACGGTTTCGCGTCATCGACTGGCTACCGGATGACCCGTATCCCGTGGCCGACATCGAGCTCATCCCCGATTTGGTGTGGGACAACAGCCTGATGCCCGCTCGCGTGCACCTGGAATCCGAGGTTCGCAAACTGCTCGCCTTCGCGAGCGAGTTTGGCGAACTGCAATACGGCGCGGACACCGAATTGAGCGACGACCCCATGGGCGCGTGCTGGCAGCTGGCCGGAATGCTCCCCATCGGCGAGCTGGATCGCTTCGACCTGCTCAGCTCGCAGTCGGCCGAGAATCTCATTGCGCAAACTCACGAGATTGTGGTGACCGCGCACGACACCCTGCGGGCTTACCTGGCAACCGACGATAGCGACCCATTGACGCCGGAGACCTCTTAGGCTGTCAACGCGACGGGTCTCGATCGCGCGCTAATTGCCTGCGGCAGAAGTCGCGACTTTACTCCGGGTCGCGTGGTGCGCGGGGTACCCGTCGTGAACGAATCCAGGCATAGCCGAAGCTACCCAGCAACGCAACGATCAACACAATCCATGACGCTGCCGGCCCTGTGCGGATGGCATCGATGAGCAACGCCACGAACATCACGGCGTTGACAACGATCGCCGTTAAGAGCGGCCATGCACGTGCACCGGTTTGAGCTCTCAACTTTAGGTGCCCCAAGCTCACGATTGCATAGACCAACAGAAATGCCAGGCTCGTCATTTGTCCCACAGCGGAAAGGGGGAACAAGACGACAAGCGCAATAATCACAGCAGCAGAGATGATGAGGGAAACGGGCAACTTTCCGGCCAGATTACGTTGGAACGATTGCGGCAACTGCTTGTGCTGCGCAAGAAATCCACCGACGTTTGAAGCGGCAAAGATGGTCGCGTTGACGGCCGAGGCAGTGGCCAGTATGGCGGCACCGGAGACAAGCACAAAGCCCAGTCGCCCCGCGATCGCTTGACCGGCATCGGCGAGCACATGGCCCGAATCTGCCAATATTTGGGCTTGCGGGAGAAGCAAAACGACAAGCGTGCTCACGGTGAGATAGATGGCGGCGACAATGGCCAGCCCGATGAACATGGCCCGCGGTAATTCTTTTTTGGGACGCGACATGGCGCCAGACGCATTGGCGACCACTCCGAATCCCTGATAGGTGACGTAGAGCAGCCCTGACGCCGTGAGAATCCCGATGAAACTAAAACCGGACGAGCTCGCCACGGTGACGTTGTTGAAATCCGCGTTGAAAAAACCAAACACCATGAAGCCCAGAAGAATCAACAGCTCGACAGCAACAATGTACATCTCGGCCTTACCAACGAGCTGAGACCCCACAACATTAATTGCCGCAAACACGACAATCACGGCGGGACCCATCAGGCGGGATGCCCAGTCGGGAAGCGAACTGCCAAACAAAGCGCCCACATACTCAGAGAAACCCGCTGCATAGAGGGCAGTCGCGATCAGGTAAGAGATGTACTGAAAAACATTCACACCGCCCGAGACGATGGAATTACCAAACTGCTTGAGAATAAAGTTGGCCGGACCGCCGCTGCTGGGAAACGCGGCTCCCATTTTTGCGTAGGAGTAAACAGAGAAAACGGCAGCAAACCCCGCAACAAGAAAAGCCATCGGTAACCATGGCCCCGTGGTCGTGGCAGCTAACCCGAGAAGTGTGTAGAGGCCAGCGCCCATCATGCCGCCGACCCCCAGCGCGCTGGCAGAGAGTAGGCCTACTTTGCGCGCGGGAACGGGGGTGGGGGAGCTCATGAATGGTGCTCGCTTTCTACGGAGACCATTCGCCCAATTGGGGTATTCGTAGCGTGCGAAGTCACGTGATCCGACTGCTTAGGCGGGGAAGCAACCTTCGAAGCTGCACAGGCCGGTGGCCATTCCTAGGTAGTAGAGCTGGGCGACGAGCCAGCCGGCAATCGAAATGCCCGCAAGCACTCGGGCGCCAATCGCTTTTTCTGAAAAAACCGCGAAAAGCGGCAAGAGCAGGGCCAGGGCGGCGATGCCAATAACGCCAATGACAAAGAGCACCTTGATGATCACAGGATTTGACGATTCGTAAAGAATCATGGCGACCAAAAACAATGACGTCACTTCGAAAAAAAGCAATAGCGGAGTAGTGACAAAACCGACGATGGCAAAAACCCACGCCGCCCGAACTGATGGTCTCTTTTTAGCCATGACTCACTATCACACAGCACTCGTGCAAAGGATAGGGGAGTCCGTCGAACCTACTTCGTCATTCAGCGGAGAATGGGGGACTCCGTCGCAAGCACACCGCCATTTCGACGGAGTCCGCATCATCACAACATTGCAAAAGGCGCCCCAATAAATGAGGCGCCGTTTGCAATGGCGGAGAATGCTTGATTCGCACTACCGCTCTCTTACCCGCATAAATATTGGGGTTAGGGTCTGCTAAATCACTTTCTACGCCATCTTTCTACGCCATCTTGTAGACAGCCTCAATCTGCCAACCGTCTGGGTCTACTAGATAAGCCGCATAGTAGTTGGGTCCAAAATCTGACCAAATCTTTGGCTCACCCCGATTAAGTGCACCGATCTCAATGCCCCTCGCGTGCCATTGATCAACAGCTTCTTTGGTGTGTGCCGAAAACGCCAGGTGAAACCCAGGTCCTGGAGATAGTTCAGTTGAGGAACGCTCCTTGATTGTGAACTTATCCTCGTCGATTTCACTTCCATAGCCGATTGCCTGATGCTTCTCACCTGGACGTAAATCTTCAAAAACCCGAATGTAGCCCAAAGGCTTGAGGATTGCGTCATAGAAAGCCCCCGACGCATTGATTTCGGAGACTCCGATGCTGATGTGGTGAATCATTTTCCTAGGATAGCGGGGACCCTGAAATGAGAAATGCCCACCTATAACAGTGGGCATTTGCTGGCGGAGAATGGGGGATTCGAACCCCCGAGGGCTTGCACCCAACCAACTTTCCAAGCTGGCGCCATAGGCCACTAGGCGAATTCTCCAGTGGCGCCTGATTCGTGGAGGAACCAGACACCGTCATCCATTCTAGGCGTGAAGCATGGGCCGGAAATCACTCGGTAAATGCCGCCACGCACGCTGCGAGGCGCGATGGATTCTGATGAGGGTGCGAAACTACTAATCGGTGCCACACGTTGCGACTACGAGGGAGAACCCCATGGGAATGTTTGACGGCAAGGCCGGATTGGTTACAGGCGGCGCGAGCGGCATGGGCGCGTCTGCTGCAGTCGCATTCGCGCGTGAGGGCGGCGCTGTGCTTGTCGCCGACATTGAGACGATGCGTGGGCAGGGCGAACAGGTCGTTGCCGACATCGCCGCGGCCGGTGGTCGTGCACAGTTCACCGCAATCGATGTCAGCCGAGAGGCCGACGTCATTCGCATGGTTGACGAGACCGTGGCAGCGTTTGGCTCCCTAGATTTCGCCTTTAACAACGCGGGCATTTTGGCCGTCGGGTTCACGCACGAGGTGGAAGAGGCCGACTTCGATCGGATCTTTGCCATCGACGCCAAGGGTG
>JAIOXH010000021.1 GCA_021741765.1 Aurantimicrobium sp. | reverse complement strand
CTGCGTCGGCTACTCAACCAGCGAAGGGCTACTCACCAAACGGAACGCAGGCGACTGAGCTTGTCAGCGAACTCCCGGAAACTTGCGCGTAAAATGACTCCCATGCTGCATTGGCTAGCGAAGCAATTCGCCACCCCCTCAAAAAAGTTGCTTGCAACTATTGTGGCGGTGGCAATTGGCATCTCTCTGGTTGGCCTCATCGGAACCCAGAGCTACGCGGCCGCGCAGCAACAGGCTCGCGTATTACTGGCGGAAGCAACCGACGAAGCAAAAACTTCTCTGCGGGAATTCGAAGCCCAGGCATCGCTCGTAGAAGAGAAAATCACGTTAGCGCAGTCAGTTTTTGACGCATCAAGCGGAAAAACCACCGACGAAATCGCACGAAAGGCCCTCAATAAGGAAATTGACGAGGCCAACACACGCCTTCAGAATGCTCTCCGCGAAGCGCGCGCGCTGAAAGCAATGATCACTCAAACGGGCAAAAACATCGAGGACCTCCTCGTTTGGCTTCCCAACGCTCTTCAGTCAGTTACACAGTTGACAGACTCTACAGCTCGCCTCAGCGCCGAGCTACGAGATCCCCAAAATAAACTTTCGACTCGTGTCAACGGAGTTGTGCAAGCGCAAAAAGCTTGGCAGTCAGAGCAAGACCGGCTTGCTGCCGAGGCGGCCGCTCGAGCGGCAGAAGAGGCTGCGCGAGCTCAAGCAGAGCGCCTCAGCAAACCAAAACAGATTTCTTCAGCGAGCACGTTGAGTCCGACGGGGGGTGCGACGGCACCTTCGGCACCTCCCCCACCGGATGTCCCCGCTCCCGTTGTTGACGGATTCGATATTGGTGCGTATCTCGATGGTTTCTTACCCTCGAGTGACTACACCCTTCAATACATTCCTGGGCTGTGCGATGGCTACTATATTTGCGGTCGGACGCTCGTTGGTGGCGGCGGAAACCCCGTTATTCAGCTCGATGGTGATCCTTCGGTACTCGAGATCTATAGCACCGACGCTGGCAAGTACGTTCTGGTCCATGAGGCAGCACACGTCAGACAGTTCTGGTTCTATGGAACAGTGTCGCTGATGATTAGTGAGAGCGGTAAATTCGTGGCTTACCCCGGCACCGCCGCAGTGGAGTATATGGCTGACTGCGCCACGATTTGGAGAATTGGTTATGGCCTGGGGGGAACTGGCTACCCTTACACGTCGTCGTGTACCCCAGAACAGTATGCCGAGGGCTCCAGAATTTGGTAACTGGTCGGCTGCTCAACCGGCGATAGGTCGGGTTTCGATACTTGGTTTCGATACGCCCACTCCGTGGGCTACTCAACCCACGGGACTGCGTCGGCTACTCAACCGGCGGCGGGGCGATCAGCCGCGATGGGCGAGGGCGACCTCAATCAGTTCGGTGATGAGGTCTGAGTAACCCAGGCCCGTCTCCTGCCAACAACGTGGAAACATGCTGATGGGCGTGAATCCCGGCATGGTGTTGATCTCGTTGAGCACGAAACCCGTCTCGGTGAGAAAGAAGTCCACCCGCGCCAGACCAGCGGCACCCAGCGCCTCGAAAGCACGGATTGACAATGCCTGCAGTTCGGCCAGCTCCGCAGCCGTGAGGTCGGCCGGACACACCAGATCGATGCCGGCAGCGCCCAAGTACTTGGCTTCGAAGTCGTAGAACTCGCGGCCGGTGATCACGATCTCGCCGGCAACCGACGCGCGCGTTGCCTCGCCCGGGCGACCCTGCAAGACAGCGCACTCAACCTCACGACCAACAATGGCGTTCTCCACAAGTACGCGATCATCTTCGGCAAAAGCGAGGTCCATGGCCGCGGCAAATTCCGACCACTGACTCACCTTGCTCACGCCCACACTGGAGCCCGCACGCGAAGGCTTCACAAAAACGGGAAGGGGCATCTGCTCAATGTCGGCCACGACTGCCGAACGCCGCGCCTGCCAGTCGAGCGCGGTGACGGTCTGCCACGGCGCCACGGCGATGCCGGCCTGTTGGAGCACGGTCTTGGCAAAGTGCTTGTCCATGCCCAGGCTCGATGCCAGCACGCCCGCTCCCACGTAGGGCAGGTCACACAGTTCGAACATGCCCTGAATGGTGCCGTCTTCACCGAACGGTCCGTGCAATATCGGGAAGACCACGTCGATGTTGCCGAGCGATCGCATCATGCCCGTTTCAACATCCCGCACGCGCAGCTCGCGACTACCTGCCTTATCGGGCCACACGATTCGCGAGCCGTTGTCGGCCACCTCCGGCAGGTTGGCGGCGTCGAGTTCGTAGGTGGAGACATCCGCCGTCGACAGAGTGAACGCACCCTCGCGGGTAATGCCGATGGGAATCACCCCAAAGCGACTCGCGTCGATGGCGCTAAGAACGCCCCTCGCCGTTACACAACTAATTGCGTGTTCGCTTGAACGGCCGCCAAAGAGAACCGCGACCACGGTTTTGGTTGTCATCGAGCGTCCTTTCACCCTGCGGTTCGTCGGCGTCTGTGGTGAGGTGCGGCGCGAGATCGCGCGGCTTCAAGCGTCCGGCCAAAACGAGATTGACCTGCTCCACGATGGGCATCTCCACGTTGCGCGCCTTGGCAAGGGCCAGGATGGGCGCCACCGAGGCGAGCCCCTCGGCTATCTGGTTCATCTGCTTCACCACGGCGTCGTAAGACAGACCCTGACCCAGGAGTCGGCCGGCGGTGTTGTTGCGCGAGAGGGGCGACTCGCATGTGGCGATGAGGTCGCCCAGGCCCGCGAGGCCGCCGAGGGTTTCGGGCTGCGCGCCGTATGCCACAGCAAACTGCGTGATCTCGGCGAGGCCGCGCGTGATGATAGACGCCTTGGTGTTGTCTCCATAGCCCACGCCGTCGACAATGCCCACGGCCACGGCGATGAGGTTCTTGAGCACGCCGCCAAACTCGGTACCGGGCACGTCGTTGTTGACGAAGCAGCGGAAATAGTTGTTGGTGGACGTGATTGCCACGCGCGAGGCGGTATCCATGCTTTCGCTCGACACCACGGATGCCGTGGGCTCCTCGCGCGCAATCTCAAGTGCGAGGTTGGGGCCCGAGACCACGGCCACGAGTTCGGGATCAATCTCCAGCTCTTCGAGCAGCACCTGACTCATACGCAGGCCGGTCTGCTTCTCCACGCCCTTCATGAGACTTACGGCAATGGTGCCGTGGTCCATAACGCGCGCGGCGGCGGCCAGGTTCTCGCGCAACGACTGGCTGGGAACGCAGAAATAGACTTCGTCGGCTCCCTCAAACGTCTCGGCCAGGCTATTCGTGGCGTGCAGGTTGCGTGGCAGGTTGATGCCCGCGAGGTAGCGCGAGTTACGCCTGGTCTCTTCGATCTCCCGGGCAACCTCGGCGCGGCGTGCCCACAGCGTGACATCGTTGCCGGCATCGGCAAGAACCTTGGCATACGTGGTGCCCCAGCTGCCCGCACCAATAACGGAAACGCGGCGCGCTACCTCCGGCGCCTTCTTGCGAATCAAAACTTTCCCGTTTCTGCCTGGTTGTGCTGGCTCGGATCCCACCGGGTGGCGGGCGCCTTCTCCCCGCGCAGGTCTTCTAGCAGAGCTGTGATCGCGGCCATCAGATCGTTGGTGGCGGCGGTGAGGGTTGTGTTGTTGAGCGGCTTGCCAGCATACGCCGACAAGTCGAGCGGATCGCCTACCTTGATATCAACTGTATGCCGTGGCCAGAATGAAATCTTTTTGGAGTAACGTCCCATCACCTTTTGAGTGCCCCAGTGGGCAATCGGCACGATCGGAATGCCCATCTCGAGGGCCAACCGTACCGCGCCACTCTTGCCGCGCATGGGCCAGGTGTCGGGGTCGCGCGTGAGCGAGCCCTCCGGGTAGATGATCACCGACTGGCCACGTTCGGCCAGTCTGCGCGCTGCCTTGAGTGATGCCTGCGACTTCATTGATCCGCCGCGCTCCACGGGAATCTGGCCGGACAGTTTGAGAAACCAACCGAGAACGGGAATGCGCAAGATGCTGGCTTTAGCCATAAACCGCGGATTGCGGCCCATGTGAAATACCGCCACACCAATCACCACGGGGTCGATGTTGGAGTAATGGTTGGGCGAGATAATCAGCGGGCCGGTGAGGGGAATCTTGGTTTTGTCGAAGAACCGATACTTCACCAGCCACGTGATGATGGGCAGCACCAGCGGCACGTATATCCAGAAAATGCTGGGCTTTGCCCGCTCGCTGATTCTCAACGTCACGCCTCGAGACTGAAGTCGGCGCCCAGCTGCTGAAGTTTGGTGATGAAGTTCTCGTAGCCGCGGCTGATGATTCCCACGTTGGAGACGCGCGATGTACCGGTGGCGGTGAGCGCGGCAATGAGGTGGCTAAAGCCACCGCGCAGGTCGGGGATATCGATGTCGGCGCCGTGCAGGGGCGTGGGGCCCGAGATCACGGCCGAGTGCACAAAGTTGCGCTGACCAAACCGGCACGGACTTGAGCCGAGGCACTCGGAGTGCAGCTGAATGTTGGCGCCCATCTGAACGAGCGCCTCAACAAATCCAAAGCGCTGTTCGTACACGGTCTCGTGCACAATCGAAACGCCATGCGCCTTGGTGAGCGCCACAACCAACGGCTGCTGCCAGTCGGTCATGAAGCCGGGGTGCACGTCGGTCTCCACCACGACGGGCTTGAGTTCGCCGCCGGGGTGGTAGAACCGAATGCCGTCGTCGGCAATGTCGAATGCGCCACCCACCTTGCGAAAGATGTTGAGGAACGTGAGCAGTTCTTCTTGCTTAGCGCCGCCCACAAAGATGTCACCCTCGGTGGCCAGAGCGGCCGATGCCCAGCTGGCCGCCTCATTGCGATCGAACAGCGCGCGGTGCGTGTAGCCCTTCAGCTTGCTCACACCCTCGATGCGAATCACGCGATCGGTGTCGACCGAGATGATGGCGCCCATCTTTTGCAGGATGTTGATGAGATCCATGATCTCGGGCTCAATGGCGGCACCCGCAAGTTCGGTCTTGCCCTCGGCGAGCACCGAGGTGAGCAGCACCTGTTCGGTGGCACCCACGCTGGGATATGGAAGCGAGATCTTGGTTCCGCGCAGGCGCGAGGGGGCCGAGAGGCGAATTCCCGCGGGAAGCTTTTCCACCACGGCGCCAAACTGAGCCAAGACCTCGAGGTGAAAGTCGATGGGGCGATCGCCGATGCGGCATCCGCCGAGGTCGGGGATGAACGCTTCGCCGAGGCGGTGCAGCAGCGGACCGCAAAACAGAATGGGGATGCGGCTCGAACCGGCGTGCGCATCGATGTCGGTCATGTGGGCCGACAAAACGCGACTCGGGTCGAGAATGATTTCTCCCGGGTCGCCGTCGGTCACGGTTACGCCGTGCACCTCGAGCAGGCCGCGCACCACCTGAACGTCGCTGATCGCGGGCACATCGCGCAGGGTGCTGGGGGTGTCGCCGAGAATGGCGGCCACCATGGCCTTGGTCACCAGGTTCTTGGCGCCTTTCACGTCGATTCGCCCGGTGAGCGGGCGACCGCCGCGAATAATGATGGTCTCGGCTTCGAGGCCCACCTTGGCGCCCGAAGCGCGTGCGTCGTTAGCTACCGTGTTCATTCGTGCCGCACCGGAAGTGTCAGGGGCATCCACCCGGGACGCGTGGTTTCGAAATCGGTGATGGCCTGTTCGTCGCGCAGGGTGAGGCCAATGTCGTCGAGGCCCTCCATGAGTCGCCAGCGCGTGTAGTCGTCGATCTCAAAGCCGAACGCGAGGTCGCCTGCGGTGACCGTGCGGTGCTCAAGGTTAACGGTGACCTCTGTGCCGGGGGCCGCCTCGAGCAGGTGCATGAGCGCCTCTGCGTCGGGTTCGGGAATCTGGGCCGCGAGCAGTCCCTGCTTGCCCGCGTTGCCGCGAAAGATGTCGGCGAAGCGGGGGCTGAGCACCACGTCAAAACCAAAGTCGCGCAGTGCCCACACGGCGTGCTCGCGAGATGAGCCCGTGCCAAAGTCGTGGCCGGCAACGAGAATGCGGGCACCCCGGTATGCAGGCTGGTTGAGCACGAAGTCGTCTTCTTGACGCCATTCGTGAAACAGCGCATCCTCGAATCCGGTCTTGGTCACGCGCTTCAAGAACACGGCGGGAATGATCTGGTCGGTGTCGACGGTGCTGCGGTGCAGCGGGGCGCCGATGCCGGTTACGGTGGTGAACTTCTCCATGGTCTAGGCCTCACCTTCCGCATTCGCGTCGCCGATTGAGCTTGTCGAAATCCGACCAAGGTCGAAACCGGCGAGATCAGACGGACTCGACAGCGTGCCGCGAATGGCGGTGGCCGCAGCCACGAGCGGCGACACGAGGTGTGTACGCCCGCCCTTGCCCTGCCGACCTTCAAAGTTGCGGTTGCTAGTGGAGGCGCAGCGCTCGCCCGGCTCGAGCTGGTCGGGGTTCATGCCCAGGCACATGGAGCAGCCGGCAAAACGCCACTCGGCGCCAAAGTCTTCAACGATCTTGTCGATGCCCTCGGCCTCGGCCTCGATACGAACGCGAGCCGACCCCGGTACGACCATCACGCGAACGCCGTCGGCCTTCTTCTTGCCCTTGATGATGCTCGCAAACTGGCGCAGGTCTTCGATACGTGAGTTGGTGCACGAGCCCATGAACACGGCGTCAACGGCGATCTCTTTCATGGGCGTGCCGGCGGTGAGGTCCATGTATTCGAGGGCACGCTCGGCGGCCTCGCGGTCTTCCGAGTTTTCGATCTCGGCGGGCGAGGGCACGCTGCCGTTGAGCGAAACACCCTGACCGGGGTTTGTGCCCCACGTAACAAAGGGCTCGAGCTCGTTGGCGTCGAGAAAAACTTCGGCGTCGAACGCGGCGCCCTCGTCGGTGGCGAGTGTGCTCCAGTAGGCCACGGCGGCATCCCAGTCGGCTCCGGTGGGAGCGTGCGGGCGGCCTTTGAGGTAGTCGTAGGTGGTTTGGTCGGGGGCCACCATGCCCGCGCGGGCACCGGCCTCAATCGACATGTTGCAGATGGTCATGCGCCCCTCCATCGAGAGCGCGCGAATGGCTGATCCGCGGTATTCGAGCACGTAACCCTGACCGCCGTTGGTGCCGATCTGGGCGATCACGGCCAAAATAATGTCTTTGGCACCCACGCCCGGGCGCAGCGTGCCCTCAACGTTGATGGCCATGGTTTTGAACGGCTGAAGCGGCAGGGTCTGCGTGGCGAGCACGTGCTCCACCTCGCTGGTGCCAATGCCGATCGCCATGGCGCCAAAAGCGCCGTGCGTGGAGGTGTGCGAGTCGCCACACACAACGGTGATGCCCGGCATGGTGAGACCCAGCTGCGGGCCCACCACGTGCACGATGCCCTGCTCGATATCACCCAGCGAGTGCAGGCGAATGCCAAACTCCTTGGCGTTGGCGCGCAGGGTCTCGATCTGAATGCGGCTCGTGTCGTCGGCGATGCGCTTGTCGATGTTGAGCGTGGGCGTGTTGTGGTCTTCGGTAGCAATGGTGAGGTCGGGGCGACGCACCGGGCGGCCGGCCTTACGCAGGCCGTCGAACGCCTGGGGGCTGGTGACCTCGTGCACGAGGTGCAGGTCGATGTAAATCAGGTCGGGCACGCCGTCGGTGCCGTCGACAACGAGGTGGTCGTGCCAGACCTTCTCGGCCAGGGTGCGCGGTGCTGTGGAACGCGACACTGAAGACATGATGGTGAGACTCTCTTTTCTGAAAAAAGACTGCTCTCCAGTCTACTTCTTAGTGCTGGCCGACTCCTTTTCGGCACGATCGTCGCGACGCATCTTCCATACGCTCGCCAGCGCCGAGACGGCAATGGCCGCAACAATCACGATGAGCGAGACCTCGGTGCTAATTTCGGGGATACCGTCGAGGTGCTCACCGCCATTGATAAACGGCAGCGTGTTGTCGTGCAGGGCGTGCAGCACCAGCTTGACCCCAATGAACGCAAGAATCACGGCGATGCCATACGTGAGGTAGTGCAGCTTCTTGATCAGACCGCCCAGCAAGAAGTACAGCTGACGCAACCCCATGAGGGCAAAGACGTTGGCCACGAACACAATGAACGGGCTCGTGGTGATGCCAAAGATGGCGGGAATCGAGTCGAAAGCAAAAATCACGTCGGTTACGGCGAGCGAGATGAGCACCAGAAGCATGGGGGTGAGCATGCGCTTGGTCACGCTCTTGCCGCCCTCTTTCACGATGACGGTGGTGCGCAGCTTGATGCCGTTGTAGGTGTCGGTGATGCTGATGCGCTTGCGCAGCCAGCCAATCAGCTTGTTCTCGGTTTCTTCTTCTTGCTGGCCGCTTCGCACCGCCTGGTGAATGGCGGTGTAGATGAGGAAAGCGCCGAAGATGTAGAAA
This sequence comes from Aurantimicrobium sp., assembly GCA_021741765.1. Lineage (GTDB taxonomy): Bacteria > Actinomycetota > Actinomycetes > Actinomycetales > Microbacteriaceae > UBA963. The sequence goes on along the minus strand of JAIOXH010000021.1, from coordinate 7,671 downwards.
ACCCACGAGAAGCTGGCAATAAGCGCGGCGCCCAAGAGGATAAAGATTGCGCGCAACACGAGCGCCATGATGATGCCAATCATGAGCACTTCTTGCTGCATCTTGGGCGGAACCGCGAAACGAGCCATGATGATCACGAACACAAAGAGGTTGTCGATGCTGAGGCTGTACTCGGTGAGCCACCCGGCAAAGAACTCTGTCGAAATCTGGGCGTCGCCGATGAAGAAAATGAGTCCGCCAAAAATCACAGCGAGCAGGGCATAACCCGTCACCCACAGGGCGGATTCACGCATGCTGGGCACGTGCGGGCGCCACACCACCAAGAACAGATCGACGATGAGAATCACCAGAAGAACGCTGAGTGAGATTACTTCAAAAGCAAAGGGAAGGGCGCCATCCATGCGTCAAGCATAAGCCGTTGGTTGAGTAGCCCACGAAGTGGGCGTATCGAAACCAGGCCTCGATACATCGGCTACGCCGACACTCGGCCAGCGACGAAGCCAGCGAGCAACCTACTCAGCAGGCTCGCGCACCACCGCATCGGGGTCAATCCCGAGGTCGGCCGCAATCTGCTTCCACGCGTTGTAACTGCTGCCACGTCCGATGCCCGAACCGGCGTGCACGTTAGCCGAGCAGTTGTAGAGGTTGGGCAGGATCGTCTTGTAGCCCGCGAGTTCGGGAATGGGTCGGAAGCGGCCCAGCTGGCTGGCCAGGTGCGCACCCTCCACGTAGCCGCCCTCGATCATGTCGGGCTTGCCGGCGTTGATGTGCGTGGGCATAAAGAACTGCATGGCCACAATGTTGTCTTCGGTCATGTTGGGTGCGTAGGTGGGCCACTGCTCACGAACACGCTTTTCGAATTCCTTCTCCAACTTGGTCCACTGGCCGCTGTCGTAGAAGCGTAAGGGAGCGCTGAACTCTTCGATGCCGGTGATGTGCAGTCCGTCGGGCGTGCGGGTGGTGTCCCACTGCGAGTCGGTTGACGTGAGCATGTACATGTGAGGCGAGATGCCCTCGGTCATGATTTCGGCCTGGTAGCGCGTGGCAAACCAGTCGGGATCTTTCTTGCCCCAGTAGAGGCGGGGCTGGGCGCCGACGTCGGTGTTACCCAACTTGGCCGAGTAGTCGGGGATCTCTTTGGAGACCACGTTGGCCCACACCAGCTGACCGCGGTCATAGACGATGTTGCCCAGGCGGTGGCGAATCTTCTCGGCCACCTCGGTGTTGCGCAGCAACTGCAGCACGGTCTGGGGCAGGCCGAGGTCGGAGACCACAATGTTGGCGCCCACAAAGGTGCCGTCGGCCAGGCGAATACCGGTGGCCCGACCGTTCTCCTGAACAATCTCGTCAACACGCTGGCCGGTGAAGTACTTCACGCCGCGCTTCTCGCCGGCCTTCACGAGCGCCTTGGAGATGCTGCCCGTTCCGCCCACGGCGATGGCCGCCGGTTCGAGCGAGAGCACGAGGGCGATGTTGTGCACAAAACCCTGCAGGCCCAACACGTCGTCGGGGTAACACCCGGTGGATGTCACGGCGGCGCGCATAAACAGGGTGCGCAGTTCGTCCGACTCAAACATGTCGTAGGCCAGCTGGCGCGAGCTCATGAGCTCGTGCACGGGTTCAATCATGGAGTCTTCAATGGTGAGTAGCTTCTCAAGCGCATCGGGCGTGCCCCACGGGGTGGGCGGACTAAAGCGCTGCGTGCCGAACGCCTTCTTGATGTGCTTCTCGTAGGCGTCGCGGAAGCGCATGTAGGTGTCGGCGTCGCGCTGGCTGAAGGCCTTGATGTTCTCGTGCGTGCGCTGCACGCCCTCGGCCCACGGCTCCTGAGTGCCCACGGCGTCAACAACTTTGTTGCTCGAGAAGCCCACATAGTATGAGCCGTCGTCGAAGACCATGGCTTCGTTGCCCTCGGGAAACACGTACTGCAGGCCCTCGTCTTTGAGGTTGAAGTCTTTGTAGGCGGGGTGGCTGTAGAAGCGGGTCCAGTGCGCGCACGGGTTCTGCGTTACGCCCTTCACCGGGCCGGGGATGCTGTGGGCGGATCCGCCGATGAAGCTGTGCTGCTCAAAAACGCCCACGCTCATGCCGGCACGAGCCAGGTAGGGGGCGATGATGGTGGCGTGGTGACCGCCACCGACGATTACTGCATCAAAAGAGTCGCTCATGCCCGCAAGCCTAGGTAGCCGTGCAAGTGACGGTAAAGGACGGGTGTGGCGCATTCTCACAGAGTGGGAATCTGCACTTTGGGGCGGATGCTCGGCCGGCGTCGGGCGTGCGCCGTAGGCTCGTGCCCATGGAGCCGATCCGCGTTGTGGCCGCTGTCATCGAGCGAGACGGCAAAATACTCGCCTGCCGTCGCGCCCCGCACAAGAGCCTGGCCGGATTGTGGGAGTTTCCCGGTGGAAAGGTCGAGCCAGGAGAAACGGATGAGGTCGCGCTCGCCCGTGAGATTCTCGAGGAACTCGGACTAATCATCGAGGTAGGAAATCAAATCTTTGAAGTTCAGGACTCGAGTAGCGACATTCTAATTTCCTTGGTGTTTCTGAGGGCAACGCTTATGACTTCAATATCGAGCTTTGCTCTGACCGATCACGACAAAGCTGAATTTCTTAAGTTAGAAGAAATTAGTCGCGTCGCGTGGTCTCCGCTTGACAAGAAAATGGCAGCTAACCTCAAGGATCTGAGCATCGACCTCGCCTAAGTCGCCCATTTAACAATCAGCTCGACTTGGCGCGAGAACCTCTCCTTGCAGAATTCCTCGTACCACTCACGCGAGAAAGTCGTCGGCTTAGTCACCTCTTCTGGACTTGGGCTAATGACGTATTGCCCTAATGCAGACACTTGCTCAGGCGATAGGTCCGTGTCATTGGACGCCAAGTAGTCGCCAAGAAGCGTTTCTGCCTTAATTCGGTTGATGGGCTTGGGTAGCAGGCATAGATTTCCAACGTTGCTGATTGGCCACCCCTCTCCGTCGCCAGCGTCTGCGATCGCTTGTGTCAGCACCTTGACCGGCATGAGATGCTCTAATTCAAAATCAACTGCGTGATTGTCGTAAAAAGTCACGATCTGCGCATACAGGAACTTCATGAAGACTTTTTGCGCTTCAGTAACGTTCGGCCGAATCACTTGGCGTTTGCTCAGCTGGTCGTCGAACCATAGACCGAGAGCACTCTCCCAGCGTTCTGCGGGAATTGACGAAACATACGTCGGGCTTGGCGCTAGGACTGTCTTGTCAAGTCCTGGGACTTGTTCAATCGACCAAACATTGTCGAAGTACCGTTTCTCTCCGGCTGATCGCCAGTTTGCGGCAACGATGTCGTAGAGATAGTAATTCGGGATGTGCTTCTTGAGGGCAGCCAAAGAGGGCCCAGGCTTCAACGCCCATGTCCCCCTCTCGTGGGATTCCAACAGGTATCTGATCACCAGAGAGAGAATCTGATTGAGACTGTGACCCTTGTATTTCCCATCGCCCGATGTGGCATTGAGTTTCAAACCCAGGATGGGTTTGAGGAGCGAGTAAACATCCGCGCAAGACCGGAGAATGGCCTTCTCGAGAGCACTCATGTCGATTGCTTCGTCGGGGCCTACTTGATTTGATAAAAGCTCAGCTAAGTGGGCCATTTCGGGTATATGTAAACCAGAAGCAACCGTGACTAAATTGAATGCCGTCGCTGCGGCGTCGTCAGGATTTGAATCTGGATCAGGAAACAGTTTCCCAAAATCCTTGTGATTACAAATAATGTGGCCCAACCCATACAGGTACTCGTAAAGGTTGTATTCGTCTTCCTTGATCTCGATGTTTTCTTTGAAGTCCTGTACTTCGTATCCTTCATCCAGATAGGCCTGATATCGCTCTTTGACCGCCTTCTGAATTTCTTTGTTGGAGATTCGGGTCCTTCTAGACGCCCATGTTGCCGCAAAAACCTGATACTTGGTCAACTTGGTTCCAGTGGAATTCACAAGTCGAAAAATCTCCGGCACTTCACTGCCTGGTCCGGAATAAACCAAGACGGGTAGCTCGATTTCTTTGATGGCATTTACCTGAGCAGTGATTTCGTCTATGACTGTGTCGAAGTATGTTCTGATCTCATCACTTGCGTGCGGTTCGACCGAGAAGGCAGTTTGCATGTGTGCGAGCAGCTTCCAGCCTGTGAAGCCGTCTTGCCCGAGGGTGGTACCTACCCCGCGACACCACTTTTCAAGTTCCTTGTCAAAGTCCATCGGCCCCGTGTCGACGGACGCCAACCCGAGATACGCCAAAACGATTGACTTTGTCTCGGCCGATATGAGGCCATCGGCAGGAATCAAATCCAACGGCCGTTCGATGAACTTCAGCAGAGTGGTGGTCCGCTGAAGGCCATCCACAAGTTCCCAGACGTCTCGCTTCTTGTCACCCTCCCCAACGGACAAGCGATTGTCGTGGCAGAGGATCGAGCCGATTGGAAACCCTTTGAAGATGGACTCTAAGAGCGACATCTGCTGTACCGTCGACCAAACTATTCCGCGTTGATACTTTGGAATCCGGATTAAGACCTTGCCGTCCCCATCGGGCTTGGTGGCTTCGGCGAGAGCCCCTAACTTGTAAGACTCTAAGCGTGAATGCTGCGCTATCCCCATGAAGCGATCCTAGGGATCAAGAGACATCCGATCCAGTTGTTGGGACACTTCTCGACACTTACCCCGCCCTCGAGTAGCCTGGCCCAAATGGGGAGGACCAATGGCCTACACACCAACTGAGCAGGCTTTGATTCGCAGGGACATTTTTAGATGGCTCGATGAGAAACAGCAACAGGGACAATTCGACTTTTCTCGCGAGGATCTTTCCACGTATACCTGGCAAGGCGTAAACATTCGGCTTGTCGACCCGCAGGGTGGGATTTGGAATCCGCGAGAATTCGACACTACTTTGACGATCCTTTCGACCAGGAACGGCCCTTACGAAGACGTCGTCGAAGAAGAGGGAATGTTTGTTCGTTACGCCTACGCAAATGCTGAGCGAGGCACCAACACGAAACTAAAGCGCGCATTCGTCACCCAGGAGCCGCTGATTTACTTTGCGCCCAGTGCGGTTGGCCGTGCGAATAGGTACGTCGCCCACTATCCCGTCTACATTGCCAAAGATGATGAAAATGCCCGTGAATTTGTCGTAGCCCTTGCCGAAGAGTTCCAGCTTTTTTCCGACCCGCTAGAAATGGGGATGGACGAAAGGCAATGGGCCGAAAGGCGAGTGATGGCGCGCGTGCATCAGCCCTTGTTCAGGGCGAAAGTGATGACTGCCTACTCGACGACTTGTGCGGTTTGTGAACTCAAACACGTGGAACTCCTCGACGCCGCGCACATCATTCCCGACGCACACGAGTTGGGTAAGGCAGTGGTACCGAACGGGCTGTCGCTTTGCAAAATCCACCACGCGGCCTACGACCGAAACTTCATGGGGATTTCGCCTGATTACGTCGTACAGGTAAACGGTGACCTTCTCGCTGAGGTCGACGGGCCAATGCTAAAGCATGGAATTCAGGAAATGCACGGGCGCAAAATCCACTTGCCCAAAGCGGAAATTGACTGGCCCGGCAGAGAGAATCTTGCATTCCGTTTTGACCAATTTGCCGCCTAAGGCTGCCTACTGAAGTTTCTGGATAGGCTCCGCTGGAACCGCAATCCACCCCTCCACCCGAGCCTGCTCGAGCTGCTCCGCAGTCGGAGCGAGGTACTGCCCCAGCGTAGCCGCGCGGCTGGAGAAGGCCGCCAGCACGGCATCGAAGGCATCGCACGAGTCGATCATGAGGGGGCGGAAGGCGCCGGCCGAGAACCACGGGGCCGCCGCCTCGAGGTCGGTGAGCAGACGCGCGCGAATGGCGGCCGAGGCGCGGTAGCCCTGCGTGGCGAAGCCCCACTGGCGCAGCGAGGCGCCCGGATAGACCTCCACCACCAGCCCGGCACCCGAGCGATCGATGGCAATGCCCGAAGCCTGCAGGCGCGAGAGCAGGCCGGCACACCGCATGGCCGTGAGACCCAGGCGGTCGGTGGAGACACTCAGCGGCCAGCGGCCCGTCTGCTCGCGCACACTGCGGTCAGTCTCGCGATACGCCAACCGGCGGCGCCACTCCATGCCGCCATCAAACTCAGCGGGCTCAACGTGCAAGCCGGCGTTGGCGCGCACGAACTCGGCGAACTCCACCGGCCATCCCAGCGCGCAATCAATGCCCAGCTTGGCAACGCGGCCGGCGGCCTCAACGATCTGCTCGTCGGCAACATCCACGCTCAATTCGCGCAGGGTGGCACTGCTCCCCCACTGGATCACCGCGAGTGCCGTGCCCTTGGGCTCGGCCGCTAAGTCAACGCCTGCAGTGAGCACGTTGCCAATCTATTCGTAACCCGTGGCTCTATTGCAAACCCGGCGCGCGCCTAAGAGACGATGCGCCCGCGCACGAACTCGGCATCGGGGCTGTCGGTGACGGGTCGACCGGAGGCCACGAGGGCGGCCCGCAGCGACTTCATCACACCGTTGGGAACACGCATGGCCGGAGCCCGCAGCGCACCGCCGTTGTAGCCGGCCAGCCACTCCTGATACTTCCAGGTGGTGCGGTTGAGCACACTGATGGTGGGGGCCGATGCCTGCGCCTGACCTCCAGCGGCCCGAGCCGGCGACACCTGCCACCAGCTCTCCATGGCCTGCTCCCACTGCCCGTTTTGCGCCTGGCGCAACACGGTGGGAAACCAGTCGCTCATCCAGTTGGTGTTGCTCGTGCCCGAATACTGAATGTCCATCACCGACAGCAACGGAATGATGTCGGCCTCGATGGGGCACGAAATCACTACCTCATCGCGAAAGTGGTGATACATCTCGAGCAGGCCGCCGATGCCGGGAAAACCCTGCTCCGACTTGATGGCCACCACGTTGGGTAGGGCATCGACCATGCGGCGAATCAGCGACACCTGCATGCCGGCCGGGTGAACGCGCTCAAACTGCCACAGCGGAATGGGAAAAATCATGACGGCCAGATCGGTGGCGTCACAGAACGCCTTGGTGTACTCAAAGATCTCGTCTTCGCTGGTGGGCCAGAACGATGTGGGATACGAGAGCAGCACGCGATCGGCACCCGCTTTTTCGGCCAGCTTCACCGCCGCAATGTTCTCCTCGAGCGTGTTGAACGCGGCGTGAAAGAACAGGCCGAACTCGGGCGACGTCACCTCGCGGGCCAGCGCTGTGATGCGCGCATTCTCTTCGGGAGTAATGGCCACCTCGGTAGCCAGCAGCGTCGACGCGTAGCCAAACGATTCGGTGCGGGCCACGTCGTGCCGAATTGCTTCGTCGTTGATGGCCGCGAAGTCGGCGCTGTACGACGGCAGGTTTACTCCCGTGGCTCCCACAAAGTTCTTGCGCGCCCACTCGCGGGCGTTGGTCTTGTCGTAGTCGACCACGATGAGCCGCCTTTCTTATTTGTGTTGCGTGACTCGCGGACGAGTTGGCTTATTTGCGGATGGTGAGCACGCCGCCGGGCAACGGGGTGCCCACGCCCTGTGCCACCGCGCGGTTGTAAAGCAGTTCGGCAATCACGAGGTCTTGAAAACCCGAGCCCGTGGATTTGTAGATCACGATGCCGGTGTCGGGGCGCGTGACGCCACCGCCCATCACGTCGTGCAGCGAGACGGTAAAGCCGGCCGGTT
>JAIOXH010000020.1 GCA_021741765.1 Aurantimicrobium sp. | reverse complement strand
ATCAGCACCCAGCGTCCTTCGCCACGACCCTCGCGCCTCAAGGGCTTCACGCCCAACTCGAAGAGCTTGTCTTCAATCTCATTGGCCACGGCAGAAACGTTTCGTTCGTTACGGCCGGTAACGATGAGGAACGCGTCAGCCAAGGCAAGACGGTCTGAGACGTCGAGCGCAACCATGTCGTCACCGCCGGTAGCGTCAGCAGCTAAGGCTGCGGCGTTGAGGGCGGTGAGTGTTTCTTCGGTTGCGGTCACGTCTCCGAGCCTAGAAGAACTTCAGGAAGATGTTCGCCACGAAGACGCCCACGACCGCAACAGCGAGACCTGCGGCAATGAACGCGAGCCCCATGGGAAGTCGGTGCGAACCGGCCCGCGGCGGGAGTGACGACGTGCTGTGAGACGAAAAGGCGCTCACCGCACGGGTTGCGCTGACGGGAGCGAGATTTCCGACGTTTCCCGTTTGCGGCTCTTGCTCACTTACCACGTCAATTTCTGCGGTATCGAAGCGACGCATGTCGGTACCCGTCTGGGAGACGCCCGCGGGCAAAATTATCTGGCCCGTCACGATGATCTCACCGGTCTCGTTCATGGCACTGAGCGCACTAGGCACGTCCGTGGGCATGTTTGACATGATGAGGGAGTGACCAGATATTGGCACACCACCGGTGGTGGACATGCCGGGAACCGTCGATTCCAGCACGAGATCGCGAGCCATGGCCGCCCTGCTGGCTTCCTCCATGGCCCTCAATTGCGCCACAGTTGGGCCGGAAGGCACGGTGGGGACTGCGGGCGTGTGCGTGCCTTCAATGATGTCGAGTCGGCCGGTGATGGCCGCCATTTCAGCAGCGGCCGCCGGCACGCCCGGCAGAGTTGTAGAGAGAGGAACGGAGGGCGCCGTTGCGGCCACGGTCGAGGGCGTCTGCGACAACGAATACGCTACCTGAGGAGTCGGCGCTCCCGGGGTTGGCACGAGAGAAGCGGGCTGCCCCGTCGCGGTATAGGGCGAAAGAACGGCCGAGGATGCTGCGGCCAGGGCGGCGGCTTCCTCGATACGCGACATCGAATCAGTGGACTCGCCGATACGCGCCGTGGCCTGCTCGCGCAACTTACGCATCTCACGGCGCGACAATCCGGACGTGTCTTCTGCGAGGGAAGCAACAACGGCAGGCATCACCGGAATCTCGGGTGAGGTCAAGGGGTCCACACGAAGCCCGGGAGTTTCCGTGGGCACAGGGATCAGGATCTCCGCCTGAGCAGGAATGTTGACGGGTTCGGGTGCATAGACCGGTTCGGGTGCATAGACCGGTTCGGGTGCATAGACCGGCTCAGGGGCCACGGGCTGAACAGGCTGAGCAACAGGCTGAACAACAGGCTGAGGAGTGGGCGGCGCGACCGGCGGCGCGGCAGCCGGTGGAGCGGTCGGCATGGCGGCAGCGGGTGGAGCGCTGGGCATCGCCGCAGCCGCGGGCGCTTGCACAACCGGCTTTGCCACCACGGGCTTCGCCGTGGGAGCTGCCGTCTTGGGTGGCATCGGCGGAATCACGGGCGCAGGCGGCGGCATGGCGGCGGGCGAGGATGCCGCGGGAGGCTTTGCCTGGGCAGGTTTTGCCTGGGCGGGCGCTGCTTTGGCAGGCTTCGTGGGTTCAGCGGCAGGGACGTCCGCAGCGTTAGCTTCTGCAGCGGGTGGTTCAGGATTCGACGGCCAGTGAACGCCGTAGGTGCGCGGGGGTGCCTCCTCGCGCTTCCTGCCGTTCTGCTTTTCCACCGCTACTCCCTGTAAAGAGCCTGAGCCATGATGTACTCGGCCACCGCACTCGGCACCAAACCGGTCAATGCCAAACCCTTGCTAACTCTTTCCCGGATTGCCGACGACGAAACGTCGACAGGCGGGATTTCTAGCAAGTTTAGGTCATAGCCTTCGACATCAAGCTGAGGCTGGAGTGCGCCGGGTCGCGTTACGACAATGAACGCTGTGGAGGCGCGCAACTCATCGGCGCGATGCCAGGAGGGCAATCCGACTGCCGCGTCACTGCCCACGATGAAGGAGACAGCTGCGTTGGGATACAGTGCAGCGATATCCGCCAGCGTATCCACGGTGTACGTGGGGCCGCCGCGCACGATGTCGATATCACTGACGTCGAAGCCCTCGTGCCCCGCAACGCCTCGCCTCACCATCTCGAGGCGCTGGTTGGCCGTTGCCACACAACTCTTCTGCCACGGATCATGAGCCGGAACAATCACGATCCGGTCGACGAGGCCAGAATCACGAACGGCACGAGCAGTCTCTAGGTGCCCGTTGTGAAAGGGGTCAAACGTTCCCCCGAGAACGCCGACGCGGGTTCTCGACACGGCTGCGACCTAGTGGTGTTCCGACCCGGACGTGTCGGTCTTGTGAGAGTGGCGGTTGGCAACATCACGGTAGGTGAACACCACGAAGCCCATGACAGCAAAAATCACCAAAGCGATGATGCCAAAGACAGGCGCCGGCAGGAAGAGCGGGCGTAATGCAGCTTCGGCAAGAATGGTGAGGGTAGACATGCGTTACTCCTGTGAAGTCGGTCGGACGTGATGCCAGTCTAGCGACGAATCTGCCCCTGGCCCCTGACCAACCACTTCGTGCTGGTGAGCTCGGGGAGGCCCATTGGGCCGCGTGCGTGCAGCTTCTGCGTTGAAATTCCGACCTCGGCACCAAAGCCAAATTCACCACCGTCGGTAAAGCGCGTAGATGCGTTGACCATGACCGCGGCGGAGTCCACCTCGGCGAGAAAGCGCTCGGCATTGCCAGCGTCGTTCGTGATGATTGACTCGGTGTGCTTGGTCGAATAGCGGCGGATGTGCGCAATTGCCGCATCGAGATCCGGCACTACCTTGACGGCGATGTCGAGACTCATGAACTCACGACCAAAGTCTTCGGGTTCTGCCGGAACCGAATCGGCAAAGAGGGCCCGCGCGCGTTCGTCGGCATGAATCGTGACGCCGGCTTCGCGCAGGCGAGCCAACACCGGAGGCAACAGTCGGGCGGCGGCAGACTCAATAACCAGAAGCGTTTCGAGGGCGTTGCACACACTCGGCCGCTGCACCTTGGAATTGTGAACGATCTCGACAGCCCAGTCGAGGTCCGCGGTCTCATCGAGCACGAGGTGCACGACGCCGGCACCGGTTTCAATGACGGGAACCTTGGATTCCATCACCACGGTATTGATGAGGTCGGCAGAACCGCGCGGCACGAGCACGTCGATGAGCCCACGGGCCGCCATGAGGCGGCGCGCGCCCTCGCGCCCAAACTCGTCAATCGTCTGAACGGCGGCACCGGGTAGTCCCACCGATGTCAGTGCGTCTTGAATGATGCCCACAAGTGCGCGATTGCTGTTCTCGGCAGCCGATCCGCCGCGAAGAACTACGGCGTTGCCACTCTTCAGCGCCAGTGCCGCGATATCAACCGTGACGTTCGGGCGTGCCTCGTAGATGGTTCCCACAACACCGAACGGAACGCGCACCTGCGTGAGATGCACGCCGTTGGGCATATCCATGCCGCGCACGACGTGACCGACGGGGTCCGCCAGCGCAGCCACCTGCCGAACAGCATCCGAAAGCCCGGCGATACGCGCCGGAGTGAGGGCGAGGCGGTCCATCAGGCCCTCGGAGATGCCGTTAGCGCGGCCGTTGTCGAGGTCTAGGCCATTGGCGGCAACAATGTCCGCGACCTTGTCGTCGAGGGCGTCAGCGATGGCGTGAAGTCCGGCGTTCTTGGCAACGGTGTTGAGCGTGGCCAAGACAATGGAGGCCGCCTGCGCCGCCTCGAGCTTCTGGGTAAACGCCGAGAGTTCCGCTAGTGACATGACGAAAGTCTAACGGGGGCGATGTTTCGCCGGCGGTGGGAGATAACCCGAGGCTAGGCCGCTCGATCGGGATTGGGCTCAAACCACGTTCCAATGCGGGCGCCGCTCAGGGCATCCGCCACCAATTCCGCAGCGGTAATGAGAACCGCCGTACCCGAGGCGCTGGCCAAATGGGCAGCCGCAACCTTAGTGACCGCTCCCCCGGTACCCACGCCCGCATCACCGATGTCTCCGAATTCAACCGAATCGAGGTCGTCGCCAAACGTGACGTAGTCAATTTTTTCAGCTCCCACTTCGTGGGGAGGCTTGGTGTACAACGCGTCAACATCTGAGAGCAGAATGAGCACGTCTGCTCGCACAAGCACGGCAACGAGAGCGGCGAGACGATCGTTGTCGCCGAATCGAATCTCTGAGGTGGCCACGGTGTCGTTCTCGTTCACGATGGGCAGGGTACGCAACGTCAGAAGTCGATCAAGGGCCCGCTCGGCATTAGCCCGCGTTTCGGCGTGCTCCAGATCTCCCGCGGTCAGAAGCACTTGTCCGGCAACGATTCCGAACCGGTCGAGGTTCTCTTGGTAGCGGTGGATCAGCGCATTTTGGCCAACGGCGGCCACGGCCTGCTGCGTGGCGAGGTCCTCGGGGCGAGCGTCGAGTCCCAGAAGAGGCATGCCGGTTGAAATGGCACCCGAAGACACGAGCACGACTTCGGTGCCCCGTTTGTAGGCGGCAGCGATTACATCAACAATGTGAGCGATGCGATTGGCGTTTACGCCACTGATAGACGATGACCCGACCTTGACAACGACCCGTCGGGCCGTGGCGATATCGCGACGATCATCCAGCGCCATTGTCGTCCTCCTCGGTCCAGAGACCGGCTTCACGCTCCCTGGCAAGTTCGTCACGCGCCGCCTGTTTGGCGTCCATGCGCTCCGTATATTCTTCACGACGCTCGCGCGTACTGCGACGCGGCGGTCCGGCAAGTCTGTCATCCGAACCGCGGGGTCCAACGGTGAGTTCGGCCGCTGACGTTAGCGTGGGCTCCCAGTCGAACACCACGCCGCCGCGTTCGCCAATCACAACGGCCGAGCCGGGCACTGCTCCCTTGGCAAACAAAGCCTCTTCAACACCGAGGCGAGCGAGTCGGTCTGCGAGATATCCCACGGCCTCGTCGTTCGAGAAGTCTGTTTGCGCCACCCAACGTTCGGGCTTGCCGCCAAGAACTCGGAACATGCGCTCGTCCACCGGGCCCTCGACCCGAATCGAGAAATCCTTCTCGTCAACGGGTTGCGGGCGAATGACGATGCGAGGCACGTCTGCCACGGCCTCGGCGCTGCGCTGAGACGACACCATCTCGGCCAGGGCGAAAGAGAGAGCCTTGAGCCCCTCGTGTGACGCCGTCGAGATGGGGAACACGCGGTAGCCGCCCTCAACAAACATGGGCGCCACCATCTCGGCGAGATCCTTGGCGTCGGGAACGTCGATCTTATTCAGCGCGATGATTTGGGGGCGCTCGGCGAGGGGAATCTGTCCCGCTGGCACGGGGTACTCGGTGAGCTCGTGCAAAATGATGTCGAGGTCGGAGAGCGGATCACGTCCCGGTTCGAGAGTGGCGCAGTCCACCACGTGCACGAGAACGCGACAGCGCTCCACGTGCCGAAGGAACTCAAGACCGAGCCCCTTACCCTCGCTAGCGCCCTCAATCAGCCCGGGGACGTCGGCGATCGTGTAGCGAGTCTCACCGGCTTGCACCACACCGAGGTTGGGGTGAAGAGTCGTGAATGGATAGTCGGCAATCTTGGGGCGCGCAGCCGACAGTGCGGCGACGAGGCTAGATTTTCCTGCCGAGGGGTAGCCCACCAGGGCAACATCCGCGAGCGTCTTGAGCTCGAGAACGACGTCGCCCTCAAAACCCGGCGTACCCAGCAGGGCGAAGCCCGGAGCCTTGCGCTTGGTTGACGCTAAGGAAGCGTTACCGAGACCACCCAATCCTCCGGGAGCCACCACAACCCGCATGCCGGGCACGTTCATGTCGGCGATGACCTTACCCGAGGGCTCCTTCACGACCGTGCCCACGGGCACCGTGAGTTCGAGGGGAGCGCCGGTGGCACCCTGCCGATTGCTGCCCTGGCCCGGCTCACCGTTCGACGATGTCTGGTGAGGGTGACGGTGGTACGACAGAAGAGTTGTTTCTTGAGGATCCGAAACCAGCACGATGTCTCCGCCGCTGCCTCCGTTGCCGCCATCGGGACCAGCGAGAGGTTTGAACTTTTCCCGGCGAACCGAGACACAGCCGTGCCCGCCATGACCCGCGCGGAGGTGCAGTGTCACCTCGTCAACGAACGTGGTCATGCGGGTCCTGTCTGATGGGAAGTGCTGATGGTACTAACGCAAAAGAGCGAGCCGAAGCTCGCCCTTGTGCAGAAGTGCTGATTAGACGGTGACGATATTGATGACCTTGCGGCCACCCTTCGCGCCAAATTCGACGGCACCTTCGGCCAGGGCGAAGAGCGTGTCGTCGCCGCCACGTCCTACGTTAACACCGGGGTGAAAGTGTGTTCCGCGCTGACGAACCAAGATTTCGCCGGCCTTGACCTTCTGGCCGCCGAAGCGCTTGACCCCCAGACGCTGTGCGTTCGAGTCACGACCATTGCGAGTGGAACTCGCGCCCTTTTTGTGTGCCATTTCTGGTTACTCCCTCGACGCCTTACTTGATTCCGGTGACCTTGACCCGCGTGAGCTCCTGGCGGTGGCCCTGGCGCTTGCGGTATCCGGTCTTGTTCTTGAACTTGTGGATGACGATTTTGGGACCACGGAGGTCTTCGAGTACCTCAGCGGTGACAACAACCTTGGCCAGCGTTGCTGCGTCTGACGTGACCTTGGTGCCGTCGACGAGGAGCACGGCGGGAAGAGTGATGTTGCCCGACTTGTCGCCGACGATGCGGTCCATCGTGATGATGGTTCCGACCTCAACCTTTTCTTGGCGGCCACCTGACTTGACTACTGCGAAAACCACTGTTCATACCTCACGTAAACGGGGGCGAGACTGTCTCGCCGAGAAAAACTCTGGATTCGGGCCACGAAAACGTGGAACGTACACCAACACTCAAGAATATCCCGTGAGTTGGCGCGGGGTCAAACTGTCAGGTCACACGGCGGGCTCGGTGACCTCGGCGGTGATGCTGTCGGTGGAGACGCGGCGTCGCTTGGGGCGTCCCTTACCGGGGTCTGATGGCTCGGGGAGGGCATCCAAAACGCTGTCGAGAGCGGTCGAATTCACGTCCGGCTTCTTGCGGCGACCCTTGGTTATGGTGACGGGAATATCAAGGATCTCCATGACCTCGGTGGTCTCACCCGAGGCATCCGAAGATGCCACGGACGCATCGTCGGCCTGAGCCAGGGTACTGGCCGCAATTTTTGCCAAAGCGCTCGATGCCCCTTCGGGAATCGCGTGAACTTCGCCGGTCGGTGCCGCGGCACCACGACTGCGTCCGGATCCACCGCCCGCTCCTGCCCCCGAGCCGCCACGGCGACTCTTTTCGGCGGGCTTGTCGGAAACCCGGTTGCGGGTGACCGGCTCGTGGAACACGATGACGCCGCGACCGGCACAGACCTCACACGGCTCGCTGAACGTCTCGAGCAGACCCAACCCCAACTTCTTGCGGGTCATCTGGACAAGTCCGAGCGACGTGATTTCGGCGACCTGGTGCTTGGTGCGATCGCGACTCAGGCATTCGATCAGGCGGCGTTGCACGAGGTCACGGTTGGATTCGAGAACCATGTCGATGAAGTCGACCACGATGATTCCGCCGATGTCACGCAAGCGAAGCTGGCGAACAATTTCCTCTGCAGCCTCGAGGTTGTTCTTGGTGACGGTCTCCTCGAGGTTTCCGCCGGATCCCACGAACTTTCCCGTGTTGACGTCGACGACGGTCATGGCCTCGGTGCGGTCAATCACGAGCGAACCACCGCTCGGAAGGTAGACCTTGCGGTCGAGCGCTTTCTCAATCTGCTCGGTCACGCGGAATTGGGTGAACGAATCCTGTGACGAGCCGTGGTCGATGACGCGCTCAAGAAGTTCGGGGGCAACGCCCTCAAGATAGGTGCGAATGGTCTCACCCACGGTGGGACCATCAATAATCACCTTGGTGAAGTCCTCGTTAAATACGTCGCGAATGATCTTGACCATCAGGTCGGGTTCGCTGTGCAAGAGGACAGGCGCCTGACCCTTCTCGACCTTGCTCGAGATGGCCGCCCACTGCGAACGCAGGCGATCGACATCGCTGCGCAGCTGCTCTTCTGACGCGCCCTCGGCAGCGGTGCGCACAATAACGCCAACGTTCTCGGGCAGCACCTCTTTGAGGATCTTCTTCAGGCGAAGACGCTCGGGTTCAGGAAGCTTACGGCTGATGCCGTTCATGGTGTTGTTGGGCACGTAAACGAGGTACCGGCCGGGCAGCGATACCTGCGAGGTAAGGCGCGCGCCCTTGTGGCCGACGGGATCCTTGGTGACCTGCACGAGAACCTTGTCACCCGGCTTGAGCGCGAGCTCGATTCGGCGCGACTGGTCTTTGTTTTCGACGGCATCCCAATCGACCTCGCCGGAATAGAGCACGGCGTTACGACCGCGGCCGATGTCAACGAACGCGGCTTCCATCGAGGGCAGCACGTTCTGCACCTTGCCGAGGTAGACGTTGCCAATGAGACTGGCCTCGGATGCCCGGGCAACGTAGTGCTCGACCAAAACGGTGTCTTCGAGCACACCAATTTGCGTTCGGTCTTCGCGTTCACGAACCACCATGACGCGGTCGACCGACTCTCGCCGGGCGAGGAATTCGCTCTCGGTAACAACCGTGCGGCGTCTACCCACATCGCGGCCATCGCGGCGACGCTGTTTCTTGGCCTCCAACCGGGTGGAGCCACGAATGCGCTGGGGCTCGGTAATGAGTTCGGGCTCGCGAGGCAGACGCACTTTCACGACCGTGCGCGACTCGTCGTCGCTCAGCGGGCGGTTGTCACCCGCGCGCTGTCGTTGACGGCGACGCAGCGAACCCTGCTCGTCAAAGGGATCGCCGTCACGTTCCCAGCGGTCGAGAGTGGCGGCCTCGCGACGGGGCAACGCTGGGGCGTAGAACACGATGTCGGTGATCTCGCTGGCGGTCAGGGTCGGGATGTCCAGTCCGAGAGCAGCAGCGGCTTCCGCCGCAACGTCTTCTTCAGACTCAGACGTGGCGACTGCCGTGGGAGCGGTCGACACGAGGTCGGGAATGCGGTCGGCGTGTGTCTCCAGCCAGACCTCGGCATTCTCTCCGTGGCTGAACGGACTAACGACAGAATTTTTCTTTTTCACCATGAGTGGTGCAACTCTCCGCACCGCGAGCCCGTCTTGCGACGAGCCATTCGTGGTGCTTAATCCTCGTGGCTAGCGCAGAGCGCCTGCCAAAAAACTGCTTCGTGCCCGCCGGAACGATGTCGATCCGACGAGATGTGGGTGGTAAACCGGCCCACGAGCAACCTTGCGATTACTCAAAAGTCTTTGCGTTACGACCCATCGAGGGGTTGCAACGCTTCTAGTATCACACGGATTTGTTTCGCGCGCCGGAAGGAGGGTGAGCAATCTCCCTGCTGCTCCTGCAATAATCAGGCGCGTGAGTGACACTTCAGAGATTTCTGCCCGCAAACCCGTTGCCGTATCAATTCTGTTCATCGTTGTAGCGGCCGTGGGACTCCTGGCGGCTTTCGCGCTGACCCTCGAAAAGATTCATGCGCTGACCAACCCGGGTGAGGCCGCAAGCTGTGACTTCAGTGTGGTCGTGCAGTGCGGCAAGAACCTCTCGTCATGGCAGGGTTCACTCCTGGGCTTCCCCAACCCCCTGATTGGCATGATGGCCTGGCCGGTGGTGGCTGCCACGGGTGTCGGCATGCTCGCCGGGGCCCGCTTCGCCAATTGGTACTGGCGCGCCTTCGACGTCGTCGCGAGCCTTGGGTTCCTGTTCACCGTCTGGCTCTACATCGAGAGCGTCTTTGTTCTGGGTACTCTCTGCCCGTGGTGCATGGTGACGTGGATTGCCACCATCACCCTCACCGTGGTGGCCAAGGGTTACACGATAAAGAACGGGGTGTGGGGAACCCGGCCCTGGGTGCTCGCCGCCGGAGCTAAAACTTTGTCATGGTCGCCCACGATCATTATCGGCATCCTGCTGATTGAGGCCCTCATTGCTCAGATCCGTCTGGACTGGGTCAACAACCTCTAGGCACTCAGTCCTTCGTGCATCTGACTTAGGGAAACCACAGTCCGAGTTCGCGAACGGCCGACTCCGGCGCATCCGAGCCGTGCACGAGGTTGCGCTGCACGGCCGCTCCCCAATCGCGGCCAAGGTCACCACGAATCGTGCCCGGTGCTGCCGTGGTGGGATCCGTCGTTCCGGCGAGGGCACGAAAACCCTCGATGACACGCTGACCGCGCACCCGAATGGCAACAACCGGGCCGCTCGCCATGAACTCAACAAGGGGCTCGAAGAACGGTTTTCCCTCGTGCTCGGCATAGTGCGCCACCAGAAGGTCGCGCGATGGCGTCATCATGCGGAGATCAGCAATCTGATAGCCCTTGGCCTCGATTCGGCGCAAAATTTCTCCGGTGAGTCCTCGCTCCACGCCATCCGGCTTCACTAAGACCATAGTCTCTTCGATCTGTGCGCTCATTGTGCGATGTCCTCTCCATTGGCCTGAGCCTGGTTGTTAGATTTCTTGGTCTGATCAATTCTGGCGCCTTGAACGAGGGCGAACACCCACATGGCGGTAAACACGATACCCACCACGAACATCGCGCCCACGATAAAGCCCGTCGCCACAACTGCAGCCTGCGCGAGCCAACCGAGCACAAGACCGACGGTGAACCGAGCGAGCAAGGCGCCGGCAATGAGAACTGCGATAACGATGCCGCCGCCCACAATGGCCTGAGTCAGGTCGATGGCCTTGAGTCCCAGCATGGTCAGTGCTCCCAGGCCCACCACGATCGCTTCGAAGCCCAGCACGATGGCGGCGAGTGATTCGCGGATGCCACGCACTCTCCGGGGCGAGCGGGCGACACGTTTCGCCTGAGGTTGCGGGTCTGATTCTGGACGCGAAGAACTCATGACCACTTCTCCTCACTGGCGCAGACGATCGTGAGGCCCACGAGCGAGATGGAACCCGAAACAACGACGGCACCTTTGGCGCTCTGAGCAGCGTAAGCCCGCGCCTCGACCAATGCAACGACCGGGTCGGGTTGCACGGTAACCAAGACATCCGGTGGCAGCATCAGAGCGGCGGCAATGTCGGCAGCGTCAATGGCTCGATCACTCGGTGGTGTGGTGAGAATGATGCGCTGGACGAACGGGGCGAGGGTGGACAGGAACTCGAGATAGTTCTTATCGGACAGCGACCCAAAGACCAGGGTGATGTCATCGAAGTCGAAGTATGACGTCACACCCTCGGCCAGCGACCTAGCCCCGTGCGGATTGTGCGCAGCATCAACAATCACGGCCGGATTACTGGCCACGCGCTGCAGGCGCCCCGGAGACGTGACCGTGGCAAACGCTTCGGCCAGAAGTTCGGGATCAATCGACCGGTTGGCCCCGCCCAGAAAGCACTCCACGGCCATCAGCGCCACCGCGGCATTGACGGCTTGATGATCGCCCAACAGGCCCACAAACAGGTCATCGTAGGTTCCCGCGAGACCAATAATTGACGCGAGCTGACCGCCCACAGCGACTTCCGAAACGACAGACGTGCCTCCCGTGCCCAGCACGTGGATGATCGACTCGGTGAGGCCGGCGGCCTCGCGAAGCACAGTTTCAACTTCGGGCTCCTGCGGCGCCGATACGACCATGGCGGCCGGTTTGATAATGCCCGATTTGGTGCGAGCAATCGTGTCGAGATCTTTACCGAGACGCTCGGTGTGATCGAGGGCGATGGGCGTGAAGACGGCTACTACCCCGTCGGCCACATTTGTCGAATCCCACTCGCCACCCATGCCTGCCTCAACCACGGCAACATCCACCGGGGCGTCGGCAAACACGGCAAAACCGAGAATGGTGAGCACCTCAAAGAAGGTCAGGCGCAGCTCGCCCTTTGCCAACAGCTCGGCGTCGACCATCTCAACGTAGGGTTTGATGTCGACCCAGTTGGCAACGAGTGTCTCGTCTGAAATCGGTGCGCCATCAACCTGGATGCGCTCGTTGAGGGAGATCAGGTGGGGGCTCGTAAACAGTCCGGTGCGCAAGCCAAGCGTGCGCAGAATCGACTCGATCATGCGAGCGGTTGACGTTTTCCCGTTGGTGCCGGCCAGGTGAATCACCGGATACGCACGATGCACATCACCGAGAAGTTCAACCACGCGGCGCGTGGGCTCGAGTCGGGGTTGCGGCTCACCCTCCCCCATTCTTGAGAGCAGTTCCTGGTAGGCCAGCTCTGCGGCGCGCGCGTATTCAGACGCCTCGTTCGACTCAGACACTGTGCACACGCTCCGTGCGCGACACGGCAACCAAAAAATCACCGGCATTAGCAAACGCTTCTGCCTCAAAGCGCACGAAGTGCTCAACATCGGCACTGGCCACGTTGCCAAGCCACTCCGAGGCGAGCTGGTCACGCAACCCGGGTAGCAGGTCGTAGGTTGCCGGAGAGTGAATCGCATACGTGGTGGCCAACGTCTCGGCGGCGATGTCTGCTCCTGTGGCCAGCCCGAGAGCCCGGGCATCCGCGTCATCGAAGCACACGACATCGAGCACAATGCGGTCGCTCACATCGAAACCGGCAGCCTTGCGGGTATCTTGCACAGCGCGAATAATGTCGCGCTGCAGTCCTTCGGCCTCGAGTTCGGGTGTGGTGGTGACGTCGAGCAAGACGAAGCCACCACTCGGGATGAGCGCAAGGGCGCGATCGGCGTCATCGCCCGCGGCGGCCGTTTCGAGAGTCAGGTCATACTCGCCGGGTTCCAACTGCGTGCCGCCGGCCGTCACAACGCCGTCGGTCTCCGACCAATCGCCACTCTTGGCGGCCTGAATGATGCGCTGAACTTCTTTGCCAAGGCGCGGGCCAGCTGCACGGGCATTCACCGACAACCGCGAGGTGATGCCGAATTCGGCCGCACTGTTCTCGGTCCAGGCCGTGTTTGTCACGGCCTTCACGTTGAGCTCATCGCGCAGAATGTCGGCAAAGTTGTTGAGCGCCTCGGCACGTTCGGTAACCACCACAAGACCCGCTAACGGCAATCGCACCCGGCGACCGGTCTGTTTGCGCAGGGCGAGCGCGGTGGAAACTATCTCGCGCACCTGATCCATGTCGACCACCAGATCGGCGGCCTGAGGGAAGTCGGCGGCGTTTGGCCAGTCCGTGAGGTGCACCGAGCGACCACCCGTGAGCCCCTGCCACATGCCCTCGGTGATCAACGGCAGGAAGGGCGCGGCAACGCGAGCGACCGTCTCGAGCACGGTGAACAGCGTGTCGAAGGCGTCACGGCCGTCCTGCGTGGCCGACCCCGCCCAAAAGCGGTCGCGTGATCGCCGCACGTACCAGTTGGTGAGCACATCGGCGAAGTCGCGAAGTGCCGCCGCCGCCAGCGTGGAATCGAGAGCGTCGAGGTGGCCCTCAACGGTTCGAATGACGTCGCCGGTCTTGGCGAGCAGGTAGCGGTCGAGCAGGTTCTGGCTGTCGGTTCGCCACGTTGCCTCATAGCCAGCACCGTCGTCCCCGGCGACATTGGCGTAGAGCGTGAAGAAGTAATAGGTGCTCCACAGGGGCAGCAGCACCTGGCGCGCACCTTCGCGGATGCCCTCCTCGGTGACAACGAGGTTACCGCCGCGCAACACGGGTGAACTCATGAGAAACCACCGCATGGCATCGGAGCCGTCGCGATCAAAGACCTCGTTGACATCCGGATAGTTGCGCAGCGACTTCGACATCTTCTGCCCGTCGTTGCCCAGCACGATGCCGTGACTGATCACGTTCTTGAAAGCTGGACGGTCAAACAACGCTGTGGCCAGCACGTGCATCGTGTAAAACCACCCGCGCGTTTGCCCGATGTACTCCACGATGTAGTCGGCCGGGTTGTGCGTATCAAACCAGTCGCGATTCTCGAAGGGATAGTGCACTTGAGCGAACGGCATCGAGCCGGAGTCGAACCATACGTCGAGCACATCGGGGATGCGCCGCATGGTGGACTGCCCCGTTGGGTCATCGGGGTTGGGACGCGTGAGCTCATCGATGTGCGGGCGGTGCAGGTCGGCGGGGCGCACGCCAAAGTCGCGCTCGATCTCGTCGAGTGAGCCGTAGACATCGATCCGTGGAAAGTCCGGGTTGTCGCTCTTCCAGACCGGGATGGGCGAACCCCAGAAACGGTTGCGGCTGATGGACCAGTCGCGAGCGCCCTCGAGCCACTTGCCAAACTGCCCGTCTTTTACGTTGTCAGGAACCCAGTTAATCTGCTGGTTGAGCTCAACCATGCGGTCGCGGAATTCGGTGACGCGCACGAACCACGACGAGACGGCTCGATAGATCAGCGGATTGCGGCAGCGCCAACAGTGCGGGTAGGAGTGTTCGTAACTGGCGACGCGCACGAGTCGACCCATGTCGCGCAGCATCTTCGTCAGGGGCTTGTTGGCCTCGAAGACCTGTTGGCCGGCCACCTCACTGATGCGCGAGAGAAACACTCCGCCGTCATTCACCGAGATCATGACCGGGATGCCGTTCTCCTCGCACACCTTCTGGTCGTCCTCGCCGTAGGCGGGCGCCAGGTGCACGATGCCGGTGCCGTCTGCCGTGGTGACAAAGTCGGCGCTCAGAATTCGCCACGCGTTGGCGAGGTACTCGGGTTCATCGGCGAAGTAGTCCCAGAGCCGCTGGTAGGCCACACCGACGAGGTCGCTGCCGAGCAGTTTTTTTGTTGCCGCGGCCTGCACCTCGTGCGCGGCGGCATAACCGAGCTCTTTGGCATACGCGCCGGCCAGATCTTCGGCAATCAGGAATGCGGGTTGAGTAGTCGACGCAGTCGACGTATCGAAACCCTCAATGGCAAAGGCTGGCCCCGCCGGCACCACCACGTAGTGAATGTCGGGCCCCACGGCGAGCGCCGCATTCGTGGGAAGCGTCCACGGGGTCGTGGTCCACGCGAGAGCGTTCACGCCCACAAGCCCGAGGGCCTCGGCGCGGTCCCCCAGAAGCGGGAACGCCACGGTGACCGACTGATCTTGACGTATCTTGTAGACGTCGTCGTCCATGCGCAGTTCGTGGTTGCTCAGCGGGGTCTGATCGCGCCAGCAGTAGGGCAGTACCCGATACCCCTCGTAGGCTAGACCCTTGTCGTGAAGCTGCTTGAACGCCCAGATGGCGCTCTCCATGAAGGTGATGTCGAGGGTCTTGTAATCGTTGTCGAAGTCAACCCAGCGGGCCTGGCGCGTGACGTACTCCTGCCACTCGTGCGTGTACTTGAGCACCGACTCGCGGGCCACCTCGTTGAAGGCGGCAATACCCATTTCTTCGATCTGGCTTTTGTCGGTGATGCCCAGCTGGCGCTCGGCCTCGAGCTCGGCGGGCAGACCGTGGGTATCCCATCCGAATCGCCGTTCCACGCGCTTGCCGCGCATGGTCTGGTAGCGAGGAAAGAGGTCTTTGGCGTATCCCGTGAGTAGGTGTCCGTAGTGGGGCAGTCCGTTGGCAAAGGGCGGACCGTCGTAGAAGACCCACTCCTCGGCACCCTGTTCGGCACGCTGCGCGATCGACGCACGGAACGTGTCATCCGCCTTCCAGAACGCGAGAACCTGCTCTTCGATGGCCGGAAATGACGGCGACGGCACAACGTCGTCGCTCGAATGGCCGGACTGGCCGTGCGGTGCGCCGCCGGCTGATGCTTCGACAGGCTCAGCACGGCGGCTTTGAGGAGGCTTGGGATAGGTCACGGTTTCTCCTGAAACGAAGGATGGTTCATCTACTTCGCCAGGACGCGATTCTCCCCGTCTTGCGGGATTTTCGCGCGGTACCACCTGAGCTTGATCTCACAAATCGAGACCCTCTTGTTCGTTGGCTGTAACGGGCCAGACCCGTTCGGTTCTACTTTTCATGAGATTCGACGAGCGAATCGCGTGAATTTCTTCCGAAGGCTCCCCGGTGATGGCCGGATCGGTGCCTCTATGCATCAGCCTAATACGTCACGCGGTAAACTCGAGGCACCCACATCTGAGGCACACTCGCCGGCCGAGCCGGTAAACGACGCGGTGCCGCACATAGAAATTCGAGGTTCATCATGACGAGCAATGCTGCCGGCGTTCCCGAAAAACCCGCCCTCGAGGGCCTCGAAGACAAATGGACCGCCACGTGGGATTCTGCGGGCACCTACCGATTCGCGCGCGAGGGCCAGACCCGCGCCAGCATCTTCTCGATCGAC
>JAIOXH010000019.1 GCA_021741765.1 Aurantimicrobium sp. | reverse complement strand
ATGAGAACGCCTGATACTCAGCCGCCAAGGCTGGGGTCACCCAATTGATGTCTGAGCCGTTGGAGGGAGAAATGGTTGGCGTGCTGGGCAGGTTGGGGTCGATACTCGACGGGTCAACAATCGACGATGTGCCGTCCGGGTTGATGACCTCGTTTGTGGGGCCTGAGGTGGTCAGCACCGGCCGAAAATCAAGCTTGGCCGATGCCTCGATTCGTGCCAGCGTCTCTTTGTCGGGCGTTCCGGGAATCGACACCACAACGTTGTTACTACCCTGCGTGTTGATCTCAGCCTCAGAGACACCGGACGCATCGACACGCTGACGAATAATCGCCACGGCTTGTTTGAGCTGCTCTTCAGTCACCGCTGCGTCGTTAACCTGGGGGGTCAAGACAATCTGGGTGCCTCCCTGTAGGTCAAGTGCCAACTTGGGAGCCCAGGATGCACCCGAAAAGAGCACACCGGCTCCCGTGCCCGCAATGAGGAGACCGATGATGACCCCAAGCCAAATGAGGTTGCGCACGGCATGACGAACTTGAGCACTACGGGCCACGAGAAGAGGACGTCGCTTTCGTTATGAGCGGAAGGAGGGAGGTGGGCCTAGCCTACTTGCTCGAACCGGAGGCTGGCTTGCCCGTGCCAGACGGCGACGACTTTGTCGAGGGCTTAGCCTTTGCTGCGGGCTTCTGCACGCGCTCGCCAAACTGCGGGTCAATCGCGAGCTTTCCAGATTCCTTCTCCGGGTTGAGGGCGACGTCGGCGACAGCCTTGCCTACTGACTCACCCTTGCTGGGCCCGGCGGACGCGGAGTCAACAACACGGGCGACCACCTGACGGTGCACCGTGAGGGTCTGACCGGGCGACGTCTCGAGGACAATCTTGTTGTCAACGTCGTCAATCTTCTTGATCTTGGCGTAAAGACCAAAGTTGGTCATGACCTCGGCACCGACCTTGAGTTTCTCTTGCATTTCGAGAGCGTCGCGACGACGCTTGCGGCTGTTGCGCACCATGAAAATGACGAGCACAACAAGAACGGCACCCATGAGAAGGAGTGTCGGGTCAAAGGCCATGAGAGTTCCAATCGAAAAGGGGCCCACCGTGGGCGCTAATTGAGTATATGTGGCGAATGCTGTGTATTTAGTCGAAGAGCGTTCCGCGCTCCGGGGGTGTCCGACCGAGATGCTCCCAGGTTGCTCGCGTCGCGACCCGCCCCCGCTGAGTTCGCGCCATAAGACCCTCGCGAATCAGAAAAGGCTCAACAACGGATTCCACGGTTTCCGTCTCCTCTCCCACCGAAACGGCAAGTGTGCCCAGACCCACGGGACCTCCGTCAAAGCCGTCAACCAGAGCAAGCAGAACAGCTCTATCGAGCCGGTCGAGACCGCGGACGTCGACATCAAATAGGTCAAGGGCCGCGCGCGCACTCGACAGCGCGTCATCTCCCCCGTGCACGTCGGCGTAGTCACGCACCCGCCTGAGAAGCCGGTTGGCAATCCGAGGCGTGCCACGGCTGCGCCGTGCAATTTCCGCGAGTGCCAGAGCGGGTAGGTCGAGTTTGAGGAGGCGTGCAGACCGGTCGAGAACTCGCTCGAGTTCGTCCACATCGTAGAACTCGAGGTGTGCGGTAAACCCGAACCGGTCGCGAAGGGGATTGGCGAGCAATCCCGTGCGTGTGGTCGCCCCGACCAAGGTGAAGGGAGCCAGGTCTAGAGCAATTGAGGTTGCACCCACGCCCTTACCCACCATGATGTCGATGCGAAAATCTTCCATAGCGAGGTAGAGCATCTCTTCAGCCGGTTTGGCCATGCGATGAATCTCGTCAATAAAGAGAATCTCTCCAGGCACCAGGGCAGAGAGCAGCGCGGCAAGATCGCCTGCGTGCGCAATTGCCGGACCGCTTGAAATTCTCAGTGATTGACCCGTCTCTTGGGCCACAATCATTGCGAGCGTTGTCTTGCCGAGCCCGGGAGGACCCGAGAGCAAGACATGATCTGGGGTTCGCGACGCCTGAGCAGCGGCCCGCAACAAAACATCCAACTGCGCGACGACTCGCTTTTGACCAACAAACTCGTGCAGGCTCGTGGGTCGCAAGGCACTTTCAAACTGGCGCTCTGCATCATCGGCGGGCACCGTCGAGAGAATGGTCTCTTCGCTCACGATTGCCGCGCCATCAGAGCCAGGGCATCGCGCAGAAGCTGAGACGTGGTCTTGCCCTCTGTCTCGAGCCTGTTGAGCGTCTCGCGGGCCAGTCGATCATTCCAACCGAGGCCAACGAGGGCGGCCACAACGGCGTCTCCGGACGCACCGCGCTCGCCTGCGATGGTGCGAGACTCCCCCACGGTCACGGCATCGAGTCGACCCGCGAGCTGCACACAGATGAGTTTTGCCGTCTTTGGTCCGATGCCCGACACGCGCGTGAATGCTTTGTCGTCGTCGTTAGCCACAGCGTCAAACACCTGTGCGGGCGTGAGATGCGCGAGTACAGCGAGAGCCGAACGTGGGCCAACGCCCGTGACCGACAAGAGGGTGTCAAAAATTTGACCAGATTCACGCGACTCAAATCCGTAGAGCATGATGGCGTCTTCACGCACAATTGTCGTGACAACCAGGTGTGCGTTCTCACCAACGTTCAGCGAAAACGCGTGCTGCGGCGTCACGTACACGCCATAACCGACGCCGGAAACCTCAATCACAACGAAACCCGAATGCTGGGCCTCGATCGTGCCGCGAAGCGATGAAATCACGAAGGAAAGACTATGTGGGTCGACGTGAGGTCGACGTGCGCCTCTCCGCGTCCCTCCACAATCGTTGCGCGGGGGTGAGATCTGCCACCTGTTTTACCGCTGTAGCCGTGCCGTGTGGCGCGGCGTCGAAATCTCCGCGCCAGGCCGAGCATATGGCCAACGCAAGTGCGTCGGTGGCGTCGGCGAGCAACACGGAATCATCGAGCTTGAGAATCTGTCGCACTGAAGCAGCAACCTGAGCCTTGTTCGCCCGACCGTTGCCAGAAACTGCAGCTTTAACCTCACTAGGCGTGTGCAGAGCTACCGGAAGCGCTCGGGCACCCGCGAGTGAGAGCACAACACCGCTGGCTTGGGCTGTTCCCATGACGGTGCGCAGATTGTGCTGGGCAAAGACGCGTTCCAGGGCGATGCGGTCTGGTGCATAACGCACGATGGCCTCCTCAATGGCCTGGTGAAGGGCAAAGAGGCGATCGCTCAGTGCAGCACTCGGCGGAGTCTGAACCACGAATACGTCAACAAAGCTGACGCGTCGTCCTTGGGCGAGGTCGACAACCCCCACGCCGCATCGCGTAAGACCGGGATCGACCGCGAGGATGCGCACAATCGCGAACTAGTCTTGCTCGAGCTCGGCGAGAACCTCGTCGCTAACGTCAAAATTGCTATAGACGTTCTGCACGTCCTCGCTGTCTTCGAGTGCCTCGATGATGCGGAAAACCTTACGCGCAGCCTCGGCGTCAACCTGCACCTCGAGGTGGGGAACAAACTCCGAATCGGCGGAGTCGTAGTCGATGTTTGCATCCTGAAGGGCCGTGCGCACCTTCACAAGGTCAGCGGTGTCGGTAATTATCTCGAAGGTGCCCCCGTGGTGGGAAACGTCCTCTGCTCCGGCTTCGAGAACGGCCGCGAGCACATCGTCTTCGGTTACCTCGCCACTGACTCGAATGACTCCTTTGCGCGCAAAGTTGTAGGCAACGCTGCCCGGGTCAGCCATCGTGCCGCCGCTGCGGGACATCGCTGTTCGCACCTCTGCCGCAGCCCGATTCTTATTGTCGGTCAGACACTCGATCAGGAGAGCCACGCCGCTGGGGCCGTAGCCCTCGTACATGATTGTGAAGTACTCGATGGCGTCGCCAGTAAGCCCCGCACCGCGCTTAACGGCTCGATCGATATTGTCGTTGGGAACACTCGACTTCTTGGCCTTCTGAACGGCGTCCACCAGCGTAGGGTTTCCGCTCATGTCGGCGCCGCCCAATCTTGCTGCGACCTCAATGTTCTTGATCAGCTTGGCGAACGACTTAGCGCGGCGAGCGTCAATGACGGCCTTCTTGTGCTTCGTGGTCGCCCATTTGGAGTGTCCGGACATGCCAGCAATTCTACGCGTGCGCCGGGGCGAGCGTGTCGGCGACGAGCCCGACAAAGTAGCGGTGAAAAGCCAGATCGCCTGAAATCTCGGGGTGAAACGAAATACCGACGATGTTGCCCTGTTGGACCGCGACGATGCGGTGATCATCGAGGGTGGCGAGGACGCGAACGTCGGCCCCCACCTGCTCAACGATTGGCGCCCGAATGAAGGCGGCCTCTACGGGGTCTGTCGAAACTTCCGGTGCCCTCAGTGTTGTCTCAAAAGATTCGACCTGTGAGCCAAACGCGTTTCGACGCACGGTCACGTCAAGACCGCCCAGCGTCTGCTGATCGTGCGTCGCGTCGCTCAGCCGATCGCTGAGCATAATCAGCCCCGCACACGTGCCAAAGACCGGCATGCCGAGGGAAATGCGCGCCCGAAGTGGATCGCGCATGGCAAAAATCCGGGTGAGTTTGTCGATAACCGTCGATTCACCGCCGGGAATAATGAGACCGTCGACCGTCTCGAGTTCGGCAGGCGTTCGAACCTGTGTGTGCGAAACGCCCAGCGTGTCGAGCACGCGTTCGTGCTCGCGCACATCGCCCTGCAGGGCGAGTACGCCAATGAGTGGTGAACTACCAGCCACGTTCGGAGAGTCGATGTGGCGCTGGCAGGTCGGAAACGTTGATGCCAACCATTGCCTCACCCAAGCCACGCGACGCATCGGCAACGGCGTTGGCGTCGTTGTAGAACGTGGTCGCCTTCACGATGGCAGCAGCCCGTTCAGCCGGATTTCCCGACTTAAAGATTCCTGAGCCCACGAATACTCCATCGGCACCCAGCTGCATCATCATGGCAGCGCCGGCCGGTGTGGCCACACCGCCGGCGGTAAAGAGAACAACGGGAAGTGCACCGGTTCGCGCGACTTCCTGAACGAGGGCGAAAGGTGCCTGCAGCTCCTTGGCGGCAACGTAGAGTTCATCTTCAGACATTGACGACAGGGCGCGGATCTCGCCCTTGATCTTGCGAATGTGCTTGGTGGCCTCGGAGACGTCTCCGGTGCCCGCCTCACCCTTGGAGCGAATCATTGCCGCTCCCTCGTTGATGCGCCTCAAGGCCTCTCCGAGATTGGTCGCGCCACAGACAAACGGAACTGTGAACTGCCACTTATCGATGTGGTTTACGTAGTCGGCCGGGCTCAGCACTTCCGACTCATCGATGTAGTCGACTTTGAGAGTTTCGAGAATCTGGGCTTCAACGAAGTGACCAATGCGGGCCTTGGCCATGACGGGAATCGACACCGTGTCGATGATGCCCTGGATGAGGTCTGGGTCGCTCATGCGTGCAACGCCACCCTGCGCACGAATGTCGGCGGGTACTCGCTCGAGCGCCATGACGGCCACTGCTCCGGCGTCTTCGGCAATCTTGGCCTGCTCGGCGGTGACCACGTCCATGATGACGCCGCCCTTGAGCATTTCGGCGAGTCCGCGCTTGACGCGGTCAGTACCGATTTCTGGTTTTGACTTAGCCATTTTTTTCACACTATTTCTCTTGAGCGGCCCATGCTTCGGCCAACTGTTGTCGAACTTCAGACAGCAACCTCGGCATTGCTTTTGTCTTGGCGATGATGGGGAGGAAGTTTGCGTCGGTCGACCAGCGCGGAACTATGTGCTGGTGTAGGTGCCCGGCAACACCGGCTCCCGAGACACGCCCTTGGTTCATTCCTATGTTAAAGCCTTCGTTGGCAAACACCTGACGCGAGATGCGCATGGCGGTTTGAGTTAGGGTACCGATTTCGGCTATTTCATCCACTGTTGCCTCGTCATACAACGCAACATGTCGATAGGGGCAGACCAAAACGTGCCCGGAATTGTAGGGGTAAAGATTCATGACAACGTAGGCGCGGGTGCCGCGATAAACGATAAGTCCGTCTTCATCCGACATTTCTGGCACGCGGCAAAACGGGCAGGTCTCCCCCTCGTTCGCGTCGGCGCCGGCATGGATGTAGGCCATGCGGTGCGGCGTCCATAAGCGCTGGAATTCATCGGGCACCCCCGCGAGAGTTTCTGAGTCAAAGACGTTCGGGTCGTCGATCACAGGTCATCAGCACCGTTCACCTGGCTGTGCGCGTCGATCGCTGCTCGAATGAGGTCGATAGCTTGCGCAACCGGAATGCCGTTACGTTGCGTTCCGTCGCGGAATCGGAAGCTGACAGCGCCTTTAGCGCGATCTTCCTCGCCCACAATCACTTGCACGGGAATCTTTTCTGCCGTGGCGTTGCGGATCTTCTTTTGCATGCGGTCGTCGGAGACATCCGTGCTGGCCCGGATTCCCACGGCGCGCATTTGTGTCACAACATCGTCGAGATAAGGGGCGTACTCCTCGGCAACAGGAATACCGATGGCCTGCACGGGTGAAAGCCAGAGCGGAAATGCTCCGGCGTAGTGCTCGGTGAGCACGCCAAAGAATCGCTCAATCGAACCGAAGAGAGCGCGGTGAATCATGACGGGGCGGTGCTTCGCGCCGTCAGAACCCGTGTAGTCGAGATCAAAGCGCTCGGGCAGGTTGAAGTCGAGCTGAATCGTCGACATCTGCCACGTGCGCCCGATGGCGTCACGTGCTTGCACCGAAATCTTCGGGCCGTAGAAAGCAGCCCCACCGGGATCGGGCACGAGTGTGAGGCCGGATTCTTCGGCGACTGACTGCAGGGTCGACGTGGCTTCGTCCCAGATGGCGTCGTCACCCACGTACTTGTCCGGGTCCTTGGTCGAAAGTTCGAGATAGAAGTCATCGAGACCGTAATCACGAAGCAGGTCGAGGACGAAGGACAGAACGCTGGTGAGTTCTTCGCGCAGCCTTTCACGCGTCGTAAAAATGTGGGCGTCATCCTGAGTCATGCCGCGCACCCGCGTGAGGCCGTGCACCACACCCGACTTCTCGTAACGGTAGACCGAGCCAAACTCAAACATCCGCAGGGGGAGGTCGCGGTAACTGCGCCCGCGCGAACGATAGATCAAGATGTGGAACGGGCAGTTCATCGGCTTGAGGTAGTACTCAACGCCCGCGCGCGTCACCTCGCCCTTGTCGTTGCGCACTTCGTCGATCTGCATGGGCGGGAACATGCCGTCGGCGTACCACTCGAGGTGGCCGCTCTGTTCAAACAGATTCGACTTCGTGATGTGCGGCGTGTAGACGAAGTCGTAGCCCGACTCCTCGTGTCGACGACGTGAGTAGTCCTCCATGGTGCGACGAATGATGCCACCCTTGGGGTGGAACACCGGAAGCCCGGAGCCCACTTCGTCGGGAAAGCTAAAGAGGTCCAGCTCCACGCCGAGGCGACGGTGGTCACGCTTTGCCGCTTCTTCGAGACGGACTTGGTACTCACGAAGTTCGTCCTTGGAGGGCCACGCAGTTCCGTAGATGCGTTGCAGTTGAGGATTCTTCTCGCTGCCACGCCAATAGGCAGCAGCAACCCGTGTGAGCGCGAAGCCGTTGCCAATCATGCGCGTGTTGGGTAGGTGGGGCCCGCGACACAGGTCTTTCCAGACCGTCTCGCCTGAGGCCGGGTCTACGTTGTCGTAGATGGTGAGTTCGGCGCCGCCCACCTCGACGTTCTCGTTGTCGCCGCCGACGGAATCGGAGTTGGAGCCCTTCAGGCCAATGAGCTCAAGCTTGTAGGGCTCGTTGGCGAGCTCCGCGCGCGCCTCGTCTTCGGTCACCACGCGACGCATGAACCGTTGGCCTGACCGAACAATGCGTTCCATGGCCTTTTCGAGATGCTTGAGCTGGTCGGGATCAAAAGGCTCGGCTACGTCAAAGTCGTAGTAAAAGCCGTCGGTGATGGGTGGCCCAATTCCCAGCTTCGCTTCTGGGTTGATGCCCTGAACTGCCTGCGCCAGAACGTGTGCCGCAGAGTGGCGCAGGATGCTCAATCCGACGGGGGAATCAATCGCCACCGGTTCGACGGAGTCACCCACAGCGATGCGAGCGGCAAGGTCGCGCAGTTCACCGTTGACACGCATAGCCACGATGCTGCGATCCGAAAACAGGGCAAAACCGTCGCTCTCCGCGGAAGCGACCAGGGATGCGTTTTCGGGGCTCACGAGTGTGGTTTCTCCAGACGGGGCAAGGGCTTCCAGCCTACCCGCCCTCGGGGAGTCACATGATGGTGGGCGATACCGGGATCGAACCGATGACCTCTTCCGTGTCAGGGAAGCGCGCTACCGCTGCGCCAATCGCCCATTTCATACGAAGACTCCGAAAAGTACTTCGTATGGAGGTGGATACCGGATTCGAACCGGTGTATACGGCTTTGCAGGCCGCTGCCTCGCCTCTCGGCCAATCCACCAAAAGTAGCACGCTGCAACCGGTGAGCCGGCCGCACAACATACCCACTCGAGCGGATGACGAGATTCGAACTCGCGACCCTCACCTTGGCAAGGTGATGCGCTACCACTGCGCCACATCCGCATGTGCGATTTTCATCGCACTCCTGAACTTTAGTGTGCCCGCGACCCGTAAGCAAAACCCGACACCCCCGGCACGCGGATCCCAAAGGACGTGTGACGGGGGTGTCGAACTCATTCGATAGTCTGGTCTCGCGGGCGATTGGCGCAGTTGGTAGCGCGCTTCCTTCACACGGAAGAGGTCATCGGTTCGAGTCCGGTATCGCCCACCAGGAAGCATTCGACATCCGGTCTAGCGCCCTTCAATCGCGTAACCCTCTTCACCGTGAAGATACGTATCGATACCCGCGAGCTCGTCTTCGTTGCGCACGCGGAAGCCCATGGTTTTGTCGATGACGGTTCCGATGATCCACGTCATACCAAAGCTGAACACCATCACGACAACCGATCCCAAAGCTTGGCTGCCGAGCTGTGAAAACGAACCCGTAGCAACGAGGCCAACGCCGGTTCCCACGACACCAATGGCAAGAGTGCCCACTAATCCGCCCACCAAGTGGATCCCGACGACGTCGAGCGAGTCATCAAATCCCCAACGGAACTTGAGCTCCACGGCGAGTGCACAGAGCACTCCGGCAATGAGCCCAACAGCCAGGGCCCAGAGCGGCGTGAGCGATGCACAGGACGGAGTGATGGCCACAGCGCCGGAAATCGCTCCCGAGGCTGCGCCTACCGAGGTTGCTTTGCCGTCCTTGAGACGTTCGACAATGAGCCAGCCGATGATTCCGGCCGACGGAGCGGCAATCGTGTTGATCAGAGCCAACGACGCAATGCCATCTGCGGCGAGCTCGGAACCGGCGTTGAAGCCCAGCCAACCGAACCAGAGCAAGCCAGCGCCGAGCAAGACGAGGGGCACGTTGTGGGGTTTGTGGGCCCCCTTGGCAAACCCGACTCGTGTGCCGAGAACGATAGCCAGCGCTAGGGCGGCCGAACCCGAAGCAATCTCAACGACCGTTCCACCAGCAAAGTCGATCAAGCCAAAGTTGCTGACGAGCCAGCCACCCCCCACGATCTGACCGTTGTCGTTGCGAACGATGTTGAACACCCAGCTCGCCACGGGGAAGTAGACGAGCGTGGCCCAAAAACCGGCGAACACCAGCCAGGCGCCGAAACGGGCCCGGTCGGCAACCGCTCCGGAAATGAGCGCCACGGTAATGATGGCGAAGGTGCCCTGGAAGGCCGCAAAGGCTAACGGAGGTAGCCCACCCACCGGCGGTGCGTCGAGAAGGCCCGCCAGTCCAATATCGCCAAGGTTGATGCCGATAACTCCCGGGATACCTACGTAACCCGGATCTCCTGGGTTGGCAAAAGAGATGGCGTATCCGTAGACAATCCACAGCACGGAAATCAGCGCGAGCGAACCGAAGCTCAGCATCATCATGCTCACCACGCTCTTTGCCTTGACGAGACCGCCGTAGAAAAAAGCCAGAGCCGGAGTCATCATGAGCACGAGAGCTGTACAGATGAGAACGAATGCGGTGTTGCCAGAATCCATATAAAACCTTTCGACTCGTCACAGAGACTAGCGGGCTTGGTGAGCGTGCGAGTGTACGCGCTTCCCCGCCCACATCAGAGCGCACAACAACGAACGTCCCGACGGCCGGAGAGGCCATCGGGACGAACGTTTTGCGTTATTGCCGGAGCACCTTAGGCGTCCGCGCGCGCGTAGCCTTCTTCACCGTGGAGCACGGTGTCGATGCCGGCAAGCTCGTCCTCATTCTTGATGCGGAAACCCATTGTCTTGTCAATGATCCAGCCGATGATGAGGCTCATCACGAATGAGAAAACCAGAACGGCACCCGCACCAAGAGCCTGTTTGCCCAGCTGCTCAAAGCTTCCGGAGAAGATGAGTCCCACATCGCTGGCGAAGAAGCCGATGTAGAGCGTTCCAATGATTCCGCCGAGGAGGTGGATACCCACCACATCGAGCGAGTCATCGAAGCCCCACTTGAACTTGAGCTCGATGGCCAAGGCGCAAAGCACACCGGCGACGAGTCCGAGCAATAGTGCCCAACCTGGTGTCAGCACGGCACACGCGGGGGTGATTGCCACGAGACCGGCAACCGCACCCGAAGCGGCGCCCACCGAGGTCGCCTTGCCATCCTTGATGCGCTCAACGAGCAACCAGCCGATAACGGCCGCCGCGGGGGCCGCCATGGTGTTGATGAACGCCAGCGAAGCAATGCCGTCGGCCGCGAGTTCAGAACCAGCGTTGAAGCCGAACCAGCCGAACCACAGCAGACCCGCACCGAGCAGCACGAGAGGGACGTTGTGCGGCTTACTCACGCCCTTGGCAAAGCCGATGCGCTTGCCGAGCACGATGGCGAGAGCGAGGCCGGCAGCACCGGCTGCGATGTGCACAGCGGTTCCGCCGGCGAAGTCGATCACGCCGAGGTTGTAGACGATCCATCCTCCGTCGACGATCTTGCCGTCGACAACGGTGAAGTTGAAAACCCAGTTGGCAACCGGGAAGTAGACCACGGTGGCCCAAATTCCGGCAAAGACCAGCCAGGCACCAAAGCGCGCGCGGTCAGCGATGGCACCTGAGATGAGGGCGACCGTGATGATGGCGAACCCACCCTGGAAGGCGGCAAACGCGAGGGGCGGGTAGGTCGCGCCCTCGGGAACGGTCAGAAGTCCCTCGAGTCCGATGTTGGCAATATCGATACCGAAGACACCGTCGATGCCATAGAACGATTCTGTTCCCCCGTTGGAAAACGCAATCGCGTACCCGTAGAAGACCCACAGAACACCGATGAGCGCGAGTGAACCAAAACTCAGCATCATCATGCTGACCACACTCTTGGTCTTAACAAGTCCACCGTAGAAAAACGCCAAAGCGGGCGTCATCAGCAAAACCAGCGCGGCACTAATCAGAATAAAAGCGGTTTGTCCCTGATCCATGTCAACCTCATCTCATTTGTGTCGTACGACTTAGGTTTGCGTCGTTCGACGGGATGTGTTGAGTGTTACCTCTCGCTGTTTCCGAAAATCGTTGCGTTCGTTTCGGGTGCGTTACAAAGCGCGCCGGCGTGTGTCCATCGTGTTAACCTCAGCAACATCGAGGCACAAAAAAACCGGCCTTGGGCCGCAGAGGACTCTTTAGCTGATGGTGAGGGCAATCAGCCGCGACATGCAACGCAGATACTTTTTGCGATACCCGCCGTTGATCATGTCGCCGCCGAAAATCTCGCTGAGCGCGACGCCGGAAGAGCGCACGGGAATCTGAGCGTCGTAGACGCGGTCGATGAACGCCACGATGCGCAGGGCATCGGTTTGATTATTAAGCACGTGAACGCCCGTGAGTGCAATGGCATCGATGCCCTCGATCATTCGCACGTAGGTGGACGGATGCACGGTGGCGAGATGAGCCAAGAGACCGTCGAAGGCGTCCACCGTGACGGTGTCTCCACGATCCCGGGCGGAGGATACGTAGGCGGCCAGGTCCGCATCGGAAAGCACCGCTGCCGACCCTTCGGCAGTGCGCTTACGGTAATCGGTTCCGTCGATGCGGATCGTTTCGAAATGTGCGGCCAACGCTTGAATTTCGCGAAGAAAGTCGGCGGCCGCGAATCTCCCTTCGCCCAGGGCATGGGGAGGCGTGTTGCTCGTCGCCGCCACCCGGGTGCCGGATGACACCAGTTCACCGAGGAGGCGAGTCATCACCATGGTGTCGCCCGGATCGTCAAGCTCAAACTCGTCGATGCAAATCAGGCTCGAGCCTCGCAGTGCCTCTACGGCCGTCGCGTAGCCGAGGGCGCCCACGAGCGAGGTGTACTGCAGGAACGTACCAAAGTACTTCTTGCGACCCGGCGCCGCATGCCAGAGCGCGGCCAACAGGTGGGTTTTACCCACACCAAACCCTCCGTCGAGATAAACGCCCGGTCGGGCATCCTCGGTTTTTTGTCGCCGACCAAAGAGCTTTCCCGTCGACGCGGCCGTCGACGCACCGGCAAACGCGGCCAGGAGGTCACGGGCGTGAACCTGTGACGGATAGTCATCGTCGGGGATGTAGGAGTCAAAAGACGCTGTCGCAAACTGCTGAGGCGGCACGAGGTTTGCCACAATGTCATCGGCACTGAGCGACGGTGAACGCTCACACAGGGCGGTTACGGTTACCGTCATGGAGCGGGAGCATCCTTTACGTTTCGGATTGTTGCGGGGTCCATTAGGCGAACCAATCGGTGCGCTCGTAGTCTGAAGACAACACCCAGACTAGTGCGCTGTACTGGTTCACAATTGCTCGGCGTAAGGATGACTCGTGACGATTCCCATTGACAACACCCCAAAGTTTCAGGCCTACGCGCACCCCGAGGTGATTGTCAGCACCGAGTGGCTCGCCGATCACCTCGGAACCCCCGGACTCGTCGTGGTTGAGTCCGACGAAGACGTGTTGCTCTTCGAGGTTGGCCATATCACGGGAGCCGCCAAGATTGACTGGCACACCGACCTCAACGATGCCGTGGTGCGCGACTACATCGACGGTCACGGTTTTCAAAAGCTCATGAACCGTCACGGCATTTCCCGCGATGACACGATTGTGATCTACGGAGACAACAAAAACTGGTGGGCGACATACGCGCTGTGGGTGTTCAAACTCTTCGGACACCCCGATGTGCGCCTCCTCGATGGTGGTCGTGAAAAGTGGATAGCCGAGGGGCGCGCGGTCACGACGGATGTCGCACCGGTAGCCGAGGGTTCGTATCCCCTGGTTGCCCGCAATGACGAGAACATTCGGGCATTCCGCGATGACGTGGTGGCACACCTGGGTAAGCCGCTGATCGACGTACGTTCGCCCGAGGAATACTCCGGAGAACGTACCCACATGCCCAACTACCCGCAGGAAGGGGCTCTGCGCGGAGGTCACATTCCCGGAGCACTCAGCGTTCCCTGGGCTCGCGCGGTTTCTGAGGACGGCACCTACAAGTCGCGGGCAGAACTCGAGGCACTTTATCTGACCGACGCAGGACTCCAGAAGGGCGATGACGTTATCGCCTACTGTCGAATCGGTGAGCGCTCGAGCCACTCGTGGTTCGCCCTAAAGTACTTGCTCGGCTTCGAAACCGTGCGCAACTACGACGGTTCGTGGACAGAATGGGGAAGCCTCGTGCGAGCACCCATCGCCGTAGGCACCGAGCCGGGTCGCAGCTAGCCTGCCGCAAAGCCCGACAAGTCCGCTCAGTCTGGTTGACTGTGAGGCAATGACTGATTTCACGCCCCCGGCTCTGCGAGACACGCGCGACGGATTTCTCGAGCTCGACGAGAGATCGCGGCTCGAATTTTTGCTCGAGTTCGCGAACGACCTCCCGGCGCTGCCGGCGCACTACGCCGAGCACGAGGAGGAGCTCGAGCGTGTCGAGGAGTGTCAATCTCCGGTCTTCATCATCGTCGATGTGAATGACGATGTTGTGACCGTGCACGCCACCGCTCCCCTCGAAGCTCCCACAACGCGCGGTTTTGCCTCGATCTTGGTGCACGGTCTCACAGGGCTTGCCAGCCAGGCAGTGCTTGACTGCCCCGAAGATTTTCCGCTCACCCTCGGACTCACCAAGATTGTTTCGCCGCTTCGGCTTCGCGGACTCTCGGGGATGCTCTGGCGCATAAAGCGCCAGGTCGCTGAGAAGTCGGCGGCCGGGTAACGAACCGTTTCCGACATGGAATTTCTTGAGGACGCATCAGCTACCTATGCCTGGCCTACAAACTTCTGGGTGCGTGCCAACCTTGTCGCCTCCGCGAGCGGGGTCACGCTCGGACCTTCGGGGACGTCATCCGACCTCACGACCGACGATGATCGCCGTCTCCTGCACCTCATCCGGCAGGATTGCGACGCACTCATCGTAGGAGCGTCGAGCATTCGTGCCGAGGGTTGGCACCTACCGCCACGTGGCCAGACGCACGTTGTGTCGCGCGGTTTGGGTCTCCCCTGGGACACGTGCCCAGACCCCTCACGCGTAACGGAATGGAAAAGCCTCCCCGATGAAGACCTCGCGGCCCTCGTGCGACGCGTCGTGACGCACCTGGCGACCACTGATGCCAAGTCGGTCCTCTGCGAAGGTGGGCGCGCCACTGTTCTGGCGCTCACGCATGAAAACCTCCTTGACGAGATCTGCCTGACCGTAAGGGGCGCTTCTCTGTCTGATGCTTCCCGAGCTCTCGGCGGAATCATGCCGGACGCATCCTCCTGGACGCCAATCAGCACGAAGATGGCCGACGACGCGACAACAATTTTCTCTGTCTGGCGGTGCGCCACGGGGGTGCACTCCTGAGCGCACACTAAGTTTTTCCTCGTGAGCGATTTTGAGATTGCACCTGACGCCCCAGCGGAGTTTGTACGCGCCGCCTCATCCCTCCTCACCGCTCAGGTGCGTGCGGAAGTTTCGGTCGACACGATTCCCTCGCCAACCCGTATCGCTCCGCACAGTGCGGCGATATCGGGCGAGGTGCTGGCCTCAGGAAACAGCGAGTCGCTGCACGGCACCGGACGACTGATTCTGATGCACGACCCCGAACAGATTGCTGCCTGGGGTGGTGCGTTTCGCATTGTCTGTTTTGCTCAGGCACCGCTCGATGCCGAAATCGCTCTCGACTCCATGTTGAGTGAGGTGACCTGGTCGTGGCTGACCGACGCCCTGGCCGCCTCCGATGCTCTGTACGCGAACGCGTCAGGAACCGCGACACGTGTTCTGTCCCAGGGCTTTGGAGAATTGGCAGATCAGGGCGAATCTGCCCACATCGAACTGCGCGCGTCGTGGTCGCCGGACGGCGACGACATGAGCGGACACGTGCGAGCTTGGGCCACCCTCCTGTGCATGCTCGCCGGACTTCCCCCCACGGCTGAGGCCGTCAGTATCGACGCTCACAAACGGGAGCGTGGTTAGCGTTCACGTCATTACCCAGCGCGCGGAATTTGCCACGGCGTGCGCGAGCCTGGCCGCAGGTCAAGGACCCCTAGCGATCGATGCCGAGCGCGCGAGCGGATTCACGTATTCGCAGCGCGCTTATTTGATTCAGATTCACCGGCGAGACGCGGGCACGTTCCTGTTTGACCCTCCCGCGATAGGTGACATGAGCGACCTCACGATGCTGGGCGAGGGCACCGAGTGGGTTCTTCACGCGGCCAGCCAAGACCTGGCGTGTTTGCGCGAAGTGGGAATTTTTCCCCAGCGAATCTTTGACACCGAACTTTCGGCTCGTCTTCTCGGTCTCGCTCGAGTGGGATTAGGCCCGGTCATGGCAGAGATACTCGAAGTGCACTTGGCCAAAGAGCACTCGGCTGTCGACTGGTCGACACGCCCGCTTCCCGAGCCGTGGTTGACGTACGCCGTGGGTGACGTGGAACGGCTGGTAGATCTGCGCGATGCTCTTGCGGCTCTCTTGGTAGAGAACGACAAGATGGATTTTGCCCTCGAGGAGTTCGAGGCGGTTCGATTGCGACCAGAAAAGATGACGAGCGATGAACCGTGGCGCCGCCTCTCGGGCATGCACGTTCTTCGTCACGCACAGCAGCTTGCCGTCGCCCGATCACTCTGGTTGAGCCGTGATGAGCTTGCGCGGGAACGTGACGTCTCCCCCGGACGACTCATCCCTGATGCCGCCATCGTTGCCGCAGCTGGGGCCAAACTGGGCAGCCAGTCCGACCTCTCTCGACTCAAGACGTTCACAGGACGGGCTTCCCGGCCGGAAATCGGACGCTGGTGGGGGGCCGTTGAACGCGGGCAAGCTTCGGTAGACCTGCCCGCGCTTCGCGTGCCGAGTGACACTATTCCTCATCAGCGCTCCTGGGCCGACAAGAATCCCCTTGCCGCCCTTCGCCTTGTCGCGGCACGGGAACGGGTAACCGAACTCGCCGAAAGCATGAATATGCCCGTCGAGAATGTGATTTCGCCCGGCCCGCTGCGCGAAGTCTGCTGGGCGCCACCCCAAGATCACACCTCAGAAAATCTGCGCGTCGCTTTGACAGCAGAGGGCGTTCGAGAGTGGCAGGCCAGGAGAGTGGCACCCCTCCTCGAAGAGGCATTTGCGCTGGCCTCTGCACAGCATGCGGAAGCGCAACTGGCGGCGGTCGTCGCAGAACCGTCCGCATCCGCATCCGCAACCGTAACCGACGTGAAATTCGACCCGCCCACGACGTAGGCTAGTGGGAGCCAAACAAGGGAGTTCTCATGGCTGTTGGAAATCGTGTCACGTT
>JAIOXH010000018.1 GCA_021741765.1 Aurantimicrobium sp. | reverse complement strand
TCGACGGCATGGTTTGGCACCTCGATGTCGGCTCGTCGCATCCTGGGGCTGGAGTAGGTCCCAAGGGTTGGGCTGTTCGCCCATTAAAGCGGTACGCGAGCTGGGTTTAGAACGTCGTGAGACAGTTCGGTCCCTATCCTCTGCGCGCGCAGGAAAATTGAGAAGATCTGTCCTTAGTACGAGAGGACCGGGACGGACTAACCTCTGGTGTGTCAGTTGTTCCGCCAGGAGCACCGCTGATTAGCTACGTTGGGAACGGATAACCGCTGAAAGCATCTAAGCGGGAAGCCGACTTCGAGATGAGTTTTCCATCCCTTCGGGGGAGAGGCTCGCAGTAGACGACTGCGTTGATAGGCCGGATGTGGAAGCGGGGACTAAAGACCCGTGCAGCTGACCGGTACTAATAAGCCAATAATTTGAAATCACTACACACAATCCGTTGTAAGGCTGGGTTGTGTGGCCTGATGTTCGCGTCCACTGAGTGGTTCTCGATGTACGGTCGAGAACCTGCGCAATATAGCGCACGTTTCACTTTGATACATCAATAGTGTTTCGGCGGCCATAGCGAGAGGGAAACGCCCGGTCTCATTCCGAACCCGGAAGCTAAGACTCTCAGCGCCGATGGTACTGCAGGGGGGACCCTGTGGGAGAGTAGGACACCGCCGGACTTAATTTATAAAAGGGACACCCGAGTAATCGGGTGGCCCTTTTGTTGTTAACGCACTATTCGGTCGTGAGAATGACCTTCGTCATCTCTTTGGCGTCAAAACCTTCATAAGCACGAACGGCGTCGTCTATCGAGATCGAGTGGGTGACGATCTGCGACGGCGAGAACTTGCCTGCCAGCACGGCGTCCATGAGTCTTTCACGATCCCGTGTGGGATTGCCCACCGAGAAGACGAGCGACAACTCCTTCTCGAACATGACGCCGTTGTTGAGAGGGAAGTCTGGTTCGAAGTGTGCACCGACGACAGAGACAACACCCTGTGGTCGGGCCAGGCCGAAAGCAGCCTGAAGTGCGTGGGGGCTACCACTGGCCTCAATAACCGCATCCGCGCCCAGGCCGTGCGTCAGGTCGGCGACCAACTGGGCGGCACCTTCCGGGCTCACCGAGCGGGCACCAAGCTTTTCGGCGAGCTCGCGTCGAACCGCTATGCCATCGACGGCAACGACCGCCCGCGCCGGACCAACCGCGCACATGACGGCCATGAGTCCCACGGGTCCGCAGCCTAAGACGACGATAACGTCAGCGTTGGTTGCGCCACTGCGTTGAACAGCGGCAAACCCCGTGGGAAGGATGTCGGCGATAAAGACAGCATCATCACTCGACACCCCATCGGGTACAGCGAAGAGGGATCGATTCGCCATGGGCACACGCACGAAATCTGCCTGTCCACCGTCGAGACGCGGATACACACCCGAGTAGCCAAAGAGCGCCCGGTCATCACACTGGGTAACGCGTCCGGCGCGACAGTTTATGCACGAACCGTCTGAAGTCATACTCGTGTTGACAACGCGCTGCCCGATCTCCACCGCGTTCACCGCGGCGCCTCGTTCAACAACAGTGCCCACGAACTCATGACCGAGGACGGTTCCCGCCTCAAAGCCGGGGGTGTGTCCGTGGTACGGCAACAGGTCGGCACCGCAGATAGCCGAGTGCGTGACGCGCACAATGGCATCGGTGGGAGCCAGAATTGTTGGATCGGCAATAGTGTCGACCGACAGTTTTTGGGGTCCGTGCAATACGACGGCGCGCATCAGAGCTGTTCGATTTCGATAACGTAGCCATCCGGGTCCGAGATGAAGAAGCGGGCGCCGCCCCACGGCGGTCGAAAGACCGCCGACTCAATCGTGACGCCGGCAGCGACCAGTCCCGCGAAGACATCATCGATGTCGGTCACCTCAATGACGAGCATGAGCGGGGGAGTGGCCGGTGTGGCCAGGGGGCTCATCGCAAAGGCGGGGAGGTCGCCGGCGGCCGGGCCGGCCTGGTTGAGCGACAGACGCATGCCGTTACGCTGCAGAATCACGTAGGGCGGCTCGTCAAAGGTGGCTTCAACATCGAAACCTAAATGCTCGGCATAGAACTCGGTCGAAACGCTCACATCTTTCGTTGTGAGGATCACACCAACGCGAGTTGCCGGAATCCGCTTTCCACTCGCCATTTTTTGCCCCGTCATTTCTTGCCTCCTCGTTGCGTGGCCAACTCAGTCATGGCGGCATCGACGCCGGCGCCCACATCCACCGTCACTCCCAAGTCGCGAAGCCCCTGACCCAGCGCGCTGAGTCCGACGACGGGATACAGCCCATTGGCGCTCGGGCCCATGTGTGCGATTCGCACCAGGTTTCCAGCACCCTGACCGCTCGAGAGCATGACACCGTAGCGATTGCGCACGTGGTCGCGCACCTGAACATCGTTGACGGCATCCGGGAGCCGGATGGACGTCAAACAGTTTGCCGTGATCGCTTCGTTGGCTGGCCAGAGCTCGAGGCCCATGGCCTGCACCCCGGCCCGGGTCACCCGAGCAGATGCGGCGTGCCGAGCAATACTGTTGTCGAGGCCCTCTTCGAGCACCTGGTCGAGCACTGATTCAACTCCGTACATATCAGAAACCGAGGGCGTGAACGGAAAGCGCTCCTGCCCGAGCCACTTGTCGTACCAGTCGAGAATCGACAGAAAGGAATCGCGCGGGGCGTTCGGGTTCGCGCGCATGTGCTTCTCGGCACGATCAGAAATCGACATCAGGCCTATTCCGGCCGGCCCACCGAGACACTTCTGTGCGCCGGTTACGCACACGTCGAGTCCCCACTTATCCGTCTGGAACTCGAGGCCACCCACCGACGAAACGGCATCCACCAGCGTCATGGCCCCGTGCTTCTTGGCAATCTTGCCAATTGCCCCGCAGTCCGAGATGGTTCCGGAGGGTGTCTCCGAGTGAACAATCGTGATCATTTCAATGCCGGGATTCTTCTTGAGGTACTCCTCGACCTGCTGGGGGTCGACGGCCTCGTTATAGGGCACCTCAATTTCGTGCAGTTCGGCCCCAAAGCTCGTGAGCCAATAGCCCATGCCCTTTCCGAAAACGCCCTGTGCGAGGTTGAGCACTTTCATGCCGGGCGTAACCATCGATCGCGCCGCGGCCTCGAGGGCCAGGATGGCTTCACCCTGCATGATGATGATCTGATTTTTCGTGTCGAAGACCTGCGCCGCTTTCTTCTCGACGCGACGGAACGTCGCAAAGAACTCGGGGTCATAGTGATACATGATTGGCTTGCCGAGGGCGGCCTGAGTGCGCGGCGTCGCCATCACGGGTCCCGCCGAGAGAGTGAAGTCCAAGTCATAAATCATGCTGTTGAGTCCTTCGGATTGTTTGTTGGGCTGTTCGATCGGGGCTATCAGCTAGCGGTACTTAACCCTGGTGGTCATGCGCGGGCCAGTTTCTTGTTAGCGCGCACCGCGGGTATACGGCTCGCCCAGCGCTGGAGGCACATACGAGCCGCGAGCAAACGCAATGAGCACAATCATCACCACGATAAAGGGGAACATCTTGATGACGTCGGTCGGCAAACTGAAGCTAGTAAGTTGTAGGACCGTTCCCAGGGCCACTGTGACGCCGTAAAGGAAAGACACGAGAATCACCCAAACGATTCTTCCGCGCGCGAGCATGGTGACAACGATGGCGATGTAGCCCAAACCGTGAGTCATGAACGGCGTGAACGTTCCGGCCGCGATTATGGCCAGGTAGGCACCGCCGAGCCCTGAAAAAGCGCCGCCGAGCAACACGGCAGCCGAACGGGTCACGACCACGTTACCGCCGGCGGCGTCTAGGGAGTTCGGGTTTTGGCCTGCCGCGCGAAAGCGCAGACCAACGGTTGTTCGCAGCAGCATCCAGGCGACCAGGCCCGCAAGAACGAACGACAGATAAAACATTGGCGATTGGGTGAAAAGTGATTTGCCCACATACGGAAGTTCTGACAGAAAGGGAATGGCCAGCGTATCTTCCTGACCCAGCCGCGGGGTATTGGTGAAGTAGACGTTATACAGTACGCCGGTGATTCCTCCACCAGCAAGCGTGATCGCCAAACCAATCACAATCTGGTTGAGACCCAGCCACGTGTTGAGCACCATCATGATGACC
Source organism: Aurantimicrobium sp. (assembly GCA_021741765.1). GTDB lineage: Bacteria > Actinomycetota > Actinomycetes > Actinomycetales > Microbacteriaceae > UBA963. Next base: position 13,820 of record JAIOXH010000018.1, on the reverse strand, counting down.
GAGGTGGCCACGCCCGCCAACGTCCCGGCAATCAGACCGAGCGCAAACGATCCGGTCGAAAGGGTCGTGACAAATGCGACGTAACCCCCGATGAGCATCATTCCTTCGATGCCCAGGTTGAGTACGCCCGACTGCTCTCCGATGGTTTCGCCTAACGACGCAATCAGCAGGGGAATGGCACCCGTGATGCACCCCAGGATAAAGGCGATGACGAACGGCTCTGAAAAGATATCGGTCATGAGCTCTTTTTCCTTCCGAAGATTTGCGCCACAGACGTCTTCAAGCCCGGCGGCAGGTAACTCTGCCCCAGATCGCGGCGGGTGCCGATGTACTCAATAATCGACATGAAAATAAGAATCAGGGCCACCAGCACGAGAATAAAATCGGTCGAGAGGTCGCTGTCCTGAGCCGCAATCTGACCGCCGTTCGCGACAATCGCATAGAAGGCCACGAAAGGAATGGACCCGAGAACATTGAGTCGCGCTAAGAAAACAAAGGGAATCACCGCGGCACCATACTCGGGATTCCAGTTTGATCGCACGTAGCCCCACAATCCGAGCATGTCCATGGCAGCCGCTAGCCCAATCAGGCCGCCACTAATGATGAACAGCGTGACGATCATACGCGACGTGTTTATTCCCACGTGCATGGCGGTCTTGGGATTCGCCCCAAAGATGTCTAATCGCAGACCAAAAGACGTCCGGGTGAGCACCCAGTGCAGAATGAGCACGACCACGACCGCCACAATGAGCCCCACGTGAATCCGTGTTCCCGGAATGTACGGAAGCATCGAGTCCAAGGGAATTGACTCCGTTTGGGGAACAACAACGTCGGGGTCTTGGAAGGGACCGCGAACGAGAAGATTGGCGATGCCGACGCCAATAAACGACATCATCAAGGTCGTGATAATCTCGTTCGTTTCGAATCGGGCTTTCAAAATGGCTGGCACGATGGTCCAGGCAGCACCCACCGCAACGCCCAGCAGGGTGAGAACGATGAGGGTAAGCCACCAGGGAAGCACGGCATTCAGTGATGGCGCGAAACCGATGACGAGAACGGCCGCGAGCAGGTATTGTGCGTCGTAGCCCAAGTTCCAAAGCTTGCCGCGGAACACTACGATAAGACCGGCCGCCAGAAGAAGCAGCGGTGTCATCATGACGAGGCTCTGCTGCCATCCACGGCCCATAATTCCGTAGTTGATGATGTTCCCGTAGAAGAAAAGCGGATCTTTGCCCATCGCCAGCAGGATGAGTCCTCCGGCGATGATGGCAAGCACTACGGGCGTAATGGTGCGGATCAATAGATTCGCGATTTCTTTGCCCGAGCGCTTGGATCGTTGACCCGCGGTGTCGGCCGCAGTGAGGGATTCTGCGGGAATGCCATCGGTTGAGACCGTGCGCATCGCCGAGTCGACCACCTGTTTTTTATCGCTCACTTTCGGCTCTTTCCCGTTGCGGCAGCGCCTTCGTTGACAATGATTTCTCCCACAATCTCTGCTGTGCGGGCTCCGACGTTGGGCGTCTCACCTATCAGTCGACCCTGCGAGATGACGGCGATGCGGTCAGCAAGTTCGGTCAACTCGTCGAGGTCGGCCGATATAAGCAACACGGCAACACCCTCATTGGCAAATTCGAGAATGATTTCACGCACTCGTGCCACCGTTTTAAGGTCAAGACCATAGGTGGGCTTGTTGAAAATAACCAACTTCGGATTGTTCGACAGCTCACGAGCGAGAAGAAGTTTTTGAATGTTTCCGCCCGAAAGGGTTCCCGCGCGCGTCTCAGGATTTGGGGTGCGAATGTCGAATTCGCTAATCAGGCGGTTGGACTCGTCCAACACCTCTTGTCGGTTGATGCGCCCACGATTCCAGAATGGTTTTTGTCCCACGCGCTTGAGCAGCAGGTTGAGCGAGACGGGTAGGTTGCCAACAATTCCTTCATGTAAGCGATCATCGGTCACGTAGCGCAGGCCCATACTCTGTCGAGCGCGCACATCGAGGTGCGTCACATCGGTCTCACCGAGAAGCACTCTTCCGCTTTGCAGTTTGCGTTGCCCCGCCAAAACTTCAGCGAGCGTGCTCTGCCCATGACCGTCGATTCCCGCAATACCGAGAATCTCACCGGCGCGAATCGCGATGTTGATGTCGAAGATTCCTCGTGTTCCGTCGTTGGGGGAGCAGGTCACTTGGGAAACTGACAGCACGGTGGTCTCTGACACTGATCCGGCTTTGCGCGCCTGCCTGCTCGCTGTTGCAGCGCCGGCAAGTTCCTCGATGGTTTTGCGATTGCCGGCCGAAGCCTGGTCGTCACCGAACATGGCGGTGAGCACAGTGTTCTTTAGAGACGACTCGTTCATCTTGGCGAGCTCTCGGGCGGGCACGTGCTTGACCATGCGCCCCTTGCGCAAGACGCTGATCTCGTCGCCGATGGCGTAGGCCTCGCGGAGCTTGTGCGTAATAAAGATCACGGCCAGGCCCTCGTTGCGAAGTCGTACCACGCTCGCGAGAAGTGACTCAATGGCCTGTGGGGTGAGCATCGATGTGGGCTCATCAAGAATGAGCACGCGCGAACCCTGCCACAGCGCCTTGATGATTTCGACCTGCTGCTGTTGGCCGAGGCCAAGATTTCGTGCCTTAATTTCGGGATCGATTTCAGCGCCGAGCAGCGCCGAGAGGTCACGGAGCTTTGTCCGTGCCCCCTTTTTGTCGAGCAAGACGCGCTTGGTGTCGCCCAACATCAGGTTCTCGAGAACAGTCATCGAACTAATGAGTGTGGAGTGTTGGTAGACCACTCCAACGCCGAGTTTCATGGCCGCCCGTGTCGAGGTGATACGAGAGACTTTTCCGTCAATCTCGATTTGCCCTGAATCGGGTTGTTGCATGCCGGCCAGGATGCTAATCAGTGTTGACTTGCCGGCGCCATTTTCGCCGAGCAAACAGTGCACGAGTCCCTGGCGAATGTCGAGTGAGATCTGATCGTTGGCGACAACCCCGGGAAAAGTCTTGGTGACATTTTTCATTCCCACGATGACGGGGTTTTCAGCTACTTGTGTCGTCATTTGAGACGATTCTCCACTCTGAGACGATGACTGATGAATGTGGTGTGGGGCGCAATGCCAGCCCTTAGGCTACATCGCGCCCCACATTTAATATCGCCTAAGCGCTATTTACCGTGCGCTGCGATTGCGGCGTCGACCTCATCCTTCGTGGTGAGCTTGACAACCGTGATGGAGCCGTCCGTGATTCCTGCCGCGGCCGCGTCAGCTGCCGACTTGGCTTCAGCCGAAAGCTTTCCGGTGTCCATCAGTTCGATTCCGCCATTGGCAACATCGAGCGTGTAGTTCTGGGTACCGTACTTGCACGCGTTGATGTCGTCGATGGCCAGCTGGTAGGCGTCACCAAAGTTCCAGAGAACTGAGGTGGCAGTGACACCCTTGGGGTCGATCTCTGACACGTCACCAATGGTGGCGATGTAAGTGACCGGGGTGCTGGCTGTTTCAACGGCCTGCAGGTAACCCTGCGTGGCACCGTCGCCCATGCCGAACACAACGTCGGCACCAGCGGCGATAACCTGCTGAGCAACGCGCTCTCCACCTGCGGAGTCGCCGTACTCTGCCGGGCCAATGATGGCAAACACGATGTTCAGATCGGGGTTCACGCTGTAAGCGCCCTGTACGAATCCACCAGACATGGTGAACCAGTTCAGGTCTTCAGCCGATGCCACAATGCCCAGCGTGCCCGTCTTTGTCATGTTGGCGGCAGCAACACCAGCGAGATATCCGCCCTGCTGTGCCTGGAACGTAACGTTTGCGAACTTGTTGGGGACGAGTGTTTCGTAGTCGACGCCGAGAACGGGGGTTCCCGTGGTCTCAGCGACGCGCTGACCTGCCTCAGCAAATCCGCTTGCGTGAGCGATAACCAACTGGTTGCCCTTGTCGACAACCTGGGTCAGGATGCTTTCAGCATTGTCGTAACCAACGCCACTGTTGACATCGGCTTTGATGCCCAGGGCCTCGGCGGTGTCTGTGGCACCAACGATGCCCATTTGGTTCCAACCGTGGTCGGCTTCCGTCTCAGGCGTGACAACGGCGAACTGGGAGATGGGTTCCGCAGTGCAGTCGCCCGCGCCAGATCCACCATCGGATCGCGCGCAGCCGGCCAGCGCTAAGAGCGAAACCGCAACGCCAACGGCAATACCCGTTTGGGCAATGCGTCGGCGCACGATACTTTCTTGTGTGCTTGACATGTTTTCCTGTTCCGTTTCTCTCGGTGATTGAGGTGAAGTTACCTCAGTCGGGAACTATGCATTTATTACATAATGCATATAATCAATCAATATATAATAATTTGTCGTAAAGTCAAGCGATGAGTACATTCGTTATCTGAAGGTAATCAACTCGATACTGATCAACGGCAAGATCAAGCTCTCAGAAGTGACGTCGTGCGAAAGCGAGTAAGCGAGCCGCCACTATGCGACGGCCACAAAAATCCACGTCTTCGTGTGGGACAGATCGTCGGGGTTAGCTGAGCTCAATCTCACTTGAGACGATGGCGTCGGCGATGTCTAGCGCAGCCTGAGAAACCTTGGCCCGAATGGACTGTCTGGCATTTTCATCAACATGGTAAGTCGGCGCTGCTACGGAGACCGAGGCCAGAACTCTGTTGCTCACCACTATTGGAGCAGCGACAGCCCAAACTCCCTTATCGACCTCAGATTCACTTTCAGCGAAGTTCGCCTTCCGAATCTTGTCGAGCGCCCTTATCAACTCTTCGCTCTCGTCGGGTGAGAGTGCAGGTCGAATCTTAGAAATTAACGATTGCTGCTTTCGTTTTGGGGTGGTCGCCAGAAGCATCTTGGCGACGGCACCGCGATGGAGAGGCATGATGAAGCCCGGCTGAAAAGAAATCGACAAACTCTTGTCCGGTTCCGCTACTGCGACACAGACGACGGCATCTTGGAGCCGCTTGACCACCAGTGCCGTTTCGTGCGTTTCTTCCATGAGATGTTCGAGAATCGGCTTTGACACCGAGGCCAGGTCAAGCGACTTTTCCGAAGCATTAGCCAAGCGAATAATCTGCGGCGAGAGAACGTAAACTCCACGGGTACGTTCTTCGATGAGGTACATCTCCCTGAGAAGCGCCATGTAGCGGTATGCACTGGGAATAGAAATCGAATGAAGTCGAGCCACTTCATCGATAGTCGTTTGGGGGCGGCTTTCAGAAAACTGCAGCAGGATCTGCAGGACACGTCGAGCGCTATCAACACCCCGGGTCGGCTGCGAACTTGATGCCATGCTCCGCTACTTCCTCAATCGTGAGAATTCTGAAATGCTCTCTGTTGAGGATATAACAAACTTTTACATATTGAGAAAGTTACGAAAGCATCCGCGAAGGTTCCTTGTCGGTCCGAGGTGCTGAGAGGTCTATCCCGCTGTTTCGAAGTGAGCTACAAATCTATTCTGCTCAACGATGTGATCAGCATAGGTGCCTAAGAATTCTTCGCGGCTCAGAGCCTTCGTGACAGGTGTGTCAAGGGCGTAAACCCAGAAGTAGTAGTGATGCTGCCCGTGACCGGGGGGCGGCTGAGGGCCAGTGTATTCGGCAGAGCCGATGCCGTTGGGGCCGGTGGTGAACGATGCCATGTTGTCCGAATCGATGCGTTGTGTCGATGCCGGGATGTTGTACAGGGTCCAGTGCGTAAAACCGTTGGGCAGGGGAGCGTCAGGGTCGTGCAGGATGATGGCTAACTCGACCGCGTCAGAGGGCACGCCAGAGATTTCAATGGTCGGAATGCGGTTTTCACCGTCTTGGACATATGTCTTGGCGATTGTTGAGTGCTTCGCGATGTCCGGGGACGAAATTGCCAAATCGCGGATGTTGAGCGGCATTGATTCTCCTTGTGTGTTGAATGAGGTGGTCGTGGTCGTGGTCGTGACTGCAGGGATGGCTTACTTTCTCGATCTCGATATCGGACGAGATCTCTCGTCGCGCAGGGCCACAACGTTTTCGATGAGGCGCGTAATGATGGACGCAATCGCCTGTGGCTGCTCTTCCGGCACGTAGTGATCAGCGTCCGGCACAACGATGTAGTCAAGATCGGGGCGTAACGCCCTCGTCTTGTCAAACGCTTCCTCGCTCACCAAGGTACTGAGTTCTCCTCGCACCATCACGGTGGGAACTGTGATGCCGAGCACATCCTCCGATAAATCAGCGCGCAATCCCTCGACCGTCTGGCGCATTGCTTCCGCGTTTGCGAGTGCGCGGTACTTTCCCTCGGAAAACTCGTAACCAAATTCAGCACGTCGCATAACCGCTGAGAAGGGCATCAGCGGGTACCGATCCTGGATGTAGGTTTCGACGTCAGAAAGACTCTCGAATGTGCGATCCCCGCCCACCACGCGATCTTCGAGTCGGTCCAATACCGCAGTCTCGATAAAGGGACAAAAATCAATCGCGACAACCCCGGCGAACAACTCTGGATGCTGTGCTGCGGCTGTGAGTGAGTTTCGCGCGCCCAGGGAGTGACCAATGAGGAATACGGGCACGGTGTCATTGAGAGTCCGTCGCAAAGACACGATGTCGTGGGCATAGTCGGAGGCTCGGTATGAGTTGTCGGACTCCCGCGAACTTCGACCGTGACCACGCTGATCAACAGCGAGGCGCGCCCAGTCCTCGGGCAGAGCTCGGATGACGTCGTTCCATACGGAGTAGTTGGCCGTAACACCGTGGAGGAAAACGAGGGCTGGGCTCGTCCCCCCGGATGCCTCGACAAACATCGACATTCCCGAGAGGTTCCGGAATTCACTCACCATGTGTGGCAACTATCCGACTTTCACGACATCGAATCACAATCGCTTCTAAATTTGATTGGGGCTGAGGGGTGCCGGTAGAGCTTTGCGGACGGCAATGAACTGCTTGATGATTTCTCCACGCTTGGCGGCAACATCGCCCTCGCCATATTCGAAGACTCCACCGGACGTCTTCATCCCGAGCTTGCCTTGGGCAACGAGGTCCGTGGCAAACTCGGAAACGTCTGAGCGGTTTGAGAGGTCGGCGTTCAGGTATGTTGCCACGCTTGAGTAAATGTCCAAGCCGGCCATATCGAGCAGGCGCATGGGGCCCACCACAGCGAGCTTGTAGCCGATTCCCCAACGCACACAGATGTCAAGATCCTTCTGCGAAATGATTCCTTCATCGACGAGTGCCAAGCATTCGCGAAGAATCGCGTAAAGAACGCGGTTTTCCACAAAACCTGGCTTTTCCTTCTCGAGGACTGCCTCGTAGCCGAAACCATGCACCATATCGACGAGTTCCGTGACAAACTTCTTGTCGGTGGCCTTACCTGGGATGACCTCAATCATAGGAATCACGTGCGGCGGATTTGACCAGTGCATGCCGATAAAACGACCGGGATGCGTCAGCGCCTCGGCGATGTCGGTAACAGGAATCCCCGACGTATTCGTGGCAATGATTACCTCGTCGCCAATGTTCTTTTCGACGTCGGCAAGCACCGTCTTCTTGAGGTCCAGTTTCTCGGGGATGGCTTCGACAACGAAGTTCGTACCCGCAAGCGATTCAGCGAGGTCTGTGTGGAAGGAGATTGAACCACCGGCGGCTTTTGTGCCGCCCAACTGTTCAAGAACGCCCTCTGCCATGGTGCTCATTGTGCGAGCCATCTCCAGCGCCTGCTCAGAGATGTCGTAAACGCGAACCGTGGAACCGGCGCGGGCGAAAACGGCAGCGATGCCGGGGCCCATGGTACCGGAGCCGACAACGGTGACGATTGAGGGAACAGACATTGATTCTTCTCCTTGGTGTGAATGGTGAAAGGTTTAAGCGTTTATTACATCGGGTCCGGAGTGCGGCCTTCGAGCACCGCAAGTTTGCGATTGAAGTACCACCAGAAGTTGTTGCGAGCGCGGTCGGGGTAGATGTCAGTGCGTTTCGTCAAGATCTCTTGATGATCGGGTGCTTGATACTTCCAGCCGGTACTAGCAATGGCAACCTGCATTTTTGCGGCCTTCTCAAGAAAGATGCCGCAGAGTGTGGCATCTCGCACTGATGCCCCCACGAACGATGCCCCGTGGTTGCGCAAGAAAACAGCATCGGAGGTTCCCATCGCTTGCGCGTGCGCCTTACCGAGGTCTGTCGTATCAACCAAGTTACTCGTGAGCGTGAAGTGGGGTACGCCTGTCTCTTCAAACCAGACACCCTCATTGCTGTAGGCACCCAATTTTTGGCCGGTTGCCGCAAAAATAATTGAGTTAAAGGGGTGAGAATGGCCAACCACGTTGATATCCGGCCGGGCGAGCATGAGTTCGGTATGAAGGGGCCATTCCAGGTGACGAAGCCCAGTTCCCTCGAGGATTTCGCCGTCGAAGTCAATCAGGATGAAGTCCGTTTCCGTGACCTCTTCAAAGCCGAGGTTTCCGCGCTTCAGCCAAATTCCGCGCCCTTGGGGATCGCGGAAAGACAAGTGTCCCATTGACATGTCGCCGTGTCCCTCCATTTCGAGAATTCGGTGGGCGCGAGCAAGATCGTCAAGAATCTTGGCTACGTCCGGCGAAGGATTGATGGGCTGGGGATCGGTCATCGTCTAGGCACCTTTGTTCGACGGGTTGGACTCTCGGGCAATCGCTTCTTGGACTTCTTCAGCTGTTAAACCGCCGACCCTGTGGAAGGGGCGCGGTCCGGATGACACGGCAACGCAAATAACGAATTCGTCAGCACGTGGCGCATCGGGAATGCAAAACTCGATGGCATCGTAGTGAGAACGCACGTATACCTCGTCCTTATACGCCAGGGGGATATCCAATGCGGTTCCTGCTGAACCGATTTTGGAAGCAGACGAAATCCAGGCACGTCCACCGCCAACCTGGTTACGGAAGGCGTCACCGAAGACGGTGGTGATGCAGGCCACGGCGTGTTCTTGTTCACCATCAAGACCGACAATTCCGCCCTTTCCGTAGCCTTCGACGGGACGTCCACCCAAGAGGGCCACAGCACGACGACCTATTTCGTCGCCGAGCAGATTACTGGGTTTGGTCAGTGACGAAAGGTCTTCCTGAAAGTTCTTGCCGGCAAAAGGATTCTTGACGACGGCACCAACGGCCGCCTTCAGGAGAGGTGTATCCAGCCGTTTGCCACCAACCGCGTGCGTCTCATTGACAACCGCGTGCCACGCCCGAATCTCGAAGTAATCTTCTAATTTGTCAGTCATTTTGCGAACGTGCCTTTCTGCCCTGCGGTCGGATCATAGATTGCTGTCTCGAGCATTTCTTGGGTGAACTGATTCCCCTGAGCCATGCTGCGAGTCTCCGCAAAGTAGGCGGAACGGGCCTGACAGCGATCCGTGATTCCACGTTCAGCCTTTTCCCACTCAACCAGAGTGGTGGACATATCACCAGACGCATCAATGGTGGCGGCGACTCCGAGAGTAAAGGCATTAATCATTGCCGTGCCCGCGCCCTGGGCGAGTGCAGGACACATGGCATGCGCTGCGTCGCCGATGAGTGAAACGCGACCGTTCGACCAGTTCTTCAAAACATTCGTCTGGTACCCGTCGTAACGGCCATGAATCTTGGCGGCCGGTTCGAGAATCGGCGCCAAGTGAGGAAAGTTTTCCGTCCACACCTTGAGGTCGATAGGAACCGCCGATCCTTCTTTGTCATCCTTGGGGGCCATCAGGGCGATGTACAGCTCGTCGTCATTGCAGGGCACATAGAGTATGCGCAACACCCGGGGCTCGAGGTTCCAAAAGTCAATGACGTTGTCCCATTCGCCCGGGCCAAGTTGGTCTTTGTTGCGGGGGACGAGCAGGCGGGTGATGCCATCGCGTGACTTAGTTCGCTCTTGGTCGAAACCAATGGAGTCACGCACTTTGGACTGAACTCCGTCTGCCCCGATAACGAGATCCGCTGAGCGCTTCTCTCCCGAGGCTAACGTGACCGAGCCACTCGGGTCGGCTGAGACAACCTCAGAATCGACAATGATTTCGACGCCCGCGGTCATGGCACCGCGAGTGAGGACCTCGTGGAGGTCATGACGCGTCATTGAACGCCATGGCAGACCACCGAAGTCTTCTTTCGAGACCACGACATTATTCATGCGAGTTTCGTACCAGGGTGGCACCATAGAAACAGCTTCCAGCTCCTCCAGGAGTCCATACGCCTTCAGCACCTGCAGGCTGTTGTTCCACAAAACGATACCGGCGCCGAGGGCGCGAAGCTCGGGAGATTTTTCGTGAATTGTCACCGACCATCCCTGTTGAGCGAGTCCAATGGCTGCTGTGAGGCCGGCAAAGCCGGCTCCAGCTATCTCAGCGTGTCGACCTGAATCCATGATGATGCTTCAACTCTCTAGTTACGTGGTGGAAAACCGAATAACTCGGCAGGGACGATGCAGTTATCTGTAATCATAAATGCCCTTGTTTGCATAATGCAATAGTAATTTTTCATAAGGTAAGAAAATGAAAGAAATTGGGGGCACAATTTAGGCGTCCGTCCCACCCACATTCTGAAACGGACGCCGCTGAAAACCGACAGCTAGTGGCGCGTGTGGCCGCCGTCGACGACGAGCAACGATCCGGTAACCCATCGAGCCTCTTCGGTGGTGAGGAACGCGACGGCTGGGGCGATGTCTTCCGGTTGACCTTTTCGGTCGATGGCCTGCATGGGAACAACGTAGCCAAAACCTTCGTTGTGAGGGCTCTCTTTGACTCCGTCGCTTTCGGTTAGCCCGGGAGCCACCGCGTTGACCGTTATTCCGAACTGCCCCACTTCCGATGCAAGTGCACGAGTGAAGCCAATCACGGCGCCCTTTGACGCGACATAGTGAGCGAGGTTAGGGGTTCCCGCGACAAATACATTCGAGGCAATGTTGACAATGCGACCGTAGCCTGCATCTTTCATAACATCGCCAACCGCGCGACACATCAGGAAGAGTCCATCTACGTTTACTGCCATGACGCGACGCCATTCAGTGAAGGTGAGATCTGACCACGGCACGAACGGCACGATCGCCGCATCGTTGACGAGGATGTCTATGCGGCCGTACTTCGCCATGACAGTCGCAACGAGGGCAGCCACTTCTGCTTCCTGGCTAATATCGACCTTCACAGCGAGACCACCCAGCTCGGCTGCCGTGGCCTGGGCCTTTTTTTCGTTAAGGTCTGCGATGACGACCGTTACGCCGTTCGCGGCAATCCGAGAGGCAATTGCTTTGCCAATTCCTTGAGCGGATCCTGTGATGATTGCTACTTGGGTTTCTGACTTAGCCATGATGATCTGCTCCTAATATGAGGGGGTGAAACGGTCACTGCACGTGACGGAAAAGTGAGGGTCGGTTAGCCACCGTATGAAGCGGGCGCTTTTTTCCAGTCGACAAATGGAACCATGTCATGCGAAGGAAAGAGGTCGGCATCGTGCACCTTGGCGAGGTACTTGAGTCGGCGAATAGATTCAACCGAGGCCACGGGGTCGAGGTGGAAGCCGGCAATGACTTCCTTTTCTAAACTCTCGATGGTGTAGGCAGCGTCACCGGCAAACAGCATTGAACGCGATTTTTTCATCTCAATGAGCATTGAGTAGTGACCGGCCGTGTGCCCGGGTGTTTCAAAGAGGCGAATACCCGGCAGCAGTTCGTAGTCATCTCCTGAAATCACTTTGTATTTTGCGGTGCTGTCGAAGGACTTGTCGGAGTAACCCAGGTGCTCGAATGGCTCGGGGGCTCGGAGGTGCCGAATTTCCTCTTTGTGCACAACTGTCGTCGCGTGGGTGAAGTGTTTGTTTCCACCGACGTGATCGAAGTGGAAGTGTGAGTTGATCACCATGTCCACATCACTCGGCGTCACTCCCGCGAGCTTGAGAGCTCCGATCATGGTCTGATCATCCGTCTGCTCGGGCAATTCAAAAGGGAGGACCTTCTGGACGTGCTCCATGTCGAAGCCCGTGTCGTAGATGATGACAGCATCCTTGTGCTTGATCAGCACACTGTAGACCGGGAAGCGAACCGGTGTACCGATGTCGAAGTGCCATAACACCTGCGAACGGTCAATGACCAAACTGCCGTGATCGAGAAGGTAAACCTGGGGGTCGGTCATTTCGGTCCTCTTTTCATGAGTGAATGCAGGTCGTGTCGAACTTCCGGTTGGTGAGAATGACATCGCTATCTCGTTCCGGCCGCGAATACTTGTACTGAGTTATTACATTCACGAAATTCATATTTAGTATCTGAGAAATAGGCAGTTCATGTCAAGGGCACGTCGTCTCCTGAGTCCTACTCGTACGGGACCCAGACATAGCAGTGATCGAGCATGGGTGACTTCTCGAAATCACCGATGCACCACATGTCTTTGTAACGATCGATTGTTCCCTCCTTATAGGAGACGCGGCATATCGTGCGGAAGACGGTGGGGAAGCCCTTTTCTGTGAGGAGGTGGCTGCGCGGGTCTCCGCAGGAGGGAACGCCGACGATGTTCGAAACCTTTGAGTCTCGCGCGCTTAGAGCCTGAATTTCTGCGAGGGCCTGTGTATTCAGTGGGTCAGATGCACAAGCACTCAATGTTGTCGACGTGGCAATGAGCAGAAGCAGAAGGAACCTACGGGTCATGTCGGCGACCCTAACACGGTATGTGGGAGAGTAGAACAACAACGGTTCGACATCGTTGTCGGACGGATTTCATGATGAGCGATCACGAGCAACGTGACGAGTCCCCACGTGACGATGTGGAGCAACCTCACAGTGGCAAAGGCCGACGCCCAGGCTCAGAGGCCCGGTCCACCTCTCGCTTTAACGAGGGACGTGCACGGCGCCCCGGTGAAGCTGCCGGCGGTGGGGCCGGTGTAGAGCGCCCGCGGCGTGAAGGAAAGCCATCGGAACGCCCGCGTCGTGATGGGGCAGCGCGTCCCCCGCGTGCAGGAGAAGTGCGTGCGCGTCGAGAAGGGGACAGGTCTGGTCGACCGCCTCGTCCGGCCCGAGACGGCGATGATCGTGCTCGCTATCCGCGTCGCGACGGCGATACATCTGCCAGGCCACCACGTGCTGGTGGCGATCGACCCTATTCTCCGCGCCCCGCTCGTGATGGAGATTCGCGGCCGCCCCGTTCCGGTGGTGACCGACCATACTCCTCTCGTCCAGCGCGCGACGGCGACGCTCGGCCACGCCGTGAGGGCGACGACCGCCCTCGCTTTCCGCGTCGTGACGAAGATTCGCGACCACCTCGGACCGGCGGCGGAGACCGTCCCTACAGTTCGCGCCCCGCGCGCGACGGCGATTCCTCTGGTCGGCCGCCGCGTACTGGTGGAGACCGTCCGTATTCGCCGCGCCCTGCGCGGGATGGCTCGCGTCCGGACCGGCCTCGAGGCGATCGTCCGGATCGTCCGCGTTCCGATCGGCCATATGGCGATAAGCCACGTGGCGAGTGGAAGCCCGATGGGGGAGAGCGTCGTCCGTTCCGCGAAGAGATGACCCCCGACGAGCTCTTGCGCATGGAGCTCCGTCCTGTTCGTGAGCGGCACGACGACCCGGAGATTGACGCTGATCTTGACTGGAAAGAGCTGCACCCGCAAGCGCGCAACGAACTCAAGGCACTCACACCGGAGAACGCCGAGTTTGTCGCACTGCACCTTGCCATGGCGGCGCGGCTCATCGAGGTCGAGCCGGAGCGCGCTCATCAGCACGCGATTTCTGCGTCACGTCGCGGTGGTCGCATTCCCGCCGTTCGCGAGACGCTGGGCCTCACGGCCTACACGATTGGCGATTTTGCCCTCGCTCTGCGCGAGTTGCGCACCTTCCGACGCATCTCAGGATCCCTCGATCAGGT
>JAIOXH010000017.1 GCA_021741765.1 Aurantimicrobium sp. | reverse complement strand
CCACTTTACGGGACGGGGCATTTTTTCCAACAAGTGGGAATCCTCTCTGGGGGTCGGTGGGCTGTCGTCGTAGACTATGTAAAGTTAGGTAAGCCTAACCAAACTAACATGTCGCTCACGAACCCTGACCGACCACGCCATCTCAGACCTCAAAGGACACACCATTCTCGCCAATCTTCTCATCGGACTCCGCGAAGGCCTTGAGGCAGCGCTGATTGTGGGGATATTCGCCGCGTACCTGATCAAGACGGATCGTCGCGCGGGCCTGAAATACCTCTGGGGAGGCGTCATCGCCGCGGTTGTCTTATCGATCGCGGCCGGAACAGTTCTCGCCCTCACCGCCACGACGTTATCGAGTGAGGTCGAAGAGGCCCTCGCGGGAAGCCTGTCGCTCATTGCCGTGGGGCTGGTGACGTGGATGATTCTGTGGTTGGCCCGAACCGCGCGTTCCCTGGCGGGTCATCTGCGCAGTGACGTTGATCGGGTTTATGCGCGCGGAGCGGGTTGGGGAATGTTCTTCCTGGCATTCTTCGCCGTAGGTCGCGAGGGTTTAGAAACCGCGCTCTTCATTTGGGCGGCGGCCGGAACCGCGGGACAGGGCGCTCTCCCCCTGCTGGGCGCCGTCATCGGACTCGCCATCGCGGTGACCTTGGGCTTCCTCATTTACGCCGGTATGAGCCGACTCAACATTGGCGCATTCTTTGCCTGGTCGGGCGCTCTCCTCGTTGTGATGGCGGCCGGCGTGCTCAGCTACGGCATCCACGAATTTCAGGAGGTGGGCTGGCTGCCGGGCGCCGAAGACCACGCCTTCGACGTCTCCGCCGCCGTTCCCCCGGACAGTTGGTACGGCACGCTGTTGCGCGGAACCATCGGATTCACTCCCAACATGACGTGGCTGCAGGTTGGCACGTGGGTCGCGTACGTCGCTATGGTCATGCCGATTTTCGTGAGCATCAGCCGGCGTCGCACCGTGGCACCCAGCGAACGCGTCGCCCGCTAGTTGGTGGCCTCGTCCCGTGAGGATGTCCCGGTTCGATAGCAGACTCGACGCGCCACAGCGACCATCGCCCAAGGGAAAAGTAGTTCCCTCGCGCGAAGGGCGTCTGAAGTCGCTCCTACTGCGTAGCCTGCGTCGAAACGACGTAACTCACGACATTATTTGACCCGTCATTGGCAGCGGTCACAATCACGGAATAACTTCCATTCGAGAACGCTCCCGAGTAGGTCCCGTCCTGGGCCAAGTCGAAATCGGCGGTGTAACCCGCCCCGAGCATTTTCGACTTCGCCTCGTCGTAACTCGCGGCAAGATCGGATGCACTGATGGCGACCGTCCACACCTTGTCGCCTCCTGTTCCCAACGAACCACTCAGCGTAATCTCACCGGAAATCATGGGAACCTCCGCGGGGAAGTCGTCGGGAAGCGTCTTGCCGTCAATGTTGAGGTCGACATCAACGCCCGTGGCGTCTTCGACGACATTCTGAACCGCGTCCTGGGCCAGCTGCTGAGGACTGCACGCTGCCAACAATGGCGTGGCGCCCAAGGTCAGCGCCCCGGCAAGAGCGAGAGTTAGGATTTTTCGTTTTGCACGCATGGAATTTCCTCCTCAATGCGAAGTCCCCCTGGCGCGCACCAGAGGTGATCTGATGTGAGGAAGGTACACCCCCTGGGACAACGTCGTCAAGAGTCTCGCGTTCAACGAACGGTAAAGCGTCTTCATTCGAAGTGGGGGCTAGGCCGAGGCATCTTGCTTCTTGAGTCGGCTCGTGTTGCGGGCGCGCTCTGAGGCATCGAGAGCCACCTTTCGGATGCGCACCGTCTCGGGCGTCACCTCAACGCACTCGTCTTCGCGAGCAAACTCGAGACACTCCTCGAGAGAGAGTTGACGCGACGGCGTCATTGACTCGAACGTGTCAGACGTGGACTGGCGCATGTTCGTGAGCTTCTTCTCTTTGGTGATGTTCACGTCCATGTCGTCGGATCGCGAGTTCTCGCCGACCACCATTCCCTCGTAAACCTCTTCACCGGGCTCGACAAAGAACGCCATGCGCTCCTGCAGGCCGATGATGGCGAAGGGCGTGACGGACCCGGAGCGGTCAGAAACAATCGAGCCGTTCTGGCGCGTGACAATCTGGCCGGCCCACTCTTCGTAGCCGTGCGAGATGGCGTTGGCGATACCGGTGCCGCGCGTGCTGGTCAGGAACTCGGTACGGAAACCAATGAGACCACGCGAGGGAACAATAAATTCCATGCGCACCCAGCCCGTGCCGTGATTGACCATCGACTCCATGCGACCCTTACGAGCGGCGAGCAGCTGCGTCACAGCGCCCAGGTATTCTTCGGGCACGTCGATGGTGAGGTGCTCAAATGGTTCGTGCGTCTTTCCGTCAACCTTGCGCGTCACAACCTGAGGCTTACCCACCGTGAGCTCAAAACCCTCGCGTCGCATGTTCTCTACGAGGATGGCGAGCGCGAGCTCGCCGCGACCCTGCACCTCCCACGAGTCGGGATTGCCGATGTCGACAACCCTGAGCGAGACGTTACCCACGAGTTCGCGGTCGAGTCGATCTTTTACCATGCGAGCGGTGAGCTTGTGCCCCTTGACCTTGCCCACGAGTGGCGACGTATTTGTGCCGATGGTCATCGAGATGGCAGGTTCGTCGACGGTAATGGCGGGCAGCGGACGAATGTCGTCGGGATCGGCCAGGGTCTCGCCAATGGTGATTTCGTCAAAACCCGCAACGGCGACGATGTCTCCCGGTCCGGCAGACTCGGCGGGATATCGGTCAAGTGCTCGCGTCTTGAGTAGCTCGGTGACGCGCACGTTACTCACGTCTCCGTTGTGGCGCACCCAGGCTACGGTCTGGCCCTTCTTGAGTTCGCCGTTGAAGATGCGCAACAGCGCCAAGCGGCCGAGGAACGGCGAGGCATCGAGGTTGGTGACGTGTGCCTGCAGGGGGGCCTCGTCATCGTAGCTGGGGGCCGGAATGTGCTGCAGGATGGCCTCGAACAGCGGCTCAAGGTCGTCGTTGTCGGGCAGTGAGCCATTTGCTGGCTTGGCGTGACTCGCGGCACCGGCGCGACCCGAAGCGTAAACCACAGGAACGTGCAGCGCGGCGTCGAGGTCAAGATCAGGAAAGTCTTCGTGCAGGTCTGAGGCGAGGCCCAACAGCAGGTCTTGGGATTCGCTCACGACCTCATCGATACGGGCATCCGGGCGGTCGGTCTTGTTGACGAGCAGCACCACGGGCAAAGACGCCTCAAGAGCCTTGCGCAGGACAAAGCGCGTCTGGGGCAGGGGGCCCTCGCTGGCATCCACCAGAAGCACAACGCCGTCCACCATGGAAAGGCCGCGCTCCACCTCGCCACCAAAGTCGGCGTGGCCGGGGGTGTCAATCACGTTGATCGTGATGGGGCCGTTCGTGGCGTGCTTGCCCGAGTACTCGATGGCCGTGTTCTTGGCCAGGATGGTGATTCCCTTTTCGCGCTCAAGGTCGTTGGAGTCCATCATGCGGTCTTCGGCACTGAAGTGCGCGTCGAACGAGTTGGTCTGCTTGAGCATGGCGTCGACCAGTGTGGTCTTGCCGTGGTCTACGTGGGCGACAATGGCGACATTGCGCAGGTCAGAGCGGGTGGCGATGGCCATGCCGATACGTCCTTATTTTGCGGTTCGGCCCTCTCGCCGTTTTCGCTGAGCGACGGGATCGGGAACGGGAACAGCAGCAATGAGCTGCTGGGTGTAGGGGTCTTGTGGATTGCGCAGAATTGCGTCCTTGGCACCCTGCTCCACAATCTTACCCCGGTGCATCACCACGATTCGGTCAGCGAGCTCGTCCACCACAGCTAGGTCGTGACTAATGAACAGGCAGGCGAAGCCAAAACGATCCTGCAAACCCTGCAAAAGCTCGAGAAAGCGCGCCTGAACCGACACGTCGAGCGCACTCGTGGGCTCATCGGCAACGAGCAAATCCGGGGCGAGCGCGAGAGCTCGGGCAATACCCACACGCTGACGCTGACCCCCGGACAGCTCGTGCGGGTAGCGGTTTCGGTACGACAGGGGCAGCTCAACCTGGTTAAGAAGTTCCTCAACCCGACGATCGAGGTCACGTCCCTTCGCCTCGCCGGCCAGGTACAACGGCTCGCCGATACTCTCCCCAATGGGCCAGCGCGGGTTGAGCGACGACCCCGGGTCCTGAAACACGATGCCCGTCTTGCGGCGAACCGGGCGCAAGCCCTTGGCCCGGGCTCCGGTGATGTCGACGCCCACGACCGACAGTGAACCCTCTTTTACGGGCAGCAGGCCAACGGCCGCCCGTCCGAGCGTGGTCTTGCCCGAGCCCGACTCCCCCACGAGTCCCACCGTCTCGCCCGGAAAAACATCGAAGGTAATTCCCTCGGCTGCCCGAAAAGCCGGCACGCGCCCACGCTTGGGATACTCGATGGCCACGTCACGAAAACTCAGGGCGGGCGCCCGATCAGACACCTGTGCGGGCGGGGCATCCCGACGCTCGGTTGCCGTATGCAGCCGGGGCACTGCGGCGAGAAGCGCCTTGGTGTAGGCGTGCGTGGGTGACTCGAATATCTGCAGCGTGGTTCCCGAATCCACCGCCACGCCGTCCTTCATCACCACGACGCGGTCGGCCATGTCGGCCACCACTCCCATGTCGTGCGTGATGAGGATGATGCCCGAATCGAGCCGTTCACGAAGCGAGCGCAGCAGGTCGAGAATTTCCGCTTGAACCGTGACGTCGAGGGCTGTCGTGGGCTCGTCGGCAATGAGCAGTACCGGATCACACGAAATTGCGATGGCAATCATGGCGCGCTGTCGTTGACCACCCGAGAGCTGATGCGGAAACTTGCGAAACGAGGCCGCCGGGTTGGGCATCTCGACCTTAGCCAATAGATCAATCGCCCGCGCCTTGGCCTCGGTCGGGCTGAGGTCAAAGTGGGTGCGAAGCGCCTCAACGATTTGGAATCCCACCGTGTAGACCGGGTTCAGGGCCGTCATGGGTTCCTGAAAAATAACCGCGATGTCTTTTCCGCGCACGCTTCGCAGGTCTTGTGGGCGCAGCCCGATGAGTTCTCGACCCAGCAGCTTCACCGATCCGCTGGTGCGCGCGTTATCGGGCAGCAGCCCCAAGAGCGCCATGGCGCTCGTGCTCTTGCCCGAACCAGACTCGCCCACAATGGCGAGCGTTTCGCCGCGTGCCACCTCGAACGAGACGTTTTTTGCGGCGGGGTACATGGTGCCGTCAACCCAAAAGTCGACACACAGATCGGTGACCTGCATCAACGTCTCGGTCTTATGCGCGGTCGCCATTCGACTCGCCGCCTCTCCCTTGTGTCATGCTAAAACGGTGCAACAACCGCGAGCCGTATTTAGGCCGACCTTCGGTCGAACCTTGGCTGTCATTGTTTTCGCCCTGATGCTGACCGCCGTCGGCGGGTTTATCTTCAGCGGGGATGCGTGGGGGGCGCTGCACTACGGCCCCCTGCTCGCGCTGGTCTGTCTGGGCATCTGGATGCTCTACTGGCGGCCCGTTGTGGTGGTGGAGTCGACCCACTTCACGATCGTGAACGTGGCAAGAACCTGGGTCATTCCTTTCACATGCCTCGAAGCCGTAGAAACCAAATACGCGCTTGCGGTCGTCACCGACGCCGGGACGGTCACCGCATGGGCAGCTCCGGCTCCCGGTCGCCACCAAACCCTGAGCCTGAGCCTGGCCGACTTTCGCGCCGTGCGACGCGGTAAGCAGGTCGACAACGTTCGCCCCGGCGACGCGCCAAACACCGAGAGCGGATCCGTGGCCTTTGTGGTGCGCCGCCGCTGGCAGGATGCCGTGGAGGCTCAAAAATCGTCGCGTGGAGAGAAATCCGAGGTTGTCACGACGAAGTGGCACACGGCGTCGCTCGTGACGGTGGGGGTTCTGTTGGCGCTGGCCATTGCGGGCATCGCCACGGCCTAGCACCGCCTGCGCACGGCGGGTCACGATGCGACTCCCGATGCGGGTCACGATGCGGCTCCCGTGGCGTTGCCGCGTGCCATGTTCTTGGCAGACGGCATGCGCTTCTGCCGCGGATCAAAGGCATCGCGCAGACCATCGCCGATGAAGTTGATGCACAGGGCAATACTGATGATGAACACACCCGGCCACCAGAACAGCCACGGGCGCGTGGCGAAGGCCACCTGGTTCTCGCTCACAATCTTGCCCAGTGAGGTGTCGGGAGCCTGCACGCCATAGCCCAGAAAGCTCAGTCCCGTCTCAATCAGGATGGCCGAAGCCATCAGCAACGTGGCGTTGACGATGATGACACCCATGGCGTTGGGCAGGATGTGCCGGAAGATGATGCGACCGTCGCTCGCCCCCGCGACGCGCGCGGCATCAACGAACTCGCGTTCCCGTAGAGACAAAAACTCACCGCGAACGAGGCGGGCCAGCCCCGTCCACACAACCGCACCCAGAATCAGGGCCAAGACCGGAGCGCCGGCGATGCCCACCGTCCGGCCCAAGACGGCGCCGATAACGATCACGGGAATGGTGATGACAATGTCGGTGAAGCGCATCAGAGTGCCGTCGATGCCGCCCCGGTAGTAACCCGAGACGGCCCCCACGACCGTGCCGAGCACGGTTCCGATGAATCCCACAATCACCATGATCATGAGTGACTGCTGCGTGCCGCGCATCACGACGGCAAAAATGTCCCGGCCAATTTCGTCCTGACCAAAGGGATGATTACCGAAGGTAAAGCGGGCGAAATCAATCGTCGGCATGCCACCGTTTTCGATTGCCACGGCCGTGACCCAGTTGTACTGCCACCAGCCACCCACCTGCCAGTCGCCGATGACGAATCCCACCGACGTAAAGGCCAACAGCACGATCACCACGAGCACGACCAGCGAAATCATTGCCCCGCGGTGACGAAAGAACCTCCGTCGAACAATCTGTGCTTGCCCGAGGCCCTCAATCTCTTTGAGCGCAATGGCATTCTCGTTCGTCTCTTCCACGATGCTGGGAGCTGGCTCGGGCATCGGGGGGCGCGTGCCGCGCGTCATGTCAGCCTGATTCGCGGATCAAGGCCAGCGTAAACAATGTCGGCTATGAGGTTGAACAGAATGGCGAGCGAACCGGTCACGAGGAAGAACGCCATCACCGGATTCGGATCCACATGGTCAAGGCCGTATTGGAACAGCGCACCCATTCCGGTCCAGCCAAAGACCCGTTCGGTAATCACCGCACCGCCGATGATGCTGCCGATGTCGAAGGCCACGATTGTGGCAATAGGGATGAGCGCGTTTCTAAAAGCGTGGCGAACCACGACCGTGCGCTCACTGAGACCCTTTGCCCGTGCCGTGCGGATGTAGTCCTGATTCATCACCTCGAGCAAGCTCGCGCGCGAGTAGCGCGTGTAGCCCGCGAACGAAATGAGAATCAGCGCGATGGTGGGAAGAAGAAGGTGTGTAAAGGTGTCGACCATGTGGACCCACATCGTGCCTTCGAGGCCCGGAGTCATGGCACCGATGGTTGCGATGGGGCGACCCTTGACGCGTTCGGAGCCGGCAAAGTCGTCCCAGACGTACATCATGCGATCGATCGTGATGACAAAGCCCATCAGCAGTCCCACGATGGCCGCGGTGCGAGCCACCGGCAGACGATCGGGCTTGCCCATGAACCAGCCGATGCCGAAGCTTGCCCCCACGGTCGCCACGGCGAGCAGAGCAAAGCTCCACGGTTCGAGATAAAAAGAGAATCCGTAGAGGAACGGAAAGTAGATCGCACAGCCCACACCAGCCACAATGAGCGAAGCGAAGAGCGCCCGACGATTGCGGATACCCGTGGACACCGCCGTCACGCCGAACGCAATCGCGGCCCCCGTAACGATCAGGCCCACAATTCCGATGTGCGGGTAGGTGAACCAGTTGGAGAGCTTGATATAGGTCAGCATGCCCGCCGACGCGGCGAGGGCGATGAGGAAGGTCCAGAGCCGTTGGCGTCCTCGCCACGGCAGCACGAGCATCCAGAACACACCCAAAACAACGGCGGCCACCGCCACGAACCACCACGGTATATCGGGAGCGGATAAGAAGTCGTTGAAGCCGATCGCGAGGTACTGCTTGAGCAGAACGGCAACCCAGAAGATGGGGAGCGAGAAGAACAGGAACGAGATGAAGGTGACGCCGTAGTCGTAGCTACTGTACTGGCGCAAGGCCGTGGTGATTCCCACCAGAAGTCCGAGGACTATTGCGGCCAGGGCGGCGATGGTGACCAGCTGCAGCGTCGACGAAGCCGCCTGGGCGAGAAGCACGCTCACCGGCTGGTTTTGAATGGTCACACCCAGGTCGCACTGACCGATGAAGCACTTGCTCACGCCGCCCAGCCAAATAAAGTAGCGCAGATAAACCGGCACATCGAGGTGCAAGAGCGCGCTGCGCGATTCGATGAGCTGGGCCTTTTGCGGTGACGTACTGGTGCGCAGGTCGGCGAGCGGATCCCCCGACAGGGCCGTGAGCACGTACATGAGGTAGGTGGCCGCAAGGAAAATCACGAACGAGGTGATGAGTCGGCGAACAACGAAAGAGGTCATGAACCGCGGTCACCTCGCCTTCGAGTCACATCATGCTAACGAATAAAGAGTGTGGGCGCCGGAGGAAAATCTCCGGCGCCCACGGGGCAGTTAGCCCGAACTAGCGTTATCGCTACTTCGAGACGGGAGCCCACTCCCAGATGTTCCAGAACACGGTCGGGGCCAGAGGCGACTGCGAAACATTCGCAATCTTGTTCTGGTCGTAGGCCGTCACAGCGGGGAACTGGAAGACGGTGACTCCGTAGAAGTCGGACCACAGGAGCTTGTCGATCTCCTGCTGCAGAGTGATCTGCTTGGCGGCGTCAAACTCACCGTCGAGCTCGTCGAGCAGCGCGTCAACCTCGGGGTTGCTGTAGTAGTTGAGGTTGTTGATACCGTCCGTCTTGAACGTCGGACTGCTGTTAGTCACACCGAGGCTGGTCGACTGCCATCCAAAGAGCGACGCATCGTATGCGCCGGGCGTGCCGAGTAGGCCACCCCAGTCTTCGCTCGAGCAATCGGTGATGTTGAATCCGGCGAGCGCACCCGACTGCTGGATGAGCGCAAACTCGTTGGCGCGACGAGGGTTCGTCGAGCTGAAGAGCATGCAGACCTCGGGGTTGGTAACGCCCGACTCAGCGATGAGCGCCTTGGCACCCTCGATGTCAACCTCGGCGTAGGCGGCAGAGCCGTTGTTGGCAACCGACTCGTCGTATCCGGCAGCACCGGGCAGGAAGAGCTGCGAATTACGTACCTGAGCATTTGCGTTCAGGGGCACAATCAGCTTCTCCACGATGTCGGCACGAGGAATGATCTTCATGAACGCCTCGCGGAGCTTGGGGTTGTCCATGGTGCCGCTCTTGCCGTTGGCGAACTGCAGGTCGATGTGCTCGTAGGTACCCTCGTCTCCGAAGAGCGTGGTCACGTCAAGCGCGTTCAGGGCATCTGCCACATCGGCCGTGGCCTGGGGCGAAATGATCTGGACTTCACCGTTCTGGAGCGCCTGAACGGCCGCCATGGGGTCGGTGATGAAACGAACCGAGATCTCTTCGACCTTCGGCTTGTGCGCACCGGCGTAGTTCTTGTTGGCGGTCAGTGTGATGTACTGGTCGGCAACAAAGTCGCTGATCACGTAGGGGCCGTTGGCTACAAGGAGCTCGGCGTCCGTCGGCAACTCGGTGAAGTTGTAGCCGGTGTTCCAGAAGTTGGAGATCGCAGCCAGCGCAGCGGTGTCCTTGTCTTGGATGGCCGTGAGAACGGCAGCGGCGCCATCGGCGTTCGACCCTGCATCGAGGGCCTTCTTGCCGATGATGTGTGCGGGCAGGCCAACACCAAATGCAAGCTCCCAGTCAACGTAGGGGCTCGAGTAGGTGAGCGTGACGCTCTTGCCGTCGGCACTCACCTCGGGCAGGTCGGTCACCAGACCGAGTCCCGAGGGGTTGGTGGGGTCGGCACCGGAGTCAAAGTAGACGACGTCAGCCGGCTGCTTGCCGTCGAGCTCTCCCGTGTCGGGGTCCGTGTACTCCGAGGGGTCGAATTCGGTGTCGTTGTAGACGCCACCCACGGCGACCCAGCTGAGCATAAGGTCGGCGGCCGTAACGGGCTGTCCGTCAGACCACTTGGCCGTGTCGGGCAGCGTGTACTTAACCACGAGCGGTTCATCAGAGATTTTCTCGTAGGTTCCGAACGATGTGTCTTTCACCAGCTCAGGAACATCGTTGTAGTAGTTGAAAGCGGAGCCGGTTGCGTAAATGATGTTGGCGTTGGCCGTGGCGTTTCCGTAGCTCGTCGCTCCGTTGTAGGAATAGAACGGCTGGTTCCACGCCACAGACAGGTTGGAGCCTGAGACAACCTCAGACTGGGGCGCACACCCCGACAAGAAGAGAGCCGCGGTCGCCGCAACGGCGACGAGGGCAGCTATGCGAGATTTTTTCACGTGGTACCTCCGAATATTGCTTCTCAAGGGCGAGGCGACATTGCCGCGCCTCACAACACTACGAGAAGACACGAGTGAATCACGCCGACGTTATGGTTTCGTTACCATTCGGCTTTTTGCGATGACGAAACCCTAGACTCTGCTCGTGACGGACAAACGGGCGGAGTGGTCTGCCGCGCGCAGCCGCACGCGAATGATTTTAGAAATCGTTATCGTGCTGGCCTTGTCGCTCGGACAATCAGCCGCGTACTCGATCGTGGCCATCTTTCAGCGACTGACGCGCACCGAGGCGCTGGCCGAACAGACCGCAACCATCAATCGCCCGCTTGCCGACGAACAGATCTTTGACCTGCTTTACCAGCTCATGGGTGTCGCTTTCGCCCTCGCTCCGGTGGCGCTCGTGCTCTATCTGCTCTGGCAACCCGGTCGCAACCCGTTTCGCGCCATTGGCTTCGACCTCACCAGGCCGGGCCGAGACGTCGGATGGGGCGTGCTTCTCGCCGCGGTCATCGGAATTCCCGGCATTCTGCTCTACCTAGCCGGTAACGCGCTCGGCATCACTGTGACCATTGTTCCCACCGCGCTCGGAACGTACTGGTGGACGCTACCCGTGCTGATTCTCGCGGCGGCCCGGGCCGCACTCGAAGAAGAGATCATTGTGGTGGGGTATCTGTTTACCCGGCTGCGCGAGCTCGGCTGGAAACCCTGGGCGGTGATCGGATTCAGCGCGGTGCTGCGCGGCAGCTATCACCTGTATCAGGGTTTTGGTCCGTTCGTCGGAAACGTGATCATGGGCATCTTGTTCGGACTCGCGTACCAACGCTGGGGCCGTGTCATGCCGCTCGTGATTGCGCACTTTATTCTCGACGTGCTGTCGTTTACGGGCTACGCGCTGGTGGCATCGCTCATACCCGGATTCTTGCCCGGCACCTAAAAACGACTCGTCAGTTAAACACAAAACCGCCAGCTTCTTAGCTAGCGACTTTGTGGACTCCCCCCAAGACGGAATCCACTTCAATCCTAGTGAAGAAATATTCACTCTGATCAAAACCGTCGCCTCCTCACTCTGGTGAGGGCTCTGGAGAAGTGACATCAGTCGTCTTCTCTCTCTCGGAAAACCCGGCATAGTGCAGGCTTCAACACTGACATTCACCGGCCGTCGTGGTTTCGTAGGACTTATGCCCCCACACCGCTCCTCGGCGGTGCCAAATTTTGGCGCCCTGAGATTGGAGTTTCGTCGTCGTCGCAATGACGCGGGACTCACCTATGACGCGCTGGCCGAAAAGACCGGCGTGAGTCGTCGAACCCTGATTTCCATTGAGAACGGGCAGTCGAACGGATCGGTTGACACGTGGTACCGCATTGCCGGCGCTCTAGACACGACCATGACTGACCTCATGCGCTCGCTCTACTCGCCCGACAAGTAGAAAGCCGTTCGGCCACTAAACGCTCGCGAACGCCTCGGGCGGCGGGCACGAGCACACCAGGTTGCGATCGCCGAAGGCGTTATCTACCCGGCGCACGGGAGGCCAGTACTTGGAGCGGATGCGCGTGAGCGACGTCACGTCTGAGGTTTCGCGCGCAAACGGGTACACCGCGAGAGTGCGCGCGTAGGGGCGCTCCCACTCCCCCGCGAGGTCAGCCGCCGTGTGCGGCGCATTGACCAGCGGATTGTTGTCGGCGGGCCACGTTCCCTCGGCCACGGCATCCGCCTCGAGGCGAATGGCAATCATCGCATCGATGAAGCGATTGATTTCGTTGAGATCTTCGCTCTCGGTGGGTTCGACCATGAGCGTGCCGGCAACCGGAAAACTCATAGTGGGCGCATGGAAACCGTAGTCGATGAGGCGCTTGGCCACATCATCCACGGTCACCCCGGTGCGCTCGGTGAGCGGGCGAAGATCGAGAATGCACTCGTGAGCGATGAGGCCGTTTTCGCCCGTGTAGAGCACAGGGTAGTAATCAGCCAGTCGTCGCGCGATGTAGTTTGCCGACAGAACAGCCGTTGCCGTTGCGTGGCGCAGACCCTCAGCGCCCATCATGCGCACGTACGCCCACGAGATGGGCAGGATACTCGGGCTGCCGAACGGGGTCGCCGAAATCTGCGGTCCACCGTGATCCACCGTGCCGAGACCCTGGGGCGTAAGCAGCGTTCTGTCGCGCATTGCCACTCCCCCGTGACCCGGAAGGTAGGGCGCGAGGTGCGCCTTGGCGCCCACCGGTCCGACGCCCGGACCACCTCCGCCGTGTGGAATACAGAAGGTCTTGTGCAAGTTGAGGTGCGACACATCGCCACCGAGGTCGCCGTAGCGCGCAAAACCGGTCATGGCGTTCATGTTGGCGCCGTCGACGTAGACCTGCCCACCGGCGTCGTGCACGGCGCGCGTGACCTTGAGGATCTCGTGCTCGTAAACACCGTGCGTCGAGGGATACGTAATCATGAGGGCGGCG
Source organism: Aurantimicrobium sp. (assembly GCA_021741765.1). Classification (GTDB taxonomy): domain Bacteria; phylum Actinomycetota; class Actinomycetes; order Actinomycetales; family Microbacteriaceae; genus UBA963. Next base: position 5,816 of record JAIOXH010000017.1, on the reverse strand, counting down.
AGTTCGTCGCCCGCCTCGGCAATTTTCTGACTCAGGTCGGCGAGGTCGATGTTGCCGAGTTCGTCACATCCCACCACGACAACGCGCATGCCCGCGAGGATGGCGCTGGCGGCATTGGTGCCGTGTGCACTCGAGGGAACAACGCACACCGTTCGCTGTGCGTCACCGTTGGCCAGGTGATAGGCCCGAATGGCCAGAAGGCCGGCGAGTTCACCCTGACTGCCCGCGTTGGGCTGCAGCGAAACGGAATCGTATCCCGTCACCTCGATCAACCACGCCTCGAGATCGCGCACGAGTCGGTCGTAGCCCTGGGCGTCGTCGGCCGGCGCGAACGGGTGAAGCCCGGAGAACTCCGGCCAACTGACCGCGGCCATCTCGGTGGCGGAGTTGAGCTTCATGGTGCACGAGCCGAGCGGAATCATTCCCCGGTCGAGGGCGTAATCGAAGTCGGCGAGGCGCTTGAGATACCGCATCATGCTTGTTTCGGACCTGTGCGAGTTGAACACCTCGTGGGTGAGGAAGGCGCTCGTGCGAACGAGATCCTTTGGCAGAGCGGATTCTGTGGCCGGGGCAGGCTTACCGCCAAGAAGCGCAAGGAGTTCAGCAACTTCGGCGTCGGTGGTGGTCTCGTCAACCGAGAGCGAAATCTGATCACCGTTGCGGCGCAGCAGGTAGCCGGCCTCGGCGGCGCGAGCCTCGAGTGAGGCAGCATCGGCGGACGCAAACGTCACCGTGTCAAAGAAGGCGGCATGAGTCGGCGAATGACCACCGGCAGCCAGACCCGCGGCCATGCGGGTGGCCCGCTCGTGCACACTGCGGGCGATGTCGCGAAGCCCGTCGGGGCCGTGATACACCGCGTACATGCCGGCCATTACCGCCAGCAACACCTGGGCGGTGCAGATGTTCGACGTCGCTTTTTCACGACGGATGTGCTGCTCGCGAGCCTGCAGGGTGAGTCGGTACGCCGGCTCACCATTGGCATCGCGGCTCACTCCCACGAGCCGACCCGGCATTGTTCGCTCGAGACCTGCGCGCACGGCCAAGAACCCGGCGTGCGGACCACCAAAGCCCAGCGGAATACCAAAGCGCTGACTCGTTCCCACCGCCACATCGGCGCCCAATTCTCCGGGCGAGGTCAGAAGCGTCAACGCCAGCAGGTCGGTGGCAACCACAACGGTCATGTCGGCAGACTTTGCCGCGGCGATAACGTCGGCGGGATTCCACACGCGTCCCGACGAACCCGGGTACTGAACGAGCAGACCGAAACCCTCAGACAGCGCGTCGCCCGCAGCCACATCAACCACGGCAATCTCAATGTCGAGCGGTTCGGCGCGACCGATCAAGAGTGACAGTGTTTGGGGATGCACGTCGGCATCAACAACAAAGCGGTTCGATGTCGACGAGGATGCGCGGCGCGCCAAGAGCATGGCCTCCACCGCTGCGGTCGACTCGTCGAGCATGGAGGCATTCGAAATGTCGAGACCGGTGAGGTCGGTGACCATGGTCTGAAAATTAATCAGGGCTTCGAGACGCCCCTGCGAAATCTCGGGCTGGTAGGGCGTGTAGGCCGTGTACCAGCTCGGGTTTTCAAGCACGTTGCGCGCGATTACCGTCGGCGTGAAGGTGCCGTAGTACCCCTGGCCGATGAACGAGCGCCGCACCCGGTTTGCCGACGCGAGTTCGCGCAGCTGCGCCAGCGCCTCGGCTTCGGTGATGGGTTCGGGCAACAGGGAGTCTTCGGCGGAGCGAAAACCCTCGACCGCAATGCTGCGCGGAACCGCGGCGCGCATCAGGTCGTCGCGGCTGGCAAAACCGACCTCATCCAACATGATCTGTTCGGCATCGTCAGTGATGCCGATGTGGCGCTCGACGAACGGGCGTGCCACCTTTCTACTCGCCCGTGAGGGCTGCGTACTCGTCAGCCGTGAGGAGCGCGGGCGCCTCGTCGATGGTCATCTTGATAAGCCAACCTTGGCCGAAGGCGTCGTGGTTCACGAGTTCGGGTGAAGCGACAACGGAGTCGTTGGTGGCCGTGACCGTTCCCGTGGCGGGTGCGAACAGTTCACCGACGGACTTCGTCGACTCGATTTCTCCGACCACACTGCCGGCCGTCACCTTCTGGCCCACCTTGGGAAGGTCGACGTACACCACGTCACCCAGCTTTTCGGCAGCGTAGGCGGTAATTCCCACGGTGGCTTCGTCGCCATCCATGCGCAGCCACTCGTGTTCGGCCGTGTAACCCAGATCGTTTGGTAGAGACATGGTTAGTTCTTCTTTCGTTGGTAGAAGGGAAGATCGGCAACAACAACGGGAAGACGTGTGCCGCGAACGTCTACCTCAAGACCGGAGCCGGATTCGGCATAGTCGGGGTCGACGTATGCCATGGCGATGGGATACCCGAGCGTGGGCGACAAGGCACCCGAGGTGACAACTCCCACCGGCACATCGCCCACAAAGATGCGATAGTCGGCGCGCGGTGCACGACGGCCGTCACCAATGAGGCCCACCAAGACGGGGGCGCCAAAACCGGGGCCCTCAACGACGGCATCGCGCCCCACAAAGTTTCCTTTGACCAGAGAGACCGCCCGTCCGAGGTCCGCCTGGACCGGCATTGTTGTGGCGTTGAGCTCGTGACCGTAGAGGGGCATGCCCGCCTCGAGACGCAGGGTGTCGCGACAGGCGAGCCCCGCGGGAACCAGCCCGAGGGGGCCGCCCGCGTTCATGAGCGCTTGCCAGAGCGCCACCGCGTGACTCACATCGATGAACAGTTCGAAGCCGTCTTCGCCGGTGTACCCCGTGCGACCGATCAGAACCGGCTCACCCTCGAAGCGCGCCGGTATCGCTCGGTAGTACTTGAGGTCGGCCAGGGGCGTCGTGCCCACCTCTAAACCGAACACGCGCATCAGCGTCTCATAGGCCTTGGGCCCCTGCAGTGCGAGCAGTGCGGTTTGGTCGCTGACGTCGTGCAGTTCGACGTCAAAGTCAACCGCCCGCTGCTTGAGCGCCGACCACGCGGGCTCGCGGTTACCCGCATTTGCCACCACGAAGTACTGGAACGGGCCGGTGCGATAGACGATCAGGTCGTCGATGGCCCCACCATCTTCGTTGAGCAGGAGGGCATACTTGGCCTGCCCCAGTTCGACGGGCGAGAGCCACGATGACACGGCATAGTCGAGGAAGGCGCCCACCTGCGGGCCAGACACCTCGAACTCGGCCATGTGCGAGACGTCAAACAGCCCCGCCGTGGCGCGAACGGCATGGTGCTCGGCGAGGTCGCTCGTGTAGCGCACCGGCATCTGCCATCCGGCGAAATCGGTGAACGACGCACCGAGCGCCTCGTGCAGGCTGTGAAGCGGCGTCTGCCGCGAAGTAATACCCAAGGAATCCACCATTATCTATTACGAAACGTGAACTCCCCCTCTGTCTGCGCTACCTGAGAGATTCACCGCGGAGGCCCGAAACCGGAGACTGCCGCGGTTTACACCGTGGGTGAGGCACTGCGTGCATACCTTCTTTTCAGAGTGACCAGTTCGACGCGGTTTATTGCACCTGAGAGATTGTCGGGGAGGATTGCTCCTTCGGTGTCTGCTCGGGAAGGCCAATGCCAACCCAGCGGACTCTCCCGCACCGAACTATCGGTCTTATTTACTTGTGGGATCAAGTCTAACTCATGCGTTGCGCTTGAGCGCCTTAGCGCGCGCGCGGGAAACAACCTGCGACGTGACGACGAGGGCCAACGTGATAATGAATACCGCCGAAGCAATCACATTGGCCTCGGCCGGAACCCCTCGACTCGCAGAAATGTAGATGAACGTTGGGAACGTCTGCAGGCTGCCCGAGTTGAAATACGTGATGATGAAGTCGTCAAAGCTCAGGGCGAACGACAACAGGGCTGCAGCGAGAATGCCGGGGACCAGCAGCGGGAACGTGATTCGCCAGAACACCTGTGACGGCGGTGCGTACAGGTCGCGGCCGGCCTCTTCGAGTGCGGGGTCGAGACTCGCCACGCGGGCCTTGACCGTGACAACAACAAAGCTCAGGCAGAAGAGCGTGTGAGCGAGGATCACCGTGCCCAAGCCCTTTTCCACGTTGAGCGTAAAGAATTGAGACGCCAGCCCGGCCGCCAGAACAACTTCGGGCGTCGCCATAGGAACAAAGATGAGCAGGCTGATGATGCTGCGGCCGCGAAACTTGTACCTGGCGAGAGCCAGAGCAAGAGCGGTACCCATCGCCGTGGCCAGAACGGTGGACACAACACCAATCATCAAACTGTTGCCAAAAGCGGAACAGAGTCCCTGAGCGTCGCACACGTTGGTCCAGTTGCGGAACGTGAAGCCCTGCCAGTCAATGTTCGTCTTGAAGTAATCGTTGAACGAAAAGACGAAGGTATAGGCAATGGGAATGAGAAGCAGGATGAGCGCCAGGGCCGTATAGAGGGGCAACAGCCACCTGCCGAGAGAGAGTCGCATTAGACCAGATCCTCCGTTCCGCTGCGCCGAACGTAGAAGGTGACAATGGCCATGATGATTCCCATGAGAACCACCGACAACACCGCGGCCATGGGGTAGTCGAGAAGCTTCAAGAAGTTCGACTGAATCTGGTTACCGACCATCTGCGTACTCGGTCCACCGAGAAAGTCATCCGACGCATTGATGTAATCGCCCGATGCGGGAATGAACGTGAGCAATGTTCCGGAGACGACACCGGGCAGGGAGAGCGGCAAGGTCACCTTGAAGAATGTCGTCGACGGTCGAGAGTAAAGGTCGCTACTCGCCTCGAGGTAGCGCAGATCGAGACGTTCCAAACTCGCATAAATGGGCAGCACCATGAAGGGAATGAAGTTGTAGGTCAAACCGAAGATGACCGAAAATGCGGTTCCCGTAATGTGCCCGTCGGCGGGCATGATCGACAGGGATTTGAGCGTCGTGACGAGCCAGCTGTCATCGCCCAGGATTTGCTTCCACGCGAGGGTGCGCAACAGAAAGCTGATGAAGAAGGGAGCGACGACCAATATCAGGGTGAACGCCTGAAGCGATGCTCTGCCCCGCAGATAAACGCCGATGAAGTAGGCGATGGGGTAGCCGATGACCAGGGCGGCAACGGTCGCGACGATGGCGTAGAAAAAGGACCTGAGGAAAATGGGCCAATACTCAGCCACCCCGGCAACGTAGTTTTGCCACTCGAAGGCGTAAACGTAAGCCCCGAAGTCGAACGAATTGGGATCTGGCGCCTGAAAAGAGGTGATGAGCAGGGCCACCAGGGGGGCCAGAAAGAATAGACCCAGGTATGCGATACCGGGAAGCAGAAGCAGGATAACGACCCGGCTTTTGCGCATCGGCGCTACCGTCTTGCGCGACGACGTGTCGGCGAAACCCGCGAGTGCCACGGCTACGCTTCCTGTTTGTCGTTTGCCGCTGCTACGTCAATCGTCCGATGATCGTGCAAACCAAACGTCGACTCGATCGGCCAGCTCACGCTCACCTCCGTGCCCGCCGCAACCGGACCGCCCGAGTCTGCGTTCTGCTGGAAGACCAGAACGGTGCCCACCGAAGGGAAGTTAACCGTGTACTGAGTGCTCACGCCAGAATAGGAAACCGCGGTCACCCGTCCGCCCGTGAGAGCGTTGTGGTCGCTGGGTGTTTTTGCACGACCGAGATGCATGTGCGCCTTTTCAGGTCGCATTCCCACGGAGATATCGCCGCTGTCTCGAGCAGACCGCGAGGACGGCAACGTGATCGATTCCCCCGCGACATCGACAACGATTCGCTGTGACGACGATGAGACCACGTTTCCGCGAAACAGATTTGATTGACCCA
>JAIOXH010000016.1 GCA_021741765.1 Aurantimicrobium sp. | reverse complement strand
GATGAGGGTGTTGCCGAGTTCCTGGATCTTGCCCGGGTAAAGCAGAACACCCTGGGAAATACCCGGATGCTCAAAACCCTCCCCGTATCGTGAGAGGGTGAGCAACACTCCTCCCGTCCGTCGCCGCTATTCACCTGCGGTCTATCGTCGTCGTCGGCTCGCAGTTTTTCTCGTTTTTGTTGTTGTGGTGATTCTTGTCATCGTTCTCTTCTCTCGTTGCGGGTCGGCAACCACGCCCGCACCCACCCCCACGCGAACTTCCACGAGCACCCCGAATCAGATTCCGCTCGTTTCACCGACCCCCACGACAACAAGCACGCCCGGTGTTGCTGATGCGGCGGCTCAGTACACGGGAACCGCGCCGGAGTGCCTGGCCAAGAACCTCACGGTGGGGGCGTTCACCGACAAGACCGACTACGCCGCCGGTGAGTTGCCTCAGCTGAGCATGACGGTCACCAATAAGGGCACGACCGAGTGCAAGGTCAACGTGGGCACCTCGCAACAGGTGTTCCAGGTGACCAGTGGCGACGATCTGTGGTGGCAGTCCACCGACTGTCAGACCGAAAAGACAGACTTCTGGATGCTCCTCCCCCCGCGAAAGACGGAAAAAACGGGCACGCCCGTGAGCTGGGTGCGCGAGCGTAGTTCGCCCGACACGTGTGACACGGCCCGGGAAGCCGCCGTGGGCGAGGGTGCTTCGTACTACCTCACCACGTCGCTCGGTGGGGCGCAGTCCCAGGAGTCAAAGCAGTTCCTGCTCTACTAGCCCTCGCCCGTTGAGTGGCACCGCTGGTTGAGTAACACCGCTGGTTGAGTAACACCGCTGGTTGAGTAGCCAACGAAGTTGGCGTATCGAAACCGCCCCGCCCGTTGAGTGGCACCGCTGGTTGAGTAACACCGCTGGTTGAGTAGCCAACGAAGTTGGCGTATCGAAACCGCGTCAGAACGCCGCGTCGAGCTCCCGCTCTTTTGCGCCCTTGCCCGTCGCCAGCGCCGCCGACAGTGCGTGATGCACTGTGCCGGCACCGTCATCAACAATCGTGTCGAAGCCCAGTCGCCCGGCCTCGGTGGCGCGCACGCGTGAACCGGCAACCGGCCGCACTTCGCCGGCCAAACTGATTTCACCAAAGGCGGCCACGGTGTGTGCGACCGCGCGGTCGTGAAATGCACTGGCGATGGCAATCGCAATCGCGAGGTCGGCGCCGGGTTCGGTGAGACGCACGCCGCCCACGGTCGAGACGTAGACGTCTTTGTCGCTGAGCGTGAGGCGTGCTCGTCGTTCGAGAACAGCCAGAATCATGGCCACGCGCGACGAGTCCACGCCGTTGGTGACCCGCCGCGGGTTGGGGGCTGACGTGGGAACCACGAGAGCCTGAATCTCCACGGGCAGAGCGCGACGACCCTCCATGGCAACGGTGACACATGTGCCGCTCACCGCGTGCTGTGAGCGGGAAAGAAAGAGCCCACTGGGATCGGGCACCTCCGCAATGCCGTCACCGGTCATTTCGAAGCAGCCCACCTCGTCGGTGGGGCCAAAGCGGTTCTTGAGCGACCGCACGAAACGAAGTGCCGTTTGACGATCGCCCTCAAAGTGGCACACCACATCCACGAGGTGTTCGAGCATGCGAGGCCCGGCGATGCTGCCGTCTTTGGTGACGTGGCCCACCAGTATCAACGGCAGAGCTGACTCCTTGCACGTGCGCAACAGCGCCGTGGCGACCTCGCGTACCTGACTCGGACCACCGGCGAGGCCATCAACACCGGGACTGGCCACGGTCTGCACTGAGTCGACAATCAGCAGGTCGGGTGTGATGGCCTGCACCTGACCGAGGATGAATGAGAGGTCGGTCTCGGCGGCTACAAAGAGGTTCTCGTGCAGGGCGCCGGTGCGCGTGGCACGCATGCGTACCTGATTCACCGATTCTTCGGCACTCACATAGAGCACGCGCTGACCACCGGCAGCAGCGCGGGACGCCACTTCGAGCAGCAGGGTCGACTTGCCCACACCCGGTTCACCCGAGAGCAGGATGGCGGCGCCGGCCACGATGCCGCCACCGAGCACGCGATCAAACTCGCCGATGCCGGTGGGACGGTGGGTCAGCTCGCTGCCCGAGGTTTGGGTGATGGGAACGGCCTGACGTTCGCCACCTACTGGGGTCGCCGTGACGCGCGCCGTGATGCCCGTCTGCTCGCCCACACTGGTGACGGTGCCGAAGGCTTGGCACTCGCCGCACTGGCCGGCAAACTTGACGCTGGTCCAGCCACACTCGACGCAGCGGAATCCGGGAGCGGTGGTCTTGGCCATGGTGTTCACTTTACGGGCGCGCACCGACAGTGCCCGCTAGTTTTGCCCGGATTAGCCCCAACCCCGTGGCCTCGCGTAAACTCGTTCTCGGTTCCGTGTCCGAGCGGCCGAAGGTGCAACTCTCGAAAAGTTGTGTGCGTGAAAGCGCACCGTGGGTTCAAATCCCACCGGGACCGCCAATAAAAAAGACTCCCATGTTCGGGAGTCTTTTTTATTGACTTGGTTTGTTCGTGCTGGGATTTGGGAGGAGGCAGTCCTGTGGACTGCCGACGGCTCCCACCGGGACCGCCAAAGTAAATCGCCTCTCCTTGCGAGGGGCGATTTACTTTTGTGCTCTGGTAGGCGTTGGTGAACCCGCTGGGCCCACGCTCGCGCCGAGCACAGCGTGTCTGTGCGAGGGGGTTGTCGCGGGCGGGGCGTCAAATCCCACTTAGGACCGCCAAATCCTCTCGAGGTCGCGCCGTTTCTGCCCTCCTTCGTATGATGAACACATGAGCGTGCGCACCCCCGATCCCAACTCTGGATGGCTGGGCGACGACGAGTTGGCCGCCATCCGCCTGCGTCTGCCCCTTCTTTATGTGGAGGCTGTGCCTGTGCGCGTCGATGGCCTGGGCCGCGTCATCGATGTCGGTTTGCTTCTGCGCGCCACCACAACCGGGTCAATTACCCGCACGATCGTGTCGGGCCGCGTGATGTACGGCGAAACGGTGCGCGAAGCTCTCTTTCGCCACATCGAGAAAGACCTGGGGCCGATGGCCTTTCCGCTACTTCCGGCGAGTGCGCATCCGTTCTCTGTTGCCGAGTATTTTCCCGAATCCGGAAGGTCTCCCTTCACGGATGATCGCCAGCACGCGGTCTCGTTAGCCTTCGTCGTTCCCGTCACGGGAACGTGCGAACCGCGCCAAGATGCGCTCGAAGTTACGTGGTTAACCCCTGAGGAAGCCCTTGCCGATGCGGTCACCACTGAGATGGAGGGCGGAAGAGGTGTTTTACTTCGCGCCGCCCTGGCATCTGTGGGCAGACTCAACTAGCCAAACCTTCAATTTATCCCTTACACTCTTTTACGGAGACGTATGTCTTCGCCTTCGTACTTCTCGTGATTTTGCGAGGCATCGGCTCGCCGGTTCTTCGCTCTAACCGCAAGGAAAGATTCCCGTGGCAGACTCACCTTCGTTCCGCACGTCCCGGTCGGGCTTTGAGCCCGAAGACGTCGATCGCGCCTTCACGGAACTCACCGGTCGCATCTCGCGCGCCGAGCGTGAGCGTGAAGAATCCGACCAGGCCATTGAGCGCATCACTCGTGAACTCAACGAGGTGCGCAGCGCGCTCAAGCGTGCCAATGCCAAGCCGTCATTCTCCGATCTCGGTGCTGCGTTCGAGCAGACCCTCCGCGTTGCTGAGGAGCAGGCCGGCAAGCTCATTTCGGACGCCACGGCCGAGGCCAACATTGCTCGCGATGCCGCCAAGGCTGAAGCCGATGAGGTAACAGCTTCGGCTCAGCGTCACGCAGAGAAGCTCAATTCCGAAGCGGATGCCCGTATTTCGGCCATCCGATCTGAGGGCGAGCGCAAGTCGGCTATGGCTATCGCCGAGGCTGAGCGCAAGCTCGAAGACGCGAAGGTGGCTCTCGAGGAGTCTCGCGTTCAGGGCGAGCGCATCATGGAGCAGGCCGACGAACAGGCTGTTGCCATTGCCGCTCAGGTTCAGAAAGAAACTGAAGACGCTCGCTCGGAGATGGGCACACTGCGCCAGCTCAACGAGCGCGAGCAGCAGCGCATTCAGCGCGAGATCGAAGCGTCGCAGGAGAAGGCCGAGCGCGACACGCGTCGGATGAGCGAACAGTCGGCCACCTACATTGCCGACATCTCGAAAGAGGCCAACAAGCAGGTCATCGATGCCGATGAGCAGGGAGCCGACGTCGTTCGCGAGGCTGAGCTCTTCCTCGTCAAGGCTCGTCAAGATGGCGAGGCGCTTGTATCGCACGCGCAGGAGACCGCAGACGGTCTGGTTGCTCGTGCCGACGCCCGCGCCGAGGGTCTGACGCACCGCATGTACGACCACGCACAGGGCCTCCTCGACGGAGCCGTGTCGCGTCTTGAAGAACTCGAAGAGCAGCGCACCAGTGTCAATGCGTTCGCGCACGACATTCGGGCAATGCTCGTTGCCGATGCTTCCGCTGCCAACGACTCGAGCGCTAACGCTTACGACGCTGAGGAGAACTAATAAATGGTTGACACTCGCTCTTTCCGCACATCGCGCCGTGGTTACGACCGCGACGAGGTGTTGACCGCCATCTCCGACGCCACCGCCAAGGTCGAGCAGCTCGAGGGAGACCGCTCAACCGCAGAAAAGTCGGTTGAGCGCCTCACGCGTGAGCTCACCGACCTGCGTGGCGTTCTCAAGCGCGCCAACTCTAAGCCCACGTTTGCCGACCTGGGTTCGGCCTTCGAACACACTCTGCGTGTTGCCGAAGAGCAAGCCGACAAGATGGTCAAAGATGCCACGGCTGAGGCTCGCGTTCTTCGCGAGAGCGCTCGTGCCGAGGCAGAGCAGGTCACCCGCTCCGCACGCCTCAAGGCGGAAAAGGGCGTTGCCGAGGCCGAGGCCCGTTCCGAGGAGCTTCGTGTTGACGCCGAGCGTCGCGTGACCGAGCTGACCATCCAGGCCGATGCTCGCAACGCCGAGGCGCGCACCTCGATCGAGATTGCCCAGCGCAAGTCGGCGGCAATCATTGCTGAAGCCGAGCGCGAAGCTTCCGACATTCGCTCGCGCGTTCACCAGGAGACCGAAGACGTCAAGACCGAGCTCTCGACACTTCGCCAGATGGCCGAGCGCGAGCAGCTGCGTATCGAGCGCGAAATCAAGGTTGCCCAAATCGATGCTGAGCGGGAGCGTCTCGCTCTGCACGAAGAGGCCATCGCTCACGTCCAGCGCATCACCGAAGAGGCCAGCGAGCGTCTGGCTGTAATGACCAATCAAGCCGGAGAGCTCAGCGCCCAGGCCGAGGAGTTCCTCAGCCAGTCCCGTTCCCGCGCCGAAGAGATTCTGCAGGCTGCTCGTAATGCCGCGGCCAACACCATTACGCGTGCCCGTGCCACTGCAGAACAGCTCACGGTTCGCTTCGCCGAGCACAACGGTGAGCTTCTGGGAGACACCGAGTCGCGCCTCACGCTGCTCGAAGAACAGCGTCGCATTGTCGACGAGTTCGCTCTCGAGCTTCGTGCCCTGTCGTCTTCCGACGCCATGGTGTCGCTCGACGAGACAGACGCTCAGGCCTAGCGCCCGCATTCGTCAAAAGCCACGCAGCCGAGGTTGCGTGGCTTTTGCGTTGCCCGTGCGGTTGTGCCGACGTCCGCGAGAGAAATTGGCTCAGCACGCAACCCGCTAGTCGGTGTGCGGCACCTGGCTCGTGTGCGGTTCACGCCAGGTGGGAGCGAGCTTCTTGAGCCGAGCGCCGCGCACTTGCCAGAACGCCCACATTGAAATCCACACGAACGGCGTGAGCAACCCCGCTCGCACAGCGAGCCGATCGCGAAACAGCGTGCGCCCCTCGTCGGTTGCCGAGACGGCCATGCGGTGATCCCACTTGGGCATCACTCGCAGGAACCCCGAGAGCCCGGCGCCTTTGTCGACAATCATGCGCACCCCGCCGGGGCGTTCTCCGAGCGAGACGAGAATGCGCTGGTGGCCCAGCGGGAAGATGCCGAGCAGGCTGAGACTCACCTCGTGGGGTGTGCCGTCGATCCAGCGATCAGGAAAGCCCCCCTTCTCTCGTGACCGCACGCGTATAAGCGGCGCCGATGCTTTACGAAACACGGCGGGAGAGCGCAACGCGTCCCACGCGGCATCGGGGGTGGTGTCAAGGGTGAAGCGGAGGAAGACGAACACGTAATCCACGACCTTCCTGTTGTCTCATCTTCTAGAGTACGTCGCGTTTGGTCCACTCGATGAGGTTCGACCGCGAAAATCTGCGCGTGCATGCCCCGCACGAGAGGGGTCGTGTCGGAGCGCGGAAGCGATAGTGCTCGTGACCCGCCGGGCACACGCCGAGCCAGGGCGCCAGTTCTTTAGCCACACTGCCGTCGTGGATGCGCTTGCCGTCGTAACCCAGGTCTCGGGCAATAGAGCGCCACTTGGCGCCGTGACCCGCCCCCATGCCGGCAAGCGCGTGAGCTACTTCGTGCAGCAGAACCTGGTGAATCTCGTCGTCTTCGTAGCGGGCGGCTAGGTGTCGAGAGACGCTGATGGTGTGGCTGCGAAAATCGCACAGTCCGGCGCGTGTGCGGGCGTGATCAAACCGAAAGCTCCACAGCTCCGGGTTGAGGTGCAGCCGAATCAGGGCCTCCGCCCACTTCTCTACCCGGGTCAGGTCAGCCATCAGTTCTTCTTAGTCATCTGAAAGATGGTCTTCTGTGGCGTGGGGGAGGGCACGGCTGTGGCGTCGGTGGTCAATAGGGCACCGCCCATGAAGCGCGTGAGTTCGGGACCGGCTACCGAGCTGGCGGGGTGTGGCCCGCGCGCCATCAGGCGAGGGAGTTCGTCGAGCACGTCGGGCTGATTCGATGCCACGAGCACAAGGTTGCCAAACCGTCGCCCTTTAAGCACCTGCGCTTCGGCCATCACGCCCACGTGGGCAAACACGTGTGCCACCGTGGCCACCTGGCCCCGAGCGTAGGCAAGCCCCGGCCCGTCGGCGATGTTGATAATCATCACGCCGGTGGGCGCGAGCAGGGCAGAGACTTCGGTGAAGAACTCCACGGTGGTCACGTGTGCGGGGGTGCGTGCCCCGGCAAAGATGTCGACGGTGATCACATCTGCGCTGGCACGAAGTCCGGCCGGCAGCTTATTAATCACCTCACGGGCATCGCCGTAACGCAGGCGAATCGATGCGCGCGCTGGCAACGGAAACGCTTCGCGAACAAAGTCCACCAGATCGCGATCAATGTCGATCACCTGTTGGCGCGATCCCTGCCGCGTGGCCTCAATGTACCGCGGCAGGGTGAGCGCGCCGGCGCCGAGATGAATGGCCGTGATGGCTTCGCCAGCGGGGGCCGCCACATCAATAACGTGCCCCATGCGGCGAATGTACTCAAAAAAGAGTTCATCGGGACGCTCGGGAAAAATGTGCGACTGGGGAGTGCCGTCAACATCCAGAATAAAAGCGCCAGCCTGAAACGGATCGGGCTCAATCGTGGCAATCACGCCTGAGCTGGCCAGTCGGCGCATCAGCGGTGCAGTCACCACATCAGACTATCTGCGCATCCGGTCGAGTTGCCCCGCCCGAAAACGCCCACGCCTCGGGCGCATCGGGCCGTTTTCTACCACGAATCTGCGGGCTTCTAAAGGTCTGGCACATTAAGGACTGGACACAATTGCATAACGGTTCTATGCTTATACTTTGCGCTTGAAGTTTTGTCGTGCCTTCATATGTCGGTCGGTGCGGTGGCTCTCAACCAGGACTGGTAACGACACCACCCATGGTTGATTTTGTCGTGTCTTCGAAGCGCTCTATCCCTCACTACCGACACTTGATGGCTCTCACGGGCCCACGGAGGAAAAATCTTGGCTGCTGCGCGCAACGGTTCCAAGTCCACAAAGAGCGGTCGCGATTCTTCGCGACTTTCGTTCGCCAAAATCACCGACACCCTCAAGGTTCCCGATCTGCTTGATCTGCAGACGGAGTCCTTCGCGTGGCTTGTCGGCAACGAGGAGTGGCAGCAGCGTGTTGCCCAGGCCGAGAAGGAAGGTCGTCAAGACCTCCCCTCCCGTACCGGCCTCGAGGAGATTTTCGAAGAAATCTCGCCCATCGAGAACCTCGATGAGACGATGCAGCTCTCGTTCACGAACCCTTACCTCGAAGAAGAGAAGTACACGCTCGATCAGTGCAAGGAGCGCGGCAAGACCTACGCCGCCCCGCTGTACGTCGAAGCGGAGTTTATGAACCACAACACGGGTGAGATCAAGACCCAGACCGTCTTCATGGGCGACTTCCCCCTGATGACCGAAAAGGGCACGTTCGTGATCAACGGCACCGAGCGTGTCGTTGTGTCGCAGCTCGTGCGAAGCCCCGGCGTGTACTTTGAGCGCGTCAGCGACAAGACCTCGGACAGCTACATCTTCTCTGCCCGCATGATTCCCAGCCGCGGCGCCTGGCTCGAGTTCGAGATCGACAAGCGCGACCAGGTGGGCGTGCGCATCGACCGCAAGCGCAAGCAGTCGGTCACGGTCTTCCTCAAGGCTCTCGGCCTGACCGCCGAAGACATTCGCAAGGAGTTTGCCGGTTTCGAGTCGATTGAGCTCACCCTGGAGAAGGACAACATCCTCACCAAGGAAGAAGCCCTCAAAGACATTTACCGCAAACTGCGTCCGGGAGAGCAGGTGGCCGCCGAGGCCGCTCGTGTGCTTCTTGAGAACTACTACTTCAACTCCAAGCGCTACGACCTCGCCAAGGTGGGCCGTTACAAGCTCAACCAGAAGCTGGGCCTCGACCTGCCGCTGAGTGAGTCGGTGCTCAACGTGGCCGACATCGTTGCCACAATCAAGTACCTCGTGTCGATGCACGCTGCCGACCAGGAACTGCTCTCGCGTGGGGAGGTCAAGATTCCCGGTCTGCGCGACGGCAAGAAGGCCGAGATCCCGCTGAACGTTGACGATATCGACCACTTCGGTAACCGTCGTATCCGTGCCGTCGGCGAGCTCATCCAGAACCAGGTGCGCACCGGCCTTAGCCGCATGGAGCGTGTGGTGCGCGAGCGCATGACCACTCAAGACATTGAGGCCATCACGCCGCAGACGCTCATCAACGTGCGTCCCGTTGTGGCAGCCATCAAGGAGTTCTTCGGCACCAGCCAGCTCTCGCAGTTCATGGACCAGAACAACCCGCTCGCCGGGCTCACGCACAAGCGTCGTCTCTCGGCGCTGGGCCCCGGTGGTCTGTCGCGGGAGCGTGCGGGTGTTGACGTGCGCGACGTTCACTCCTCGCACTACGGTCGCATGTGCCCCATCGAAACTCCGGAAGGCCCCAACATTGGTCTGATCGGTTCCCTTGCTTCGTTCGCCCGCATCAACGCGTTCGGCTTCATTGAGACGCCTTACCGCCGCGTGGTCAACGGAAAGATCACCGACAAGATCGATTACCTCACCGCGTCGCAGGAAGACGAGCACGTGGTGGCTCAGGCCAACGCAGCGGTGACCGCCGATAAGCAGCACTTCGCCGAAGATCGCGTTCTCGTGCGTAAGAAGGGTGGCGAGGTCGACCTCGTTCTTGCCGCTGACGTGGACTATATGGATGTCTCGCCGCGCCAGATGGTGTCGGTCGCTACATCGCTCATCCCATTCCTCGAGCACGACGATGCCAACCGCGCACTCATGGGTGCCAACATGCAGCGTCAGGCCGTTCCGCTCATCAAGTCGGAGGCGCCTCTCGTGGGTACCGGCATGGAGAGCTATGCGGCATTTGACGCCGGCGATGTGATCTTTGCCGACAAGGCCGGTGTGGTTACCGAGGTTTCGGCCAGCCACGTCATCGTGATGCAAGACGAGGGCGGTTCTCGCGAGTACCCGCTGCGCAAGTTTGAGCGCAGCAACCAGGGCACGAGCTACAACCACCGCGTGATTGTGAGCGAGGGCGACAAGGTTGCCGTCAACCAGGTTCTGGCCGACGGCCCCGCCACCGAAGACGGCGAGCTCGCTCTGGGTAAGAACCTGCTCGTGGCATTCATGCCGTGGGAGGGTCACAACTTCGAGGACGCCATCATTCTCAGCCAGCGTCTCGTGCAAGACGACGTGCTCACCTCGATTCACATCGAGGAGTACGAGGTCGACGCCCGCGACACCAAGCTCGGTAAAGAAGAGATCACGCGCGACCTGCCCAACGTCTCGCCCGAGCTGATCGCCAACCTCGACGAGCGCGGCATCATTCGTATCGGTGCCGAGGTTCGCCCCGGCGACATCCTCGTCGGCAAGGTCACGCCCAAGGGTGAGACCGAGCTGTCGGCCGAGGAGCGCCTGCTGCGCGCCATCTTCAACGAGAAGAGCCGCGAGGTGCGCGACACGTCGCTCAAGGTTCCTCACGGTGAAGCCGGAACCATCATCGACGTCAAGGTGTTCGACGCCGAGAAGGAAGAAGACGAGCTCGGCTCTGGTGTTAACCAGCGCGTGACCGTGTACATCGCCCAGAAGCGCAAGATCACCGAGGGTGACAAGCTCGCGGGACGCCACGGAAACAAGGGTGTTATCGCCAAGATCCTTCCCATCGAAGACATGCCCTTCCTGGCAGACGGCACCGCGGTTGACGTGGTGCTCAACCCGCTGGGTATCCCCGGTCGCATGAACTTCGGTCAGGTGCTCGAAACGCACCTCGGCTGGATTGCCAAGCAGGGCTGGAACGTCGACGGCACACCCAAGTGGGCCGCCACGCTTCCCGAGGCCGCTCGTTCGGCTGAGCCCGGCACGAAGGTTGCTACCCCGGTATTCGACGGTGCCCTCGAGGAAGAAATCGAAGGCCTGCTCGACTCCACCACGCTCACGCGTGACGGCGACCGCCTCATCGGTTCCAGCGGAAAGGCCGAGCTGTTCGACGGTCGTTCCGGCGAGCCGTTCCCCCGCCCGATCTCGGTCGGCTACATGTACATCCTCAAGCTGCACCACCTTGTTGACGACAAGATCCACGCGCGTTCGACAGGACCGTACTCCATGATCACGCAGCAGCCGCTGGGTGGTAAGGCACAGTTCGGTGGACAGCGCTTTGGTGAGATGGAGGTGTGGGCACTCGAGGCATACGGTGCCGCCTACGCCCTTCAGGAACTTCTCACCATCAAGTCGGATGACATCGTGGGCCGCGTCAAGGTCTACGAGGCCATCGTCAAGGGCGAGAACATCCAGGAGCCCGGTATCCCCGAGTCCTTCAAGGTGCTCATGAAAGAGATGCAGTCGCTGTGTCTCAACGTTGAGGTGCTCAATGGAGCCGGCGAGCCGGTCTCGCTGCGCGACAACGACGACGAAGCTGATCGCGCCGCGAGCGAGCTCGGCATCAACATCTCCACCCGCTTCGAGACCACGTCAATCGACGAGATCTAAGCGCGAGAATTCAGACAGAGTTAGAGGAAATGAGTAAACGTGCTCGACGCAACTAGTTTCGAACAGCTCCGCATTGGTCTCGCCACCGCCGACGACATTCGTCGTTGGTCGTTCGGTGAGGTCAAGAAGCCGGAAACCATCAACTACCGCACCCTCAAGCCCGAAAAGGACGGTCTGTTCGGCGAACAGATCTTTGGCCCTTCGCGCGACTGGGAGTGCTCGTGCGGTAAGTACAAGCGCGTGCGCTTTAAGGGCATCGTGTGTGAGCGCTGTGGCGTGGAGGTTACCAAGTCCTCCGTGCGTCGCGAGCGCATGGGTCACATTGAGCTGGCCGCTCCGGTAACGCACATCTGGTACTTCAAGGGTGTGCCCAGCCGTCTCGGTTACCTGCTCGACATGGCACCCAAGGACCTCGAGAAAGTCATCTACTTTGCCGCCTACATGGTGATTGAGATCGACGAAGACGGTCGCCACCAAGACATGCCCGGACTTGAGAAGGAGCTGCTGCTCGAACTCAAGACCCTGGCCGATCGCCGCGACAAGGCCGTCGACGAGCGCATGAAGCGCCTCGAGACCGACCTCGAAGCACTCGAGGCCGAGGGCGCCAAGTCAGAGCAGAAGCGTCGCGCCAAGGACTCCGCCGAGAAGGAGATGGGTCAGATTCGCAAGGGCGCCGACGACGAGATTGCTCGTCTGGAGCGCGTGTGGGATGACTTCCGCAACCTCAAGGTGGGCGACCTCAAGCCCGAGGACGCCATCTTTGCCGAGCTGCAGGACCGCTTCGGTCTGTACTTCGAAGCCCACATGGGCGCCGAGGCCATCAAGCGCCGCCTGCTCGACTTCGATCTCGCTGCCGAAGCCATCAAGCTTCGCGTTGAAATTGAAGAGGGCAAGGGCCAACGCAAGATCCGCGCCATCAAGCGTCTCAAGGTGGTGAGCTCGTTCCTCACGAACGACACCTCGCCCGCCGCGATGGTGCTCGACGTGGTGCCGGTGATTCCGCCGGAGCTTCGCCCCATGGTTCAGCTCGACGGTGGCCGTTTCGCCACCTCCGACCTCAACGACCTCTACCGTCGTGTGATCAACCGCAACAACCGTCTGCGTCGTCTGCTCGACCTCGGTGCTCCCGAGATCATCGTGAACAACGAGAAGCGCATGCTGCAGGAGGCCGTTGACGCACTGTTCGACAACGGTCGTCGCGGTCGTCCCGTTACCGGTACCGGTAACCGCGCCCTCAAGTCTCTGAGCGACATGCTCAAGGGTAAGCAGGGTCGTTTCCGTCAGAACCTGCTCGGAAAGCGCGTGGACTACTCGGGCCGTTCGGTCATCGTGGTGGGCCCGCAGCTCAAGCTGCACCAGTGTGGTCTGCCCAAGCAGATGGCTCTCGAGCTGTTCAAGCCGTTCGTGATCAAGCGCCTCATGGAGCTGCAGCACGCGCAGAACATCAAGAGCGCCAAGCGCATGGTGGAGCGTAGCCGCGGCCCCGTGTGGGATGTCCTCGAAGAAATCATTCGCGAGCGTCCGGTGCTGCTCAACCGCGCACCTACGCTGCACCGTCTCGGCATCCAGGCGTTCGAGCCTCAGCTCGTTGAGGGTAAGGCCATTCAGCTGCACCCCCTCGTGTGTGCTGCGTTCAACGCCGACTTCGACGGTGACCAGATGGCCGTTCACCTCCCCCTCTCGGTGGAGGCTCAGGCGGAGGCGCGCGTGCTCATGCTCGCTTCGAACAACATCCTCAAGCCGTCTGATGGTCGCCCCGTGACCCTGCCCACGCAGGACATGATCATTGGTCTGCACCACCTCACCACCCTCAAGGAGGGTGCCGCGGGTGAGGGTCGTGCCTTCTCCTCTGTTGGTGAGGCCATCAACGCCTTCGACTCGCGCGTGTGGGCCAAGACCAAGAAGGGCGAAGACGATAAGAAAGAGATCGTTCTCGACCTCAACGCCAAGGTCAAGATTCGCTTGGAGAACGTGACGTTCGCCGAAGGCACCGGCCCCGAGGGTTACAGCGGAACCGGTCCGGTTATCGTCGAGTGCTCGCTGGGTCAGGCTCTCTTCAACGAGGCCCTGCCCGAGAAGTACCCCTTCGTGTTCGAGACGGCCGACAAGGGCCTCATCTCGCAGATCGTGAACGACCTCGCCGAGCGCTTTAGCAAGACCGAGGTTGCTGCCACGCTCGACAACATCAAGGATCTCGGTTTCTTCTGGGCCACGCGCTCGGGAGTTACGGTTGCCCTCAGCGACGTTCTCACGCCGCCGGACAAGCGCGAGATTGTTGCCAAGTACGAGAAGCTGGCCGCCAAGGTGCAGGGCGAGTTCGAAAAGGGACTCATCACCGACACTGAGCGTCGCCAGGAGCTCATCAAGATCTGGACTGAAGCAACCGAGAAGGTTGCCGATGCGATGAAGGCGTTCTTCCCCAAGGACAACACCATCAACCGCATGGTCACCTCGGGTGCTCGTGGTAACTGGCTGCAGGTGCGCAACATCGCCGGTATGCGAGGCCTCGTGAACAACCCGAAGGGTGAGATCATCCCTCGTCCCATCATCTCGAGCTACCGCGAGGGCCTCTCGGTTCTCGAGTACTTCATCGCTACGCACGGAGCCCGCAAGGGTCTGGCCGACACGGCTCTCCGTACCGCCGACTCGGGTTACCTCACGCGTCGACTCGTCGACGTGGCGCAGGATGTCATCATTCGTGAAGACGACTGTGGCACCACCAAGGGACTCGACATGCCCATTGCTGTGGCCGACGCCGCTGGCGTGCTGGTGCGCGACAAGGGCGTGGAGAACTCGGTGTTCACGCGCACGCTCTCCGAAGACGCCAAGGATGCCAAGGGCAAGGTTGTTGCCAAGGCTGGCGAAGACGCGGGTGACGTTGTCATTGACCTGCTCATCGCCGCCGGTATCACCGAGGTCAAGGTGCGTTCGGTACTCACGTGTGAGTCTGCTGCCGGTGTGTGTGCGGCGTGCTACGGCCGTTCGCTGGCTACCGGAAAGCTCGTTGACATTGGTGAAGCTGTGGGAATCATCGCGGCCCAGTCGATCGGTGAGCCCGGAACCCAGCTGACCATGCGTACCTTCCACACGGGTGGTTCGGCTTCGGCAGACGACATCACGCAGGGTCTGCCCCGCGTGCAGGAGCTGTTCGAGGCGCGTACACCCAAGGGTGCATCGCCCATCGCGGAGGCCGCTGGTCGCATCACCATTGAGGAGACGGAGAAGACCCGTAAGGTCATTCTCACGCCCGACAACGGTGACGAACCGGTTGTCTACAACGTGCTCAAGCGCTCCAACCTGTTGGTGAACGACGGTGACCACGTTGAGCTCGGTCAGCAGTTGCAGACCGGAACGGTCGACCCCAAAGACGTGCTTCGCGTGCAGGGCGTTCGCGCGGTGCAGAAGCACCTCGTGGGTGGCGTGCAGGGCGTATACCGTTCGCAGGGTGTGCCCATTCACGACAAGCACATCGAGGTCATTGTTCGGCAGATGCTGCGCAAGGTCACCGTGGTTGACCACGGCGAGACCGACCTGCTGCCCGGTGAGGTTGTGGAGCGCACGCACTACACCGACGTCAACCGCAAGGCACTGAGCGAAGGCAAGAAGACCGCTCAGGGTCGCCAAGAAGTCATGGGTATCACCAAGGCTTCGCTGGCAACCGACTCGTGGCTCTCGGCCGCGTCGTTCCAGGAGACCACGCGTGTTCTCACGCAGGCCGCCATGGACGGCAAGTCCGACCCGCTGGTTGGCCTCAAGGAGAACGTGATCATTGGAAAGCTGATCCCGGCCGGAACAGGTCTCTCGCGCTTCCGCAACTACACCGCGGAACCCACCGACGAGGCTAAGGCGGAGCGGTACCCCAACCGCATCTTCGCCAACGACGCCGAGTTCACCGAGGGCGACCTGAGCTTCGTAGACTTCGAGTCGTTCAGCTCAGACGACTTCTCCAACTACAACTAGTCGAAGCGCGCACGTGTTGCGCTAGCTAAAGGGACCTCGCCCGGTTGGGCGGGGTCCCTTTGCGTTCGTCTCGTTCCAGTGGAGTGAGACGTAGGCTAACCCCATGACCGAGAAGCTCCCATCGACGAGTTTCATCGTGAGCATGGCGTTGTTGTGCGGGGTTGGTGCCGCGGCCGTGGTGATCTTGGGACTCGGTGTGGTGACGGTTGTCACGCTGAACGACAATCCGTTTGCCCCACTCATTCAGGGCCCGGCAATTGCCGCAGTCGTTGTGGCCATGCTCGTGCTGATGGGTGCGCTCAGTATCGTTGGCCTGCGACGTGACAACCGTCTGAGATGGGCCCGAATTGCGGGAATCACGGGCGGTGTGTTGCTCGCCTATCTCGTGGGATACGCCATTGTCAGCGTTCTGACGAGTGGCGGTGATGGGTTCTTGGTCGCGCTGAGTTCGTTGTTTCTTTTTGTCTCGCCAGCCACACTAGTTATCTGTGTCGCTGCGGTCGTTGCCACCTGGGCTTACTTTGGTTCGCTTCGTTGGCAGGCGCGCAATGCCGACACGAAACAGTTCTCTTCGCCTGACGACTAGACCCGGCCACGCTTCTGGGGAAAGTTCATGAAGCCGCGGCGATAAAAGGGATTTACTTCCCACATGATTCTGGCGCTGGTCAACCCCGTCTCCTCTGCCACCCCCGCCATGCCCAGTTTTGCCGCCCCCACCCCCGCCACGATCGCCGCTGGCACGCTCCTCGAAGTGCTGGCCTGGCTCGCGTTTCTCGGCCTCGGCATCGCGCTGGCAGTGATAGATGCCCGCACGAGACGCCTACCAAACCGACTTGTTGCTCTCCTGACCGGGGCAGGCCTGCTCTTTTTCACATCGGCGGCCCTCGTTGAGCAAAATCTACCCGCACTGTGGCGCGCACTTACCGCCCTCGGCATCAGTTTTGTCGTCTATCTGGTGATCTCCTTGGCTGCCCGCGGTGGATTGGGCGCCGGTGACGTGAAGTTGGCAGCTCCCGTGGGCCTCTACCTCGGTTGGTTGGGATGGGAGGCGCTCGTTGCCGGCATCGTGCTCGCTTTTGCCATCGGCGGAGTGGCCGGGCTCGCGCTCGCGGCCCGAAAAAGGCGCATCCGGGGGCTCACGGTCCCGTTTGGGCCCTTCATGCTCGCCGCGGTCGTGGTCACGGCAGGTCTTGTGGCCTCGGATTCGCTGATTTCGACGAGCTCAATCGGCTAGGTGCACGCTCAATCGGCTAGGTGCACGCTCAATCGGCTAGGAATTGGACTGTGACGAGGTAGCAAAGGGATTGCCCCTCGGAGTTGCGAGTTTTGAGGGGCCTGATCTCAAGGCCCCTCAATGTCTGAGCGGGGAGAGGGGCATCCCGATGCTTGGTCGGGTTTCGATACGTCCACTGCGCGGCCTACTCAACCACCGAGAGGTAGGTTTCGATACGGCCACTAAGTGGCCTACTCAACCAACGATCGGCCGGGACTCAACCACCGAAATCAGCATTTGACCCTTCCCGCGAAACCGGGCTACTATTGGAAATTGGTGCGCAAAGAGGCGCGTCTGTTTTCGCTTGCCAAAACAACGAAACAGGCCGCCGCCGGAGCATCAGTTCTACAGGGTCAACACTCCCTCCGGGAGTGACCCCCACGGCATATTCGCCACACACGGTTCGACACTCGTCGCAGCCGGGCGAATAACTACGATGACCCCGCTGATTCACCTGAATCTGAGGGGAAACCCGCTGTCACCGTGCAGTCCAAACAAGGAGAAATAGTGCCAACCATTAACCAGTTGGTTCGTAAGGGTCGTTCGCCCAAGGTCACCAAGACCAAGGCGCCCGCACTCAAGTCGAACCCGCAGCAGCGCGGCGTATGCACGCGTGTTTACACGACCACGCCCAAGAAGCCCAACTCGGCTCTGCGCAAGGTTGCTCGTGTCAAGCTTTCGAACGGTACCGAGGTCACCGCCTACATTCCCGGTGAAGGTCACAACCTTCAGGAGCACTCAATGGTGCTCGTGCGCGGAGGTCGCGTGAAGGATCTCCCCGGTGTGCGCTACAAGATCGTTCGCGGTGCGCTCGACACTCAGGCAGTTAAGGGCCGCAAGCAAGCTCGCAGCCTGTACGGCGCGAAGAGGGAGAAGAAGTAATGCCTCGTAAAGGACCAGCTCCCAAGCGTCCCGTTATTGCCGATCCCGTTTACGGCGCCCCCATCGTCACCCAGCTTGTCAACAAGATTCTTCTTGATGGCAAGAAGGGCCTCGCCGAGCGCATCGTTTACGGCGCACTCGAGGGCGTAACTACCAAGACCGGCGGCGACGCCGTGGCCACGCTCAAGAAGGCGCTCGACAATGTGCGCCCCACGCTTGAGGTTCGTTCGCGTCGTGTGGGTGGATCTACCTACCAGGTGCCCGTTGAGGTCAAGCCTCACCGTGCCAACACGCTCGCCCTGCGATGGCTCACGAGCTACGCCAAGGCGCGTCGCGAGAAGACCATGACCGAGCGTCTCATGAACGAGATTCTCGATGCGTCGAACGGTCTGGGTGCCGCTGTGAAGCGTCGCGAAGACACGCACAAGATGGCCGAGTCCAACAAGGCCTTCGCGCACTACCGCTGGTAACCCGTATACCGCTGGTAGTAACCACCCAATTATTCGCCCCTAATTTCGGAGGAACCCCGTGGCACAAGACGTGCTCACCGACCTGAACAAGGTTCGCAACATCGGCATCATGGCGCACATCGATGCCGGTAAGACCACGACCACCGAGCGCATCCTGTTCTACACAGGTATCACGCACAAGATCGGTGAGGTGCACGATGGTGCAGCCACGATGGACTGGATGGAGCAGGAGCAGGAGCGCGGCATCACGATTACGTCGGCCGCCACCACCTGTTTCTGGAACGACAACCAGATCAACATCATTGACACCCCCGGCCACGTGGACTTCACCGTGGAGGTGGAGCGTTCGCTCCGCGTTCTCGACGGCGCTGTTGCGGTGTTCGACGGTAAAGAGGGCGTAGAGCCGCAGTCGGAGACCGTGTGGCGTCAGGCCGACAAGTACGACGTGCCCCGCATTTGCTTCGTCAACAAGATGGACAAGCTGGGCGCCGACTTCTACTTCACGGTTGACACCATCATCAACCGCTTGGGTGCCAAGCCCCTCGTGATTCAGCTTCCGATTGGCGCCGAGCACACATTTGAGGGTGTCGTCGACCTCGTCGAGATGAAGGCTCTCACCTGGCGCGGAGACTCCAAGGGTGATGTGGAGCTGGGTGCCAAGTACGACATTGAAGAGATTCCCGCCGACATGATCGACAAGGCCAACGAGTACCGCATCGCGTTGCTCGAGACCGTTGCCGAGACCGACGAAGCACTTCTCGAGAAGCACTTCAGCGGCGAGGAGCTCACGGTTGCCGAGATCAAGGGTGCTATTCGCAAGCTCACCATCAACAGCGAGATTTACCCCGTGCTGTGTGGTTCGGCGTTCAAGAACCGCGGTGTGCAGCCCATGCTCGACGCAGTGATCGACTACCTCCCCTCGCCGCTCGACGTTCCCGATGTTCAGGGCCACGACGTTCGGGACGAAGAGAAGATCATCACGCGCAAGGCAGCCTCCACCGAGCCCTTCTCGGCGCTCGCGTTCAAGGTTGTCTCGCACCCCTTCTTTGGTCGTCTCACCTACATTCGCGTCTACTCCGGCAAGGCCGAAGGTGGCACGCAGGTGATTAACTCCACCAAAGATAAGAAGGAGCGCATCGGCAAGCTCTTCCAGATGCACGCCAACAAGGAGAACCCGGTTGACGGCGTCACCGCCGGTCACATCTACGCGGCCATCGGCCTCAAAGACACCACCACCGGTGACACGCTTTGCGATCCTCAGCACGAGATTGTGCTCGAGTCGATGTCGTTCCCCGAGCCCGTTATCTCGGTGGCGATTGAGCCCAAGACCAAGGCCGACCAGGAAAAGCTGGGCACCGCCATCCAGAAGCTCGCCGAGGAAGACCCCACCTTCCGCGTTGAGCAAGACCAGGAGACCGGCCAGACCGTGATCTCGGGTATGGGTGAGCTGCACCTCGACATCCTCGTTGACCGCATGCGTCGTGAGTTCAAGGTTGAGGCCAACGTGGGCAAGCCCCAGGTGGCCTACCGCGAGACCATTCGCCGCAACGTTGACAAGTACGACTACACGCACAAGAAGCAGACC
>JAIOXH010000015.1 GCA_021741765.1 Aurantimicrobium sp. | reverse complement strand
CGGCCGGTGTCTTCCTCGACAAGGTGGGCCACTACACAACCGAGGCTCTGATTCCCGTGGCCCTGGGAATTCGTGCGGCCACCCTCCCCTTGGGCGGCGCAGAATACCTGTGGACCACGCTGGGTCTTCTGCTTGGCCTGATCATCGTGCTCAACAAGGCGCTCAACGACATGGTGCACGTCGCTCGCGCACACGCGGGACTCGCCAAGCTTGCTGACTCCCGCAGTGAGAAGGCTCCCACGGGTTCGTTGGTGCGCCGCCTGCGCCGGGTGGCGCGGTTCATCCCCTTCTACCGGCTGTTCCACTCGGTCGAGCTCACCATCGTGGCGCTCGCCTTCGCTGTCGCCGGAATCTTCGTGGGACAGCAAGTGGCGAGCCAATGGCTTCTGCTCATCATGACGCCCCTTGCCCTGTTGTCACTCATTGGCCACTTTGTGGCCATCATGTCGAGCACGCGTGTCCGCTAGCCGCACTCCCCGCGTGGGAGTGGTCCTGCTCACCATGGGCCAGCGTCCCTCAGATCTGGCGCGCGCCATCGAGAGCGTTCAATCGCAGCGCGGCGTCGAGGTAGACATCGCAGTGGTGGGTAACGGCTGGCAGCCACGGGATCAGCCACAGGGTCTGCCGCAGGGCGTCACAGCGGTGGGCCTGCCTGAGAACGTGGGAATTCCCGCCGGTCGCAACGCGGGCGTGCCTCACGTTTCGGGTGATTATTTGCTCTTTCTGGATGACGATGCCCGGTTGCTCGGCGACGACTTCTTGGTGCGGGCCCTCCGCCTTCTTGACGAGCGTCCCGACATCGGCCTGATTCAGCCCCGGGTCGACGGCGCCGACGGGCTGCCTGCCCCGCGCCGCTGGATTCCCCGCATCCGTAAGGGTGACGCACACCGATCGAGCACGTGCATGCTCGTGTGGGAGGGGGCGCTCGTCATGCCGCGGGCGGTGTTCGATGCCACGGGAGGGTGGGGCGACCCCTACTTCTACGCGCACGAAGGAATCGAGTTGGCCTGGCGCGTGTGGGATACGGGTCGCCGGGCCTGGTACGCGGGCGACCTCGCGGTCGAGCATCCCGTCATGTCTCCCACGCGTCACACCGACTACTACCGACTCAATGCCCGCAACCGCGTGTGGTTGGCCAAACGCAACCTGGGGCTGATTCACGGTGTCGTCTACGTGGCCGCGTGGACGGCCATTCAGCACCTGCGCTGGCTGCGCAACCCGCAGGGCCTGCGGGCATGGTGGGGTGGATTCGGCGAAGGCCTGCGCACCTCGCCGGGTGGGCGCCAGCGCCTGCGCGTGAAGACGACGTGGCGCATGTGGCTCGCCGGCCGCGCGCCTTTTGTCTAGGAGCGACGGCTAAACCTTACGGCCCCCGACAATGATTTCGGGGTCGGTCATCCGGTCACCTATTCGGCGAATTTGATGGCCTGCATAGGACAGACATCAATTGCCAATTGGATGTTGACGCGTTCCGAATCGTCAGCCGTTGCCTCGTATTCGAGCTTGTCTTCGTCGGTCAGGCGAAAGACGGCGGGCGCCTCAAAGACACACTGCCCATAGTGCTGGCACTTTTCCATGTCGACGTGAATCTTGAGCATCAGTTCTCATTCTCCTTAGGGGGTCATGGGCTGAGGTTCACTCGGCGTGACCTCACCTTCTTTGTGTGATCACGAAGAGCGTCCCTATCGAAATAGAAATCATTCGTATACTAACGATTTGCTAGAGGGCAGGACAAGTGGCAACACGCGAGCAGAGAGATCTTCTCCTTGCTGCCGCGCAGCTATTGGCCAGATGCTTATTGGTCAGATGCTTACTGGTCGGATGCCAGGGCGTACGTTGTCACCGCGCGCAGGTGATCGGCCATCTCGTCGCGCTGTCCTGTGGGAATCACCGCGGCGAGTTCCGACTCGTGTTTGTTGAATTCGGGGATGAGGCGTTGCATGAGCGCGTTACCTTCTGCGGTGAGGCCCACGATCACGAGCCGGCCGTCTTTCTCACTCCGGCGTCTCGTGGTGAACCCGAGCTTCTCGAGCGTTTTGAGGACACCCGTGAGGGTGGCCTTGGAGATGCCACTTTCTTCGGCAACACAGCGCGTCTCGGATTCTTGCCACACCCAAGCGACCCACAGCACGACGAAGGCCGTCCAGCTCAAGTTGTGCTGAGCAAGTACGGTGCGCTCTAGATGGTTGCGCACGGCGTTGGCGGCGCGGAACAGGTTAGACACGACCGCCATGCTGTTGAAATCAATTGGCTGCCCCGCGAGCCGAGAGGCTACCTGGCTCTCTGTCTCAGTGGGAGTGTGGCTTCCGGTCATGAGGATTCCGTCTGTAATCGCGCATGAAGTAGCGCATTCTTTCTGCGCCATTAGTCTAGGCGCGTTGTCAATTGTGAGGCATGAGCAGCGACGCACAGATTTTATGGTCTTGACCATTCGTGAGCACAGTCCGGTAAAGTACTTTTTGTTCGTATCCAAACAATCTCTCTGAGGAGATGACATGCCGACGTCGACACAGACCAGCCTTGCCGACCTTGATAACTTCGCCCACGGCGCCCCGTGGGAACTGTTTGCGCAATTGCGTCAACAGCCGGGACTCCACTGGAGTGATGAAGATTCCCCCAATCGTGGCTTTCACTCCGCCACGCGCTATCACGACATCGTTCGTATCCTCAGAGATCCCGAGACCTTCACCAGCGAGAAGTTCACGAATCTCGAAGAGGTAGACCCCGACAAAATGGATATTCGGCGTTCCCTCCTTGAAACGGACGGAGCGCGCCACAGGGCAATGCGGCGCTTGATTCAGTTCGAATTCACTCCGGGCAATGTTGCGACCTACGAGACCTTCTTGCGGGGTCTGACAGCCACAACTCTCGACAACGCATTTGCGAAGGGGGAGTTTGACTTCGTCGATGAGGTGGCGGCCGACTTCCCGATTCGCGTTCTTGCCAAGCTGCTTGACGTGCCCGACGAAGACACCGGCCAACTCATCGAATGGGGAAACCGCATGGTGGGTTTCGACGATCCCGAACATGCCGACGTGCTCATCGACTCCGCTGCTAGCGAGAATTACAAGGACTTACCGTTTCGCTCGCCAGCAGCACTCGAGGTATATCAGTACGGCGACGAACTGCGCCGCCAGCGCGAAGGTAAAGACGGCACAGACCTCATCTCGCTCATTGTCAACGGTGTGCCCAGCGACGGAGTGAAGCTGGATGATCGAGACTTTCACACCAACTTTTTGCTCCTCGTTGTGGCAGGCAATGAGACAACACGCCACACCATCACGCACACGATGAACAACCTGCTAAACAACCCTGGTCAATTGTCGTTTCTTCAGGAGAACCCCAGCGCGATTCCCTGGGCGGTCGAGGAATTCCTGCGGTACGCGAGTCCGGTTTACCATTTCCGTCGCACGGCGACGAAAGACACGGAGTTCGCTGGAACGAAGATCACGGAGGGGGAGAAGGTCGTGACCTGGTTCGCATCGGGCAACCGCGATGACACGGTGTTTGACAATCCCAACACTATGGACTGCGCTCGCAACCCGAACGAACACATGACCTTTGGTCGTGGAGGCCCGCACATGTGCCTGGGCAATGCCCTGGCTCGCATTGAGCTGCGTATCATGTTCGAGGATTTGATCGGCCGACTCAACTCCATGGAACGCACGGGTGATGTCGACTTCTTGCGCTCGAACTTCGTTCACGGCATCAAGCGCATGCCGGTGCGCGTCACGCAAAAATAGAGTCAGCTCAGGCGATCAAGCCGGCGACGTCAGTGAGAAAGGCGTCGACGAGCGCGTAGGTGCGTTTTTCGGCCGCCTCCTCTTCGTCGCGAGTCTGCTGCAGCATAATCTCGGGATTCAGTCCGGCTTCGGAGACTTTGCCCGCGCCACCCCACTCAAACCACTCGGCGAGTGTCTCTGAGTTGAGCTCGGGATGGAATTGCACGCCCAGCGTCTTACCCACAACGAAGGCCTGCGGTGCCGCTGGATTTTCAGCAATCATGCGAGCGCCGGGGGGAATGGTGAACCGGTCGTAGTGAAATTGAAACCACGGGCCGTTCGAGACGAGTTGGGGCGCCACACTGCGGATGTACGTCCAGCCGATTTCCGAAACGGGGGCCGGGCTGACGTCGCCGCCGAGAGCCCGAGAAACCACCTGAGCCCCAAAACAGATGGCGAGAACCGGCTTGCCGGCGCGCACGGCATCTCCAATGACCTTTACTTCTTCGGCGAGCCAGTTTCCGATGCAGGCATCATCCCAGGCGCCCCACGGGGCGCCGAGAGGAATAATCACGTCGTACTCGTTCAGATCCGGGAAGGTAACACTAATGTTTGGTTCGTAAAACTGCGATTCGGGCACCACGAGGAATTCCTCAATCTGAAAGCCGTGGTGTGCGAATCGGCGTCCGACCGCGCCCGTGTGTCCCGCGTGGTCATGTTGAATGAATAGGGCTTTCACTTTTTGCCTCCGACGAGTAGTGTCGTTCGTACCCTAACGATAGTCCGTTAAGACATAATTTGCGACAAAGGAGTAGCACAGCATGAATGACAACCTTTCCGTGTTGCGCGAAGAATTGACGAGCCGCGGCATCGACGTGCTGCGGTTTCTCTACACGGACGTCATCGGCGTGCCGCGTTCGAAAGACGTGCTCGTCAGCCAACTCGAAAAGGTTGCCCACAACGGTCCCGCATTCTCATTCGGAATTCTTCTGACGAATGCGGTCGGTGACGTTCTCGAAGCACACAACATTGGGAGCGACGGTTACCCAGACATGGTGAGCCAACTTGTTCCCGAGTCGATCGTGGACGTTCCGTGGGAACCGGGCCTCGCCTATGTCATTGTTGACCTCTTCAGCCCCGACGGTAGTCCCACCATGATGTCGCCACGGGCGGTATTGAAGAAGGTCATCGAGGGCTACCACAAGATTGGTCTGCAGCCGGCGTGCGGGCCAGAACTAGAGTTTTACATCGCTGACCACACGCCGGAAGGCGGCTACCGTCGCTCTCTCGAGCGCACCGGTCGGGCCTATACGACCGGCAGCCTTGTCGACCCTGACGGAATCTTCCTCAACCTGTTACGCATGGTCGATCAGATGAAGATTGGTGCCTTTGCCGGCAACCACGAGTTTTCTCCAGGGCAGTATGAGATAAACCTCTGGCACTCAGAGGCACTCGACGCAGCCGACCGCACCTTTTACTTCAAGACGGCAGTCAAGGACATCGTCCATCGTGCGGGAAAGCATGCCACATTCGTTGGCAAGCCCTGGAGCGACGAGGGCGGCAGCGGTTTCCACCTGCACTTCTCGGTCACCGATATGACGGGTGCGAATCTCATGCACGACGGAGCCGGAAACTTGTCGGTTACCGCGAATCAGATGATCGCGGGCATTACGGCCCACGCTGCTGCGTTGACGGCGCTGACAAACCCCAGCGTTAATGCGTTCAAACGTCTGGGACCCGACACGCTCGCGCCCTATCGGGCAAATTGGGGGTTCGACAATCGCGCGTGCATGGTGCGCGTTCCGCCGGAGCGGGAGCAGGGCACGCGACTCGAGGTCCGGGTGGGTGATGGCATGGCGAACCCCTATCTGGTCATCGCGGGAATTCTCGCCGCTGCGCTCGACGGCATCGTGCGCGACCTGGCCTGTCCCGACCCCGCGGAAGGCATGGCGTACGACAACGACGCGGCGCCGATCCTGCCGATGTCTCTCGCCGAGGCCCTCGACGCGTTGGAAGCGAATGATCAGTTGCGCGCACAGCTTTCCGAGGAGCTCATCACGGTGTTCATGGTGATGAAGCGTGACGAGGTTGCCCGATACACGGCCGCTGTGAAAGATCCGGCGACGCGAGAGGTTACCGACTGGGAAATCAACGAGTACGTCGCAGACTTCTAAGTCGCCGAGGCACACCTCGGGACGATTTTTTCTCACGCGGGTCTTGACTACTGCGCCGAATGCCTGCAGAGTTGAAAAATCGTTTATATCCAAACGATTTCTTGTCCCACGAACTCAATGAGGAGATTCGACATGTCTACCGTAGAAAAGCAAGGCACGTCCTTGAAGAAGGGGCGCCTCGGTGTCCTGGGAATTGTCTTTTTCGTCGTCGCCGCTTCGGCGCCCCTAGTCGGAATGACGGGAGCTGTGCCCGTCGCCATGTTGGCCGGTAACGGCGCCGGCACTCCCGGAACCTATCTCGCTGTCGGAATCATCTTGCTGGTTTTCAGCGTTGGTTACACCGCGATGAGCCACAAGGTGACAAACGCTGGCGCCTTCTTTGCCTATGTGGGCAAGGGGCTCGGCAAGAACATGGGAGTCGGATCCGCGTTCGTTTCGATTGTCGGATACATAACGATCCAACTCGCCATCTACGGTTTCTTTGGAGCCATCATGGCCGGCCAGATTGGCGCGCTGGGCTTTGTTCTGCCGTGGTATGTCTGGGCCCTGCTCGCCTGGGTTCTTGTCACCGGTTTGTCCCTTTTGAAAGTGGATGTTGGGGCCCGAATACTCGGCGTTCTCATGATCCTCGAAATCCTCTCGCTCCTCGTCGTTGCCGTTGCAATCTTGGCTAACGGCGGCCCTGAAGGCTGGAACCTCGGTGCGTCGTTTGCTCCGGACGCTGTTCTTGCGGGCGGCATTGCCGGTGGAGCGGGAATTGCGTTTGCGTTTGCGTTCGCGTCGTTCATTGGATTTGAGGCAACGGCCATCTACGGCGAGGAATCGAAAGATCCCAAGAAGACGGTGCGCCGGGCGACCTATTGGGCCATCGGAATTATTACGGTTCTTTTCGCCGTTGTGTCGTTTGCCATGGTGACCGGTATGGGCGCCAACGGAATCTTCGATCAGGTCGCTGAGCGCTCGGCCGTTGACGGCGTCCCACTCGCCGACCCGGCTGCCGTCATTTTCTCGCTCGCGGGCGAGTACGTCGGCCCCTGGTTGCCTCAGGTGATGGGTTGGCTCGTTATCACGAGTCTCTTTGCGGGACTGCTGGCGTTCCAGAACGCGGCCGGCCGCTACTTCTTCGCCATGGGTCGCGGTGGCGTGCTCCCCGCTGCCTTCGCACGCACAAACAAGGCCGGCGCTCCCACAGCGGGTGTGATTCTCACGTCGATTATCGCTGGCATTGTGATCATCATTTTCGCTATCGCGAATCTTGACCCGATACTCAACCTGTTCTACTGGATGAGTGGTATCACGGTCATCGCCATCGTGCTGGTCGAGATACTGGTGAGCATTGCCGTCATTGTCTACTTCATCAAGAACACGGGAGCCAATGTCTGGCAAGGAAAGATTGCGCCAATCTTGGCAATTATCGGACTCGCCTTCGGTGAATTCCTGCTCATGAGCCGGTTCAACCTGCTGGCGGGCACGGTTGCTGACGGAGTAGACCCGAGCCTGCCGGAGAGTGCTTGGGCGCTCAGCCCGCTCGGCTGGTTCTTGGTCCTGTTGCCCTTCATCGCTCTCGTGGTGGGAATTGTGGTCGGCGCGCTCAACAAGAAAGAGAACGCCAATCTGACAAAGGACATCCTCGGCTAGCGTTCGGCATACGCCACCGCGTTGGGCGTGCTCCTCATCATGAGGGGTGCGCCCAACGCCTTTTCACCGCGCTGCGTGTGGCTACAGCGTGGGGTAGTCGGCCGCGTAGCTTGCGAGCACGTCGTCGATGCCCGCGTCGAGAGCCATACCGCCCTTGTTCAGGTAGAGGCCGCGCGTGCAGAAACGGCGCAGGTCGGCTTCGTTGTGCGAGACAAAGAACAGGGTGCGCCCCGAACTCAACAACTCTTCGATGCGCTTGTAACACTTGCTCTTGAAAGATTTGTCGCCGACCGCCAGAACCTCGTCGACCAGCAGGATCGGTTCTTCGAGCCTCGAAATGACGGCGAAGGCAATGCGCACCTTCATGCCGCTCGACAGGTGCTTGTAGGGCGTGTCGACGAAGTCGGCAATTTCGGCAAAATCGATGATCTCGTCGAATGCGGCATCGATCTCTTGTTTTGTCATGCCGTGCAGTCCGGCCGTGAGGTAGACGTTGTCGCGCACGCTGAGGTCGTCGACGAAGCCGCCCGTGATTTCGATCAGCGGCGCTACTCCCTGGCGCACCTGCACGCGACCCTCGTCCGGCATGAGCACGCCGGCCACGAGCTTGAGCAGTGTGGACTTGCCCTGACCGTTGCGACCCACCACGCCGATGGCTTCGCCCGGGGAGACCTCAAACGAGACATGGCGAAGCGGCCAAAACTCGCCCGGACGCACGCGACGCTTGCGCGAACCAAAGAGGTCTTTGAAGCTCCGGCGACCGAGTCGATTTCTGCGGAATCGAATGCCGGCATCCGACACTGTCATCACCGGTTCGGCCAGCACGGGCCCACCGGGGTTCTTTGCGTCCACCATCAGAGCTCCTTCAATACGGTGCGCTCACAGCGGGAAAAAACGAGCATGCCCACGAGGAGAAAAATGAGTGCCCAGCCAGCGGCAGTGAGCGCCAACCACGGGTTCCACGATTCGGCAAAAAACGCGCTGCGATAGATGTCGAAGAGCCCGGTCAGGGGATTAGCTGCGGCCCAGGGTTGAAGTGCGGCGGGCAGGTCGGTGGTGCCGTAAATCACGGGCGATGCGTAAAAGGCGAAGCGCAGAATGAGCCGCACCACGCGTTCGAGGTCGCGAAACAGCACGACGAGCGGCGCCACGATCAAACCGATACCCACGGTGAGCACCGCCTGAATAGCAATGGCCACGGGGAAGAGCAGGGCGTACCAGGTCAGGTGGGCGCCCGTGAAGATGGCGAAAACGGCCAGCACGGGCAGCGACAGCAGAAACTCAACGCCCTTGGCGAGCACAATGCGATTTACCCAGACGGTGCGGGGGAGCGACGTGGAGCGAACGAGTTTGCTGGCGTTGATGAACGCACGGGTGGAGTCGCCCACGGCTGAGTTGAACCACATCCACGGCAGGAGAGCAGAGAGCAAGAAGACGATGTAGGGGCCGGTGCCGGCCGGGCGCTGAAACACCTGTGTGAAGACGAACCAGTAGATCAGGCTCATCAGGAGGGGATCGAGAATCGACCAGAGATAGCCCAGCGCACTCGTGGAGTAGCGCACCTTGAGGTCGCGCGCGGTGAGTAACCAGAGGGCGTGCCGATAGCGCGTGCCCGATGTTCGCCGATGTGGCGACGGACGGCTCTCGAGTGTCATGACCCTACCTTGACTCGGCGGTAGGCACGCGAACCCTAGACGAAGAGGTTGGCGCGCTCCAGATCGGCAGCGAAATCAATCTCGACGGCGTAGAGGTCGGAAATGTTTACCGGCTCGACAAGCAGATTGTTCTGCTCAATCGCCAACTCTAGCCCGCGTTCAAAGTAATCCTGGTTCTTGACGCGACCCAGCTGCGTGATGAGCGTGGCCTTTGAGGTCGACGAAATGTAGTTGATGCCCACGGCCTCGCCGAGGCCACCCACGACGGTCTTGCTCAGTTCGCGAATAAAGCCCTCGGGGGTCACGGTGTACTTGACCTCCTCGTCGGACACCGACGAGGTGTTCACGGTCACGAACGACTGGTCGGATTCGATGAGGTGTGCCGACCGCAGCAGAACCTGTGGGTCAAAGACAACGTCACCGTTCATCCACAGCACGCCGCCATTTGCGCTCTCACGAAGAGCGCGCAGGAGGCTCTGTGAGGTATTGGTGGTGTCGTACTCGTCGTTATAGACAAACGTTGCCTCGGGGAACGCTTCAACGATGGCCTCGGCGCGGTAGCCGACAACGATGGTCACGGGCACGTTGCCGAAGGCCGCGCGGATGTTGTCCATCTGCTGGCGCATGATGGTGCGGCCATCGGCGAGCTCGGTGAGGGGCTTGGGCAATGAACGACCCAGGCGACTGCCCATTCCGGCGGCCAAGATAACAACAGAAAAAGTCATGAGAGATACTCCTCGGGAGAAGGGCGCGGGTTTTCCCGAAAAAAACGGGGTTCCGACGCCAAAAGATTGTGGCGACACCCCGTTATGTCACCTTTAGTTTACCTCACGTTCACCTGAAAAACCGGTATCCATGCCTACCCTGATTGGTCACAATTCGCTAACGGTCACCTGCGCATCTGCCGTGCTGCGCTCGTAGAATGGCAGGTATGTGGCGCAACTCAGCAGACGACGACAAACAGCCTGACGTGGGTGGCACCTCGGTGCTCGAGCGCGAGGAGCAACTCAGCACCCTCGACGAGGGCGACCACGAGCGTTTTTCGCACTTTGTTCAGAAGGAAAAGATCCTTGAGTCCGCAGTAACCGGCAAACCGGTGATTGCGCTCTGCGGCAAGGTGTGGACGCCCGGTCGGGACCCCGAGAAGTTTCCCGTGTGCCCCACGTGCAAAGAGATTTACGAGTCGTTGAATGAATAGAAACGCTCCCATTGGCGTTTTTGACTCGGGCGTGGGCGGGCTTACCGTGGCGCGAGCCATTCGCGATTCCCTCCCGCACGAGTCGCTGACGTACGTGGGCGACACGGCACACTCGCCCTACGGCAACAAATCCATGGCGGACGTGCGCAAGTACTCGCTCGGTGTGCTCGATCAGCTTGTTGACGAGGGCGTCAAGATGTTAGTAATTGCGTGCAACACAGCCAGCGCGGCCATGCTCCGCGATGCGCGGGAGCGGTACTCGGTGCCCGTGGTCGAGGTTATTCAGCCAGCGGTGCGTGCCGCCGTGGCGGCCACGCGTAACCACCGGGTGGGTGTTATCGGAACGACGGCCACCATCACCTCGCGCGCTTACCAAGACGCCTTTGCCGCGGCACCGCAGCTCGAGGTCTTCGCGCAGGACGCACCGCGATTCGTGGAGTTTGTCGAGGCGGGGCAGACCAGTGGCGATGAGGTTTTGCGGGCCGCGCGCGAGTATCTTGGCCCGCTGATCGAGGCGGATGTCGACACGCTCGTTTTGGGCTGTACGCACTACCCGTTCCTGCGCGGCGCCATTGCGTATGTGATGGGCGAGAACGTTCGCCTCGTTGGCAGCGATAACGAGACTGCCAAGGACGTCTATCGAGAGCTACTCAACAACGGTCTTGATCGCATCGCGTCGGAACCCCCGGTGTACCGTTACGAAGCGACGGGTCAGAACACGGCAGAATTTCTGCGCCTCGCCCGGCTGTTGCTGGGGCCGCAGGTTGACTCCGTCGACTACACGCCCACCGGCATCATCGATTTATCCCACAACTAGATAGGGCTGACATGTCAGAAGAACGTCGCGCCGATGGGCGTGCACCGAACGAGCTCCGCACGGTGACCATTGAACGCGGCTGGAGCGACCAGGCCGAGGGCAGTGCCCTCGTGTCGTTCGGTCGAACCAAGGTGCTCTGCCTCGCTTCCTTCACCAACGGTGTTCCCCGCTGGATGATGGGCAAGGGGAAGGGCTGGGTTACCGCCGAGTACGCCATGATTCCGCGCTCAACGAATGACCGCATGGATCGCGAGTCGGTGAAGGGCAAGATAGGCGGGCGCACACACGAGATCTCGCGCCTCATCGGTCGAAGCCTACGTGCCGTGGTGAGCACGAAGGAACTGGGCGAGAACACCATCGTGATCGACTGCGATGTTCTCCAGGCCGATGGCGGAACCCGCACGGCGGCTATCACCGGGGCCTACGTGGCGCTCGTCGACGCCATCGAGTGGGGGCGTGACAAGGGCTTCATCGCCAAACGCGCCACGCCCATTATCGACAGCATCGCCGCAGTGTCGGTGGGCATCATCGACGGCGTCCCCCTGCTCGACTTGGAGTACACCGAGGACTCCCGTGCGGAGACCGACATGAACGTCGTGGTGACCGGGCGCGGACTGTTCGTCGAGGTTCAGGGCACAGCCGAGGGCGCCCCCTTCGATCGCAATGAACTCAATGCGCTGCTCGACCTTGCGCTCGAGGGCACGACATCTCTGGCCGAGATTCAGCGTTCCACGCTGGCCTAGGCGCATCCGTGAAGTTTGTGCTCGCGTCACACAACGCGCACAAGGTGGCCGAGTTCGATCAGATCTTGGCTTCGGCCCTCACCGGTGTGAGTGTGACCGGCTACGACGGACCCGAGCCCGTTGAGTCCGGGCGCACGTTCGTCGAGAATGCTTTCATCAAGGCTCGCGCCGCGGCCGAACACACGGGATTGGCAGCTCTGGCGGACGACTCGGGACTGTGTGTCGACGTGCTCTCCGGCATGCCCGGCATTTTCTCATCGCGATGGTCGGGCGAGGGCGCCACAGACCAGCGCAACGTGGCGCTCGTGTTGGCGCAGCTTTCCGACGTGCCCGACGAACATCGATCGGCCCAGTTTCGCTGCGTGATTGCGGTCGTGATTCCGGCAACGTCAGACACACCCGGGCGTGAGTTCAGCGTGGAGGGCGTGTGGGCTGGGCGCATCTCTCGCTCGCCGCTGGGTTCGAGCGGATTCGGCTACGACCCGGTTTTCATCCCCGAGGGTTATGAGGTCTCGGCGGCTGAGCTGGAACCCGCGACCAAGAACGCGCTGAGCCATCGAGCGCGCGCCATCGCCGAATTGGCGAGGGTGCTGGGGGCTGCTTAGCTCTATTTGTCGTGCGAGCTTCGTGGGTCGAAGACCTCTGGGGGAAGGGTCACTTCGGCATCGGTGAGCGGGCCGTCGGCGTTGCGAGCACGGTCCCGACGCGCGCGAACAAACGACTGCACGTAGTGGAAGACCGTGGGAATGAGCACGATCAGCACGACTCCGATGAGCACCACGTCGATGTACTCTTCCACCAACTCCTGGACACCCGGAATGTGGCCAGCCAGGAAGCCCAGGTAGGTGAGCCCAGCACCCCAAATCACGGCGCCAATAAAGTTGTAGAGCGTGTAGCGCTTCCACGGCATGTGCCCCACTCCCGCAGCGAGGGGAGTAAACGTGCGCACGACGGGAACGAAGCGAGCGAGGATTACGGCGAGGGGGCCGAAGCGCACAAAGAACGCGTTGGTGCGCTCGACGTTTTTCTTGCTGAACAGGCCACTCTCTCGTTTTTCAAAGATGCGCGGTCCTGCTTTGTGGCCGATGAGGTAGCCGACCTCGCCGCCAATGAAAGCTGCGAGGGCGATCGACGCACACACAATGCCGATGTTTACGCCGAAGGTGCCGCTGATGGCGAGCACGCCCGTCAAAATCAGCAGCGTGTCGCCGGGAAAGAGGAACCCGATGAGGAGCCCCGTCTCGGCGAAGATAATGATGCACACGCCCAAGAGCGCGTAGGCACCGAATCCTTCGATGAGGTATGCCGGATCAAGCCAAGGAATCAAGTGCATTGGTTGAGTTTACTGTTCAATTGCTGCGAGAAGGCTTACTTTGCGCCATCTGCTCGCGACGCTCGCGCCGATCCAGGATCCACGTGCGCGTGCCGAAGATGAGCGAGAGCGCGATGAAGAATCCGCCGATGATGTACGCGGCCACCTTGACCTCAGGAATACTCGCGGCGAAGAATCCGACGAGGGAGAGTCCGACTCCCCAGGCAATCGCCCCCACGAGGTTGCTGGTGAGAAACTTCGTGTAGTTCATTTTTCCGATGCCGGCAATCCAGGGAATCAACACGCGCGCCCACGGCATGAATCGGGCGATGACCACCGACCACCAGCCGTACTTGAGATAGAAACGCTCCACGCGAACAACGAGCCGGGCCATTCTCGGGCCAGCCTTCTTATCCAGATACGGGCGGCCTAGGTGGCGCCCCATAATAAATCCCACCTGGTCGCCCACGAACGCCGAGATTCCTACGCCGATGGCCAAAATCACGACGTTGAGATCGTCCGGTGCGGAGGCGGTGACGAGACCGGCGGCGAAGAGCAGTGAGTCGCCCGTGATGAACGGGATGAACACGCCCACGAAGAGACCCGTCCCGGCAAAAACCAAGCCCCACACCACGAGGTAGAAAAGAATGGGCCCGGCGTTCGCGAGCACATCGCCCATCTGATTATCCAGGGCGGAGGCCAGAATCATGGGTTTCCTAACGTTCTGAGTGCCCGAGGGCACAGGTTTTCGGCTCGTGCCCCCATCGTGCGGAAGGAGGGACTTGAACCCTCACGCCCGAAGGCACAGGAACCTAAATCCTGCGTGTCTGCCATTTCACCACTCCCGCTTTCCTCAATTCTAGGCAGGTCTGGCCGGCCGAAAATGACCACCATCTGTGGAAAGGTCACCGCCGGCGCTCACGGTGGACGGCACGATGTGGGCATGCCGCTCACAACATCCGAAATCCAGCAACTCATTGCCGCAGAAGTCACGCACTACGCCGAACGCTCGCACGCGCGTGGTGTGCCCGGTATCGCCGACGTGGACGATGCTGTTGCGGCCGTGGCCGACAGGTTATCCGGTTACGGCGTCCTGCAACCCCTGCTCGATGACCCGACGATTGAGGAGATTTGGATTAACGCCCCGGATCGCGTGTTCGTGGCGAGAAACGGAACGGCCGAGCGTCTCGATCGGAGCGTGAGTGGAAGTGAGATTCACCGCATCATCGAACGCATGCTGTGGCAAGCAGGGCGGCGACTCGACACCTCGATGCCGTTTGTTGACGCCTCCCTCCCCGACGGCTCGCGGCTGCACGTGGTCATTCCTGACATCTCGCACCGGCACTGGGCGGTAAACATTCGTAAGTTCTCGCGCTCCATCCGCTCGCTCGGTGATCTCGTTGAGCGCGGAGCGCTGACGCAGCAGGCGTCCGAGTTCTTGCGCATGTGTGTGCTCGCCGGTCTCAACGTGATTGTGTCGGGTTCGACTCAGGCGGGCAAGACCACCCTGTTGAACGCTCTTCTCTCGGCCGGGCGGGGTGACGAGCGCATCGTGACGGTGGAGGAGACCCGAGAACTCGATATCGACGCCGACGATCTGGTCTCGCTGCAGTGTCGTGCCCCGAACCTCGAGGGCGCGGGCGAGGTGAGCCTGCGTCGCCTGATCAGCGAGGCGCTTCGAATGCGCCCGAATCGTTTGGTGGTCGGCGAGGTGCGCGGGGCCGAGAGTCTCGACATGCTCATCGCGCTCAACAGCGGTTTGGCGGGAGCGTGTTCGGTTCATGCCAACAGTGCACGCGAGGCACTGAACAAACTGTGTGCACTGCCCCTGTTGGCAAGTGGCAATGTTGATGGAGCCTTCGTGGCCCAGACGGTAACGGCGTGTGTCGATATTGTCGTGCACTGCGAGATTGACCGAACTGGCGTTCGACGCGTGAGAGAGATTGCCGTCGTCACAACGAACCACGGACCGCCCGATGTTGACATCATCTTTGCCGTCGGCCCCGAAGGCCTCATGCCCACGGGCATCCGGCCGTCTCGCCTAACGAAGTTCGAGCGTGCCGGTTTCGATCCCTCACGATTGTTTGAGCGGGCCGCGTGCTGACCGCGCTGTGGGGTGTGGGCCTGGGAATTTCTCTCGGAGCCGGTGCGTGGGTCGTGCTGTCGGTGATGGTGAGCCGACGCACGGATACGCGGACGGTGTCGGCCAAAGCCGCGCCGCGCCCGAGAGACCCCGGCGCGGTGCGGAAATCCCTTGTCACCGTGACCATCGGAATTCTCGTGAGTTTCGCCCTCGGCTTCATTACCGGCATCCCCGGACTCGGAGTGGTTGCCGGCATCACCACCGTGGCCGTTCCCTGGGCGGTCACGCGTGCGAGGGCGGCCCGGCGTTCCCGGTTTGTCGCCGAGGAGTGGCCGGGCGTGATTGACGAGCTCATTTCAGCGCTTCGGTCCGGGGGCACAATCACGGCGGCGATGTCGCTGCTCGCCGAATCGTCTCGCGGCGTCATTTCCGCGGGAGCGCGAGATTTCATGATCGCCGTGAGCACGACGTCGGATGTTACGGGCTCGCTCTCGCTCGCCAAGCGGGTGTGGGCGAGTGCGGTGGGTGACCGGGTCATTGAGACACTTCGGCTCGCCGGTGAGTGTGGTGGGGCAGGGGTCATGCACGGCCTGGTGGCTCTGGCTCGCGACGTGCGACGCGAATCTTCGGTTCAGGCTGAGGTTCGTGCCCGCGCGGCCTGGATTCGGGTGGCTGCCGTTGTGGGCGCCCTGGCTCCGTGGATTGCCGTTCTTGTGTTGGGAACGCGCCCGGAGGGGCGGCAGGCCTACGGCACGATCGAGGGAACCCTGGTGTTGCTCGTCGGTTACGCCGTAACCGTAACCGCCTACTTACTGGTCAGCCGCATCGCTGCGCCGGCCCCCGATGTTCGGGTGCTCGCGTGAGCGCAGTGGGCCTGGCCATCCTGCTGGGTGCTGCTCTGGGTGGGGGATTGTGGCTGGTGGTCGCTCAAGCGCGTACCTGGCGCGCCGAGCGCCTCGCGGATCGGGTTGCCCCGCGGGTGGCGAGAATCTCGTCGGCCGCGTTCGATCACGCGGTGGAGCGCGCTAAAGCGCGCGGAGGTTATCGGGGGCTGGTTGCCCGCACGGTGGCCGCTCTGCCACTCCCCGCGCACCGGTTGAATCTGAGCCTTCGGGCTGCGGGATCCACAGCGAGTGCACAAGAGTTTCGTGAGGGGATCGCAGCGCGGGCGTCACTCGGTCTCGTGGTCGGTGCGGCCATCGGTGCGGTTGTGGCTGCGACGGGCTCCCCGTGGACCAGCATCGTTGTGTTCGCCGCCACGGGAAGCGCTGCGGCGGGCTGGTATCCGGCACATCGACTCACCCGAGCAGCGCGCCGGGCCCACCGCGCCATCGATGCAGAGCTCCCCATCGTTGTGGGTTTCGTCGCCATCGCGATCGAGGCGGGCGACACGGTCACGCGGGCCTTGGATCGAGTGGCTCAGACGGGAACCGGCCGACTGTGCACCGAGCTCTCGCATGCCATGGCCGAGATAGAGCTCGGGCGCTCTCTCGACGTTGCGCTCGGTGCGGCTTCAGACCGCATGGCTCATCCGGCCGCCACGCGCGTTCTCGGAGCGCTCGTTTCTGCTCTTCTCTCCGGTGCTCCCGTGGCACGTGCACTGCGCGATGAGGTGGATGCCCTCGAGGCCGCCCGCGCTCGCCACCTGATCGAACGCGCGAGCAAGCAGGAGGTGGGAATGCTCGTACCGCTCGTCTTCATGATTCTGCCGGTGACGATTCTGTTCGCGGTTTTTCCCGGCGTGCTAGCTCTTCAGGCAGGATTTTGAGGCGAGCGAGGTGTGGCAATATGGGCGAGGACTGAGAAGAGTGTGCGATGGAAGAACCGACTCACGCAAACCCGCATGACCACGACCACAAACATCCGGACGTCTCCGGTGGATGGCTGAGGGCGGCTGTCTTCGGTGCCATGGACGGACTGGTGTCGAACATCTCACTCATCGCCGGTATTGGCGCAGCCGGTGCGTCCTCCGGCACCATCGTGCTCACCGGTGTTGCCGGCCTTGTCGCCGGATCCTTTTCGATGGCCTTGGGTGAGTACACCTCCGTGAAAACCCAAAATGAGCAGGTCGACTCGGAACTTGCCATCGAGCGCGAGGCGCATCGGCGCAATCCCGCGGGGGAGCAGAATGAGCTCAGAGTCGCCTTCGTCTCCATGGGTATGTCAACAAAGACCGCGGAGGTCGCCGCGAAGGAAGTCCACAGAAACAATGAAAACGCACCCCGTCTGCACATCACCCACGAGCTCGGCATGGACCCCGAGACGAAGCCGTCTCCCTGGATCGCCGCCGTGTCATCGTTCGCCACGTTCGCGTCGGGGGCCTTTATCCCCCTGATTCCTTATGCCTTTGGTTTCGACTCCCTG
Organism: Aurantimicrobium sp.; assembly: GCA_021741765.1. Taxonomy (GTDB): domain Bacteria; phylum Actinomycetota; class Actinomycetes; order Actinomycetales; family Microbacteriaceae; genus UBA963. Next base: position 2,394 of record JAIOXH010000015.1, on the reverse strand, counting down.
GCCGCGGGACTCATCGTCGGCGGTGTAGGACTCGTGATTGCCGGCGGATTGACCGCTAGGTTCACGAGAAAACGGTGGTGGAGAAGTGCGCTCCGTCAACTCATTCTGGGTGCCGTCGCCGTGGGGGCAACCTACAGTGTTGGTCTTCTCTTCGGAGTGAACGGAGCCTGAGTTCAGCTCGGTTCAGGCACTTAGTGCGCGAGCCCCAGCTTGTCGTAGATCCAGCGCATCCAGCGCGGTGCCCACCAGTTGGCTTTGCCAAACAGCTTCATCAGTGACGGCACCAAGAGGGCGCGCACCACGGTGGCATCGAGAATGATGGCGAACGAGATACCGAGCGCGAGCATCTTGATGCTTGAGATTCCCGAAATTGCCAGTGGCAGGAAGTTCGCAGCCAGCACCAGCGCCGCGGCCGTAATAATCGGACCGCTGCGTTGGAGACCGACGGCGACCGAGTCTTCTGTGCTCATGCCGGCATCGTGTTGCTCTTTGATGCGACTGAGTAGGAATAGTTCGTAGTCCATCGACAGGCCGAATGTGACCACCGCGATCAGAATGATGTTTGTTGCGTCGATGCTGCCGGTGGTGGTGAAATCGCCGATCAGCCACTGCAGGTGGCCGCCCACGAACACCCAGGTGAGGAAGCCCAGGGTGGCACCGAGCGACATGATGTTGAACAAGAAGGCCTTGAGGGGTAGCAAGATACTGCCGGTAAAGAGGAACAGCAGAATCAGGGTTGTCGCAAACACCCACAGCACGAGCCACGGCAGCTTGGCAGTGATCGCGTCGAGCGAATCGGTGTAGTCGGCGGCAATGCCACCCACCTGCACGGTGAAGGGCACCTCGAGCGCACGAATGTCTTTCGTTACCGTGATGCCGTCGTTGCTGCGGGCTTCCACGTCGTGCACGGCCACGATGCGCTGTTGGTCGCCCAGAGCGTAGTCGGCAAAGGCGCTCGCCGCCCGGGGGTCTGTCTGCCCGTCAGCGGTGATGCCGGCCACGGACTGCACGCGCGTGATGTTGTCGAGCCTGCTCAGCTCTGTGGCGTAGTCCGCCGCCTGCTGCGCGGTAGCTCCCGTGAGAATGATCTCGACGGGCTTCGACTCTTGTCCGTCAAAACGGTCACGCACGATTTCGCTGGATACGGCGACGGGGTCCGACGCGGGAAGGATACGTTCGTCAACGAGACCAAACTTGACACCGGCTCCGAGGCTCATGAGGGCGCCCATGCCCAGGGCCGTCACCACGAACACGGGGATTGCCCAGCGCATCACCCAGCGCGAAAGGCTGCTCCAGCCCCCGGTGTCTTTGGGGGCAAGATTGCCGCGGAGCACCTTGAGTTTGTTGACCCGATCGCCCAGCAGCGCGAGCAAGGCGGGCAGGGCCACCAGTGCGCCGAAGACGGCCACCACCACCACTCCCACGCCGGCGTAGGCGAACGATCGCAGGAAGTACTGCGGGAAGATCACCATCGACGCCAGAACCACGGCCACCGTGAGGCCGGAGAAAAACACCGTACGACCCGCGGTCTCCATGGTTCGTGTGGCGGCATCCTTGACGGCGAGGCCGCGGGCGCGCTCCTCGCGGAAGCGGTTCACCATGAGGAGTGCATAGTCGATGCCGAGTCCGAGTCCGAGCGCGGTGATCAGGTTGGCCGAGAATATCGACACGTCGGTGAAGCGTGTGGCCACCCAAACGAAGAAGAACCCACCGAGCACGGCCGAGGCACCCACCAACAGGGGGAGTCCGGCCGAGACAACGGAACCGAAAACAAACAGAAGAAGAATGATGCACAGAGGAATGGCAATGCTCTCGGAAATGGCGATGTCTTCGCTAATTCCGTCGTTGAGCGCATTGGCCATGGCGCGGATGCCCGTGTAGTGCAGTTCAACGTCGCCGAACGATTCTCCCGCGGTTTCTTTGATGAGTCGCGTTTCATCAGCTCCCGAGACGGAATCCTCAAACTGAATCAGGAAGTATGCCGCGGTTCCGTCGGTGCTCTTGAGGGTTGCCGGACCACCGAGCGAGAAATAACTGCTGACCTCGCGAACGCCCGGGATGTCGGCCAGTGTGTCGGTTAGTTTCGCGGCGGATTCGCTCGAAGCGGCGGTGTCGACGTCCTGGGGAAAGTCGGCGATGATGGCGAGATCTACGGGATCGTTGCCGTAGGTCTCCTCCAGAATCGTGAACACCTGGGCCGACTCTGAGTCCGGGTCGCTGTATCCGCCCGACTGAAGGCTTGAGAAAGACTGCAAGCCCCACACGCCGGCGCCGGCAATGAGGGCAACAAAAATGAGCAGCGAAACCAGGGGCTTCGCCAGCACGAGACGAGAGAAACTTTTCACCCTAATAAACTAACCCCTAGAGAATGTGACTCTGTCACGGTTCAGGACA
>JAIOXH010000014.1 GCA_021741765.1 Aurantimicrobium sp. | reverse complement strand
TTCTCGCTCGAAATGGGGCGCAGCGAAATTGCGATGCGCCTGCTGTCGGCCGAGGCCTCCGTGCGACTCGAGAACATGCGCAAGGGAACGGTCGACAATCGCGACTGGACCGCAATTGCGAGCACCCGCGGGCGCATTAACGATGCCCCGCTATTTATCGACGACAGTCCGAATATGACGCTCGTGGAAATCCGCGCCAAGTGTCGCAAACTCGCACAGCGCGGTGGCCTCAAACTCATCGTCATCGACTATCTCCAGCTCATGACCTCAGGTAAGAAGGTGGAGAATCGGCAGCAAGAGGTGAGCGAATTTTCGCGCGCGCTCAAGCTTTTGGCCAAAGAGCTCCAGGTGCCGGTCGTGGCACTGTCTCAGCTCAACCGTGGACCGGAGCAGCGCTCCGACAAGAAGCCCGCGCTCAGCGATCTTCGCGAGTCGGGATCGCTGGAGCAAGACGCCGACGTCGTTATCCTTTTGCATCGTGAAGCTCTGGGTGAGCGCGATCACCCGCGTGCCGGCATGGCCGATTTCATCGTGGCCAAGCACCGCAACGGTCGCACCGACACGATTGAGGTCACCTTCCAAGGTCACCTCTCGCGCTTCGCCGATGTGGCGAGTCCCTCAAAGTAATCATCTCGCCCATCCCCCAAGGCCCAGCGTCGCCCCGGGTTCGATGTCGCTCGCGTGGCAACCCACACGTAGACTGAACGCGACCCTGTGGCTCACTTATGACTAACGACACTCCCCCCGTTCCCCTGCTTGGCTTCGCCCTCATCCTGCAGGCGGTACCCGCACTCGTTGCGGCGGTCGTGATTACGTTTTCTCCCGACCACTCTCCGCTCGTGGGGCTGATTGTTTTTGCGGGGGTGTCGTTCCTGATCGCCGGGGGGCAACTGATGGCGGCCGTAAGTGTGGCCGCATGGCCGCGAGCACGCACCGCTTTGGGAATTCAAGCCGTATCGAGTATTGCGGCCGCAGGCATCGCGGCGGCATTTTTGGGCGGGGAGCGCACCACTCTCACGCTGTGTGTCAGCATGTGGGCCGCCGTTGTGGCTGTCACGTCTGGCCTGGCGGGTTGGTTTATCACCGACCGCGCGGTCTCCCGGGATTTCTTTGTTCTCGCGGGACTCGCCGGCCTCCTCGCCATTGTCGAAGCGGCGTTACCCCTCACTGATGTTTATGCCGTCGGACTTTTGGGAGCCTACCTGGCGGTATTCGGAGTCTTTACGACCATCGCGGGCGTGAGCATGAGCTCAGCCTCGCGCCAACCCACCCGCACTGAGGAGAAGAAATGACAGCGTCAGGCCGAGATCGCATGCGCCCTTTTGAACTGATTGGCATTGCCGTCATTGTGGGAGTTTTCACCGGAATCGTGGTGCTGATGTCAACGCGAGACCTCACACTGTCGGCCATCTGGTTAGGGGTGGCTTTCATTGCCATGCTGGTCATCTCGGCCACCGTGATTCTCATGATTCGTCCGAGAAAAGACGAACTCGCAGATATCGAAGAGCTTGCGGCGACGGCACCGGCGAGAACCTCGGAAACGACGACCTCGAAGAAGAAGCCAACGACGACAGCCGCACGTTCGGCAGGCACAGCCAAGCCGGTAAAAAAGAAGTAGTTAGCCGGCGGGAGTTGGGCCGATAAAGCGCACCAGGGCCGCGGAGTCCCCGACGTAGGTCGCGGGAGTGAGCGCGGACAGGCGCGCTTTAGCCTCGGCGGAGATATCGAGGCCGGCGACGAACTCAGCAAGAGCAGCAGCCGTAACCCGTTTGCCGCGGGTGAGCTCCTTGAGCAGCGCATAGGGATCTGTGATGGTCGAGCGCCCGGCAACTACTTCGGCCCGAATCACGGTTTGAATGGCCTCGCCGAGCACCTCCCAGTTGGCGTCGAGGTCGGCGGCCAGCGCGTCTTCGGCAACGTCGAGCTCGGTGAGTCCGCGACTCATGTTCTCCAGCGCGAGAAGCGAATGACCGAGGGCAACTCCGATGTTTCGTTGCGTTGTGGAATCGGTGAGGTCGCGCTGCATGCGGCTGGTGACCAGGGTGGCAGCGAGTGAGTCGAGAAGAGCACACGACACCTCAAAGTTTGCTTCGGCGTTTTCGAATCGAATCGGATTGATCTTGTGGGGCATCGTCGACGACCCCGTGGCGCCGGCCTGAGGAATCTGCCGAAAATAGCCCATCGAGATGTAGGCCCACACGTCGGTGGCCGCATTGTGCAGGATGCGGTTGGCGTGGGAAATCCTCACGTACAGCTCGGCCTGCCAATCGTGCGACTCAATTTGGGTGGTCAGTGGATTCCAGGTGAGGCCGAGTGACTCAACGAAGGCGCGACTCAGTGTCGGCCAGTCGGCATCGGGGTCGGCCACCCGGTGCGCAGCAAAGTTACCCGTCGCCCCGCTGAATTTTCCGAGGAATTCCGCGTCGCAAATCTGTTGGCGCACGCGATCGAGGCGGTAGACAAAAACCGCCATTTCTTTGCCGAGGGTAGACGGCGTCGCGGGCTGGCCGTGTGTGCGCGAGAGCAACGGCGTCGCGGCGTGGTCGGTGGCGAGCGCGCGGAATCCCGCCGTGGCTCGCTCGAGGGCGGGCAGCCACACCGATTGCACCGCATCCCGCACGGTCAGGGCGTAAGAGAGATTGTTGATGTCTTCGCTCGTGCAGGTAATGTGCGTGAGCTCGGCCAGATGTGCGAGGCCCTCGGCCTCCATCCACGAACGAACGAGGTATTCCACGGCCTTGACATCGTGTCGGGTAACCGCTTCGAGCTCGGCCAGCCGGTCAATCTCTGCTTGTCCGAAGTCGGCGACATGCTGGCGAAGCGCCGACTGTTGGCCGGCCGTGAGGGGCGTTGATCCAAACAACTTGTGGTCGGCCAAGAAGATGATCCACTCAACCTCAACACGACAGCGCGCGCGGTTGAGGCCGGCCTCAGAGAGATACTCACTCAGCGGTGCCGCCGCCTCACGGTAGCGACCGTCGAGCGGGCTGAGAACCTGAGGAGGCAACGTCATGGTTCCATTCTCCCACGGCAGACTTAATCCCCGGGTTGTGCACACCGGGTCGCAGTACGAAGGTTTCGGCCAGATTTTCTCGGCACAATGGCCCCGTGTTTTCGTCCTTTGCTCGCGGGTTCCCTCACGCATCGGGGGAGGCGATGTATCGCCAGCTCGGCGAGCAACTTCTCGATCTGGCACGTCGCGCGACCGCGCTTGCCGCAGATAATCCGGGGTGGATCGCGCCGTCTCAGACCCTGGTCGCGAATCGCCTGGCGGAGTGCGCGACAGTTCTGCAATCGCAGGCCGAAGTGATTTTGCGACAGAGCCATGACGACTAGCTCGACAAGCGCAATCGTGACCGGCAGCACGCCGACCCTAAGCGGCCCGGCGGCCAGCACTCCGACGATGAGCAGTACGACGGTGAGCAGCCTGACGGTCAACACTGATGCCGTCACGCAATTTGCCCGTCGCCTCGACGAACTGGCGCACGACATCGACGCGTGGGTGTTGAGAGCGCGCCTGGCCGCAACGTACGACGATCCCGCTCGCCACCAGACGCTCGAGTCCGCCAGCGATCGTTGCGCCCGGGCAGCCGACCATATTCGGGCGCACGGATGGCGAGCCCATCGTGCGGCCGCCGCCTACGACGCAAACGAGTCGTGGTGGGCAGCACCACCGCACCTCGGCATCACGGCGCTCGCGGGTGTCGCCGCTTTCCTGGCCCCGTCACCGCTCACCGTCTCGGTTTTTCGCCGCAGCATCACCGGCATCTCGGGCGTGATGTCGGGCGCCGCCGAAATCGCGAGCGCCGGTGCGCGTGCCCTGGGGGCATCCCCCGCCGCCCTCTCGGTGCGACCGGTTGCCCGGACCGAATGCCTTTCGCCGGCGTCGTTCACCGCTGCCGTCGCGCGAATTCCCGCAGCGGATCCGCACAGACCGCAGGTGCGCATTGAGAAAACGCCCTCGGCGGCCTTTGTTTACATTGGCGGCACGGTCACCGGTAATCTCTCCGGCGGCCGAGAACCGTGGGACATGGCATCGAACATTGCGGCCATAGCGGGTCAGGTCTCAGACAGTGAACGCGGGGTTCGGACTGTGATGGCAGCATCCGGCGTTACGAGCGCCGACCGAATTGTCGTGGTGGGCCATTCCCAGGGCGGCCTGGTGGCCCAAAGGTTGGCGGCGGACCCCGAGCTTCGTGTCAGCGATGTTGTGCTTGTGGGTTCCCCCCAGACCGCCGGCGGAGTTGCCGCGGGAGTGCATGTGGTGGCGCTCGAACACAGTAACGACCCGATCCCGGCGCTTGGTGGAATAGCCCCCGAAGGCCGAGCAGACGTGACCGTGGCCAGAACTCCCCTGATTGAGTCGGGAGACCCTCTCGCCGCCCACCATCTGTCGGCGTATCGTGAGCTTGCCAGTGAGGCAGACGCGTCACGCACTCCCGCCCTAATCAACGCCCGACGTGAGGTCTTTGGTAACGAGCAGGCGGCCTGTCAGGCCACAGTGTGGCGCGTTGACCGAGTGCGCTGATCGGGTGCGCTGAAATTACCGCCTGATTGGCCGCAGCAACAGACCCAAAAGCCACGAGATGATTCCGAGAATGATGGCACCCCAGAATCCGGACCAGAAGCCGTCGACGTGCAGGCCGAATCCCACGAGGGAGCTCAGCCACGAAACGAAGAGCAACAGGAGAGCGTTGACCACGAGGGCCAAGATGCCCAATGTGAGGATGTAGAGCGGGAAGGCGATGATTCGCACCACCGTGCCGATAGTGCCATTCACCAGGCCAAAGACAGCTGCGGTAACAACCAGTGTCAACACGAATCCCCACAGATCGCCGCCGCCCGCGGTGAGCGGTTCACGGTTAGCGATGAGCGTGACACCAATCCCAACGGCGGTCGTGACCCACAGGGCGATGGCGTTGATGATCGTGGAGAGAAGGAACCTACGCATGTGACCATCATGGCACCACACCGCGACGAAAAGGCGTGATTCCGGGTAGGTTTAGGTGATGGCAAATACGACTCACGACCCCATGGTCCAGATGCTCGCACCCGATGGCAGCCTGGTTCCGTCGGAGCGCGCCGAAGAGTTTCTGCCCTATTTTCAGCAACTGACCGACGACAACATCAAGCGCTTTTACCGTGACATGTCGGTCATTCGTCGGTTCGACACCGAGGCCACCAACCTTCAACGTCAGGGTCAACTTGCCCTATGGATCCCCAGCCACGGGCAGGAGGGCGCTCAGGTGGGGTCGGCCCACGCGGTTCGCCCGCAAGACCACATATTCCCCGCCTATCGTGAGCACGCCGTGGCTATGATCCGTGGTGTCGACGTCTTTGACATCATCCGGCTTGTCCGCGGCCTCACGCACGGTGGTTGGAACCCCAACGACCCGAAATTCCGCAACTTTCACCTGTACACGCTGGTCATTGGCTCGCAGTCGTTGCACGCCACCGGGTACGCCATGGGCATCAAGTTTGATGGCGCCTATGCCACGGGAAATTATGAGACAGATCAGGCGGTCATCGTCTACTTCGGCGACGGTGCCACCAGCCAGGGAGATGTTCACGAGGCCATGGTTTTTGCCGCCAGCCAGCAGACCCCTCAGGTGTTCTTCGTGCAAAACAACCACTGGGCTATCTCCGTTCCTGTCAGTGTTCAGGCCCGCGTTCCGCTCTATCGCCGGGCCGACGGCTACGGAATGCCGGGTGTTCAGATCGACGGCAACGATGTTTTTGCGAGCTACGCCGTAACAGCCAAGCTCATGGACGACGCGCGCCAGGGCAAGGGCCCCGCAATGGTCGAAGCGCACACTTACCGCATCGGCGCCCACACCTCCAGCGATGACCCCACCAAGTATCGCGAAGACAGCGAGGTCGAGTCGTGGGTGGCCCGTGACCCCATCGTTCGGCTCGAGGCGTTCCTGCGCGATAAGGGTGTTGATCAAGCTTTCTTCGATGAGGTCGCTCAAGAGGGCGCCGACTTCTCCTCCGACATTCGCCGCCGCATCGTGGCGGTCGAGAACCCCGATCCGGCAGCGATGTTTGCCCACGTTTACTCTGACCCGCACCCTCTCATGGAGGAGCAGGCAGCTTGGTTGGCCACGTACGAGGCCGCTTTCCCGACCGACGAGGTCACCTCGCCGACCTCTGACCCCGAACCGCCCTCCGTTGTCGACGGGGGTGACGCGTAAATGGCCATCGAAAACATGGGACTCGGCAAGGCCATCAACGAGGGCCTGCGCCGCGCGCTCACCGAGGACCCCAAGGTTTTGCTGATCGGTGAAGACATTGGAACGCTCGGCGGCGTCTTTCGCGTCACCGAGGGCCTGAAAGATCAGTTCGGTGGCGACCGCGTTATCGATTCCCCACTGGCCGAATCCGGCATCGTGGGTTCTGCCATTGGATTGGCCATGCGCGGGTATCGCCCCGTGTGTGAAATTCAGTTCGATGGCTTTATTTATCCCGCTTTCGACCAGATCACCAGTCAACTCGCCAAGATCACGAATCGCCACGAGGGCAACATGTCGTTTCCCGTCGTCATCCGCGTGCCCTACGGCGGGCACATTGGCGCCGTTGAGCACCACCAAGAGAGCAATGAGGCGTACTTCGCTCACACTCCCGGGCTGCGCATTGTCAGCCCCAGCAATCCGCACGATGCCTACTGGATGATTCAGGAGGCGATTGCGAGCAACGATCCGGTCATGTTCTTCGAACCCAAGAGCCGCTATTGGCCCAAGGGTGATGTGGACACTGCACACAACTCCACGCCGCTGCACAGCTCGCGCACGATTCGCCCCGGAACCGACGTCACGCTGCTCGGCCACGGTGCCATGGTGTCGGTGCTGTTGCAGACCGCAGAACTTGCCGCGGAAGAGGGGACGAGTGTTGAAGTCATCGACCTCCGGTCGATTTCTCCCATTGACTATGCGCCGATTCTCGAGTCGGTACGCAAAACGGGCCGGTTGGTCATTGCGCAGGAAGCTCCGGGCAATCTCAGTCTCGGTTCGGAAATCGCGGCGACTGTTGCGGAGCGGGCGTTCTATTCGTTGAGCGCACCCGTGTTGCGCGTTTCGGGTTTTGACGTGCCATTTCCGCCCGCCAAACTCGAGACCCTGTTCCTTCCCGATGCCGACCGTATTCTCGACGCCGTTGATCGCGTGCTGAGCTATTAGGAGCCACTAAATGACGGTGTCAAAGTTCTATTTGCCCGACGTGGGTGAGGGTCTCACCGAGGCAGAAATCGTGTCGTGGAAAGTTCAGATCGGCGACACTGTCGACATCAACCAGGTACTGGTCGAGATTGAGACAGCTAAGTCGCTCGTTGAGCTGCCGAGTCCCTATGCGGGCAAGGTGCAAGAACTTCTCGTGTCTGAGGGAACGACGGTTGATGTGGGTACTCCCATCATCACCATCGCCTCTGAGGGTGAGGGCCAACTCACGTCCCCCACACCCACGCTGGCTCAGGCAGCCATGGCAAACGAGGTCTTTGTAACGGATGCGAGCGAGACCGTCGGAACCAAGGACATCACCGAAGAAGCACCGCGCGATGTGTTGGTGGGCTACGGCGTTGCCGGGCACGCAGTCACCCGCAGACGTCGCGGACACGCTCAGGCGGCACAGGCCAACTATGCGGCAGCCGCCGACTCATCCGGCTCGCGCCGCCCGGCACGCTCACCCCTTGCCGACGCGGTTCCCGTGTTGGCCAAGCCCCCCATTCGCAAGCTGGCCAAAGACCTCGATGTGAACTTGTCCAACGTTGTGGGCACGGGAATCGGCGGAGAAATTTCGCGCGACGATGTTATTCGTCACGCCGAGCAGGCCAGCGTCTTCCGTAACATCGTGACCCCGGATACGCCGTCCGAACGCGAGGAACGCATTCCCGTGAAAGGCGTGCGTAAGGCCATTGCCACTGCAATGGTCGAAAGCGCTTTCAAGGCCCCACACGTCAGTATTTTTGTCGACGTTGATGCCACGCGCACCATGGACTTCGTCAAGCGACTCAAGGCGTCGCCAGACTTTGCCGGCGTCAAGGTCTCACCCCTGTTGGTGATGGCCAAGGCCATTATTTGGGCCGTGCGCCGAAACCCCACGGTCAACTCGTCGTGGACCGACACCGAGATCATCGTGCGCAACTACGTCAACCTCGGGGTGGCCGCAGCCACGCCGCGCGGGCTGATTGTGCCCAATGTGAAAGAGGCGCAATCGATGAGCTTGCTTGAGTTGGCCAAGGCCCTTGAGGAACTCACCACCAATGCGCGTGATGGACGCACGCAACCCGCCGACATGCGGGAAGGCACGATTACGGTCACGAACATCGGCGTCTTTGGCGTAGATACGGGAACCCCCATCCTGAACCCTGGAGAAGTAGGCATCGTGGCCCTCGGCGCCATCAAGCAGAAGCCGTGGGTTGTCGAGGGCGAGATTCGACCCGCGTGGGTAACTACCGTGGGCGCGAGCTTCGACCATCGCGTGGTCGACGGTGATGTGGCCAGCCGCTTCCTTGCGGACCTGGCGGCCGTGATCGAAGAACCCGCTCTGCTGCTCGACTAAAGTACGTCTACGCGTCGGCCTCGAAGACGGCCATAGCAGCGGCAAAGCCACCGAGCCCCACGCTACTGCCGGCCCGGCGAACCGCCCCACCGGCCATAAGAACACGCTCGTGGCGGGTGTTCACCCCCCACCTTTCGCCGGGGGACAACAGCGCCTCGTGCTCCTCAACAAATGGCCACGCGAGGCGGGTCTGCTGCAGGTGGCCGCCCGGGTAACCGAAATCGTTCTCTACATCGACGCTGGTCCATGTGCGAACGCACGCCGCGCCCAGGGCGTCGGGCAGCAAGAGATCTTCCACATCCTCGCCAAACGCGGCCGACAGTGAGCGCAGGATTCCGCTCTGAACACGCTCCCGAAACAGCTCCGGCGGCATGCGTTCGCCCAGCGAATACGGCACTCCGAGCGCTGTGACCTGCATCAGGTGCGCACCCGACTGGCGAAGCGCGGGGGGCAACAGGCTGCGGTCTGCCAACGTGGGCACGTGAACGATGCAGGGCAGCGTGACCGGAATGAAGCCATCCTCATACTGGCGCCGGGCATCGTCGAATAACTCACCCGAGGCGTTCGCCAGAAACGTTCCACCGAAAGCCATCTCGGCGGGCGTCCTCCCCGGAATCCGGGGAAGGCGGCCAATCAGCATGCTCGCGCTTGCCGTTGCGCCCTCGGGTCGCTCACCGTCGTGGGCATCGCCGAGGAGGTCGTCGAGCACCCAGGGCGGCACGGTAGCGAGCACGCGCCGGGCGGTCACGTCCCGAGTCTCACCGGACACGCGGTAGGTGACACGCACCGGGGCATCACGCACCGGCTGAATACGGCGAACGCTAGCCTGCGTCATCACCTGCGCACCCGCCGAAACGGCGGCCTGATAGAGACGGTGCACAAGTTCGGCTCCCCCGCCGGCGGCCACGAGGTGACCGTCCCCACCGGCAGAGATCCCCGAGAGAAATGCTCGGTTTTGCGCCAGCGTGGGGTCGTCGGCATAGGTCTGGTCTGCGGCTAATGCGGAGGTGAGCCACGCACCGCGGAGCACATCGCTTGCCAGGGTGAGTCGGAGAATGTTGGCCAGGGGGCTCTCTACAAAGGCTTCCCAGGCCCGGGGCGACACCCGCGCGCGCGCCTCTGTCCGCCGCAGTAGCGGTTCGGTGAGCACGTCGGTCATGGCGTTGGCCAACATCGCTCGATCGTCATGAACGCCCCGCATTCCGAGGGAGTCGGCGCCCAGGCCGGCCGCCTCAAGCACCTCTTGGTCGTGAAGGGTGTCACCGGTGAGCAAGACTCCTCCCGAGGCGCTATCTGAAAGAGGAATAAACGTTATGGCCGGAGTCGGGACAGTGGCACACTCGAGACCCAGATCGCGACAGATTCTCTGGTGCGGCATGGGAACTTCAGGCGCACAGGGCGATACGTTCACGTCGATGCCCGCGAACGGTTGTGTGCCCGTAGCCACGCCGCCGCAGGTTGCCGCTTGTTCGATCACCAGCACCGACCGACCCGACCGGGCAAGGTAGGCGGCGGCCGTCAGTCCATTGATCCCGCCACCGACGATGAGAACGTCAATATCGGCTGCCATTCCGTCAGATTAGCGTGAGTGGCAGGATGGGCTCATGAGCACTGAAAAAACTTTGGTCGATTCTTACGGCGTCACTCTCTTCGTAGATCGCTACGACGCGACATCTCCACGAGGCACGGTGCTTATTCTGCACGGCATCGGAGAGCACGGGGCGCGCTACACACACGTGGCCGAGGCCCTCGCCTCCGGCGGCTATACAACGTATGTCCCCGATCAGCGCGGGTCTGGGCGCACCGGAATGAAGCAGTTTGGTGATGTGAGCAAACTCGGGCGGCTGGGAAAGGGCGGTCTCCGCGCAGCGGTGAACGACATTCTCCAACTCACCCACATGATTCGCGCCGAACATCCCCGCTTGCCCATCTTTCTCCTCGGGCACAGCATGGGGTCACTCATGGGTCAGATCGCCGCTAACGACCACGCCGGTGAGTATGCCGGCCTCGTCTGGAGCGGTTCCGCGTCACGCACGCCGTCACGCATGAACGCCGGAAAACTCAACAAAAAGTTCGACCACCCCGGCGCCACTGGCCACGAGTGGTTGAGCCGCGATCCGCAGGTGTGGGATGACTTTGCGGCCGACCCGTGGTGTTTCGAGGCAGACACACTCCGCCTTTACGGCCTCGCCGACGGCTTGCGTCTCTACGGTCGACCGGCCAAGAAAATGCCCCAGGTGCCCCTCCTAATATTCGTCGGCAGCAACGACCCACTCGGCGGCGAAGAGAGCGTGCTCTATCTCGCTAATGACTACATCAGGCGCAGCGGTCAGAACGATGTCACCGTCACGGTTTATCCCGACGGCCGCCACGAAATGTTCAACGAGACCAACAAACAGCAGGTCATCGACGACCTCCTGAGTTGGCTCACCGAGCGAACCAAAGACTAGGCCGTCAGGGCTTCAGCATTCGGGACGAGAGCCTAGGGTTTTACGAGACGATTCGGCACGAATTGCCGAGCTCGGCATCGACGCCACCGGAGCGAGCGCTCTCCACGTAACCTGGGTGTGCCTCAAGCCAGGAGGTGACAAACCAGCACCCCGAGGTGATGACCCGTTCGCTCGTCGCAATGATGTCGTCGATGGCGCGGTGAACAAGCACGGCACCGAGTCCCTGATTGCGGTAGGTGGGGTCGATAAACGTGTGGGTGATCAGCAGTTCGTTGTCACGTTCAACGTAGGATGCCTCTCCGGCCTCTGCCCCGTCGACCGTAACGACGTAGCGATGCGCAGAGGGCTGGTGAACAACGTCAATCTCCATGGTCAGAGCATATGCGCTCGCGCACTCTGAGAGAATGAGCGTGTGGTGAGTGGGCGCGTAATCGAGGGGGACAACCTCGCAGTTTTGTCCACGATTGACGACGCCACCATCGACCTCATCTACGTTGACCCGCCCTTCAACACGGGCCGATCACAGGTGCGCTCCGCTTCGACGTCTCGCCGGTCAGCACCGGGCAAGGGGCGGGTAACCGGTTTTGCGGGGCACTCGTATGAGCGCGTGCGCACCACGCTCATGAGCTACGACGACCAGTTCGACGATTACTGGTCTTTTCTTGAACCCCGCCTCATCGAGGCCTGGCGCGTGTTGGCGAACCACGGAACGCTCTACGTTCACCTCGACTATCGCGAGGCGCACTACGCCAAGGTTCTGCTTGATGCGTTGTTTGGTCGCGCCAGCTTCTTGAACGAAATCATTTGGGCCTACGACTACGGGGCTAAACCGCGCAACCGGTGGCCGGCCAAGCACGACACGATTCTCGTCTACGTTAAAGACCCCGAGAACTACGTGTTCAACGTTGATGCCATCGAGCGCGAGCCTTACATGGCACCCGGCCTGGTAACGGCCGAGAAAGCCGAACGGGGAAAACTTCCCACCGATGTCTGGTGGCACACCATTGTGTCTCCCACCGGCAATGAAAAGACGGGATACCCGACCCAGAAACCCGAGGGAATTCTGCGACGAATTGTTCAGGCCTCGAGTAATCCGGGCGACACGGTGCTCGATTTCTTTGCCGGCTCGGGAACCACGGGCGCTGTGGCCAACGCGCTCGGGCGCAACTACATTCTGGTCGACAGCAATCCCGAGGCCCTCGAGGTCATGCGCGCACGTTTGACCAGCGCCGAAACTACTTTTTTGCGCGTGCCTTTCGGCGCTTAGCCTCGCGGGCTTCTGCCGCCTTGAGTTCAGCCTCGGTCTCACCGACGCCGGGCTCAACCATCGAACCCATGGTGTCGGCAGCCTGCTCGGCCATGAGTGCGGCGTCGGCAGCTTCCTGCATTGCGGACTTGTCCCGTAGCGGCTGAGTACGCATGAACCAGCTCAGCACGAACGCCGCTGCCGTCACGATAAAGGCGATCCAGTACACACTCACGGTGGCGTTCGAGAAGCCGATCAAGAAGGGGTCGGCAAGGCGGGGATCGGCCCCCGTGAGAAACGCCGTGTTGCCGTTAAACGAGTCGGCAATGGCCGACGGGTTGTCTTGACCGTTCTGAAGAAGCTCGATGATGGCCGTGTTCTTGGGGTCGGCCACCACGGCCGGATCCTGCAGTGCAGCTGTGATGTTGTTGACTGCGGTGGGGCTTGAAAAGGCCGCCTTGAGCGTCTCGGGAATGCGCGAGAAAAGAACCGAGAACAGGATTGCCGTGCCGGCCGTGCCACCCATGGAACGGAAGAACGTCGACGAGCTCGTGGCCACACCCATATCGCGCGACGACACGGAGTTCTGACTGGCCACGGTGAGGGTTTGCATCAGCTGGCCGAGGCCGAGGCCGATGGCGAACATGCCCACCATGATGAACCAATAGGGCTTGTCGTAAGTGATGAACGTCAGCCAGAGGAATCCGCCGGCGAGCAAGAATGTCCCCGTGCGTGGGAATGCCGCGTAACTGCCCGTGCGCGCCATAATTTGACCCGAAACAATGCTGGCGATCATGAGCCCCAGAATCATGGGCAGCATCATGAATCCACTCTCGGTGGGGGTGGCACCCAGTACCAACTGCAGGAACAGGGGGATGGTCATCAAGCCACCGAACATGCCGAAGCCCACGAAGACGCCCAGGATGGTGGCCATCGAAAAGGTTTGGGACTTAAAGAGTTTCATGGGAATCAGCGCGTCATCGCCCATCCAGCGCTCGACAAACACAAACGCAATAGCCCCGGCAATACCTATGCCGTAGCAAGCCAATGACACGGGCGAGAGCCAGCCCCACTCGCGGCCCTGTTCCGCCACGAGGAGGAGAGGTGTTGTGGCGCCAATAACGAGCGCCGCGCCCCACCAGTCGATGCGCACCGCGTGGTGCTGCCGGGGGAGGTGCAAGAAGCGCAGCACGAAGGCGAGCGCGGCCAGGCCAATCGGAAGGTTGATCAGGAATACCCAGCGCCATCCTTCAATCCACAGAATCTGGGGAGATCCCGCGAAGAGGCCACCGATCAGGGGCCCGATGACGCTCGAAATGCCAAATACGGCGAGGAAGAAGCCCTGGTACTTGGCGCGCTCGCGGGGTGAAAGCATGTCGCCCATGATGGCCAAGGGAAGTGCCATCAAACCACCCGCACCGAGTCCCTGAATGGCCCGGTAGGCCGCGAGCTCGTACATGGTTTGTGCAGTTCCGGCGAGTAACGAACCGATCAAGAACAAGACGATGGCGATGATGAACAGCAGGCGGCGGCCAAAAATGTCTGACAGCTTGCCGTAGAGCGGTGTGGAGATCGTCGAGAGAATCATGTACGCCGTGGTCACCCATGCCTGCAGCGCCATGCCGTCGAGGTCGTCAGCGATGGTGCGCATGGAGGTGCTCACCACTGTCTGGTCGAGCGCCGACAGGAACATTCCGGCCATGAGCCCCACCACCACGAGGGTGATCTGACGTTTTGTCATGACGGGGTTGGCAGAGGCGGGCGCGGCAGCGTTCATGCAGAATCTAGCTCTCTTACGAGGGGTGGCGATTCCGGGAATTCCTCGGGCGCCGATATCGGATAACGCTACGCCGGGGTGTGGATATTCCCTAATTGCCCGGACGGCCCGTTTCCGACACCGTCGTGCTGTCATAGACTTCCGTTCGTGAGTGACCAAACGCCCCCCCGCCACGCACCAGCGGGGCGCCATCAATCTGGGGCGGCCAAACGTCGCCGTCGCCGTAACGTTGTGCTCCTGGTTGTCGGCTCGGTCATTGTCGTGGTCGCCGTGATTGCGGCAGTGCTTGTTGTGCTGGGGCCGGCGGCCACTCCGCAGGCGAAGGCTTCGCCCACTCGCACAGCCACACCGACTCGAACCGCAACGCCCACGCCGACGCCCACGTTTGACAAAATGCAGTTCTCGATTGACGACCCCATGAGTCTCTGGGTGGTCGTCGATAAGCTTCGCTCCGTTAATCCGCAGAGCTTTGTGCCGAGTGACCTGGTAGACGCCAATGTGCCCTCCGTGTTTACGTCAACACTGCGAGAGCCGGCGGCGCGCGCGGTCGAGGCCATGTTCGCTGCCTACACAGCCGAGACGGGTGAATCCATGCGGCTGCAGAGCGCTTACCGCAGTTACGAGATTCAGGTCCAGGTCTACGGCGAAAGCAACCAAGACGACACCACGACGGCGCGCCCGGGGTTTAGTGAACATCAAACGGGATTGGCTATGGACATCAGCCCCGTCAGTGGTGAGTGCGCACAAAACGAGTGCTTCGCCAATACCGTTCCGGGCCAGTGGCTGGCCGCCAACGCCTGGCAGTACGGCTTTCTCTTGCGGTATCCCAGCGGGCTCACTCACATCACCGGATACTCGTTTGAACCGTGGCACTTCCGCTTTATTGGCACCGAACTCGCGGCCGAACTGCACAAGACGGGGGTCCAAACTCTCGAAGAGTTCTTCGGCCTGCCTCCGGCTCCCGACTACCAGTAGCGGGACGGCCCGGCGGCGCGAGCCGGCGGTTGCGCTAGTGCACGGCCAGTCCGGATACCATCGAGGCATGGCCAAAATCGCAGCGGCATCATCCGCGGCAACCTACAGTTACCTCGGGCCGGCGGGGACCTTCACCGAGGCCGCCCTCGCGCAGGTGCCGGAGGCGAAGGGGGCCACGTGGCGCCCCGTGCACAATGTTGGTGAGGCCCTCGACGACGTCGTTTCGGGGCGTTCCGTCGCGGCAATGATCGCCATCGAGAATTCGATTGACGGCGGAGTTTCTGCCGCGCAGGATGCCCTCGCGAACATTCCCGACGTGCGCATCATCGGCGAGTACATCGTGCCCGTAACGTTCGACCTCGTTGTTCGCCCGGGAACACAGCTGGCCGATATCACCGTCATTAATGCGCACCCCGTGGCCTACGCCCAGTGTCGCGGTTGGCTGGAGAAGAACCTGCCCCAACACGGCCACATCCCTTCGCCCAGCAACGTAGCCGCGGCCGCCGACCTCATCTCAACGCAGACTGCAGAGGCGGCCATCGCGCCCCCGGGAATTGCCGATCACTACGACGTGAGTGTGTTGCACGCGAACATCGGCGATAACGCTCGCGCCGAAACCCGCTTCGTTTTGGTGAGCCGGACCCGTGACCTGCCAGCCCCGACTGGCCGCGACAAGACCAGCCTCATCGTTGAACTGCCCGAGGATCGCGCCGGTGCTCTGCTCGAAATGCTCGAACAGTTCGCCACGCGCGGGGTCAATCTCAGCCTGATTCAATCGCGACCCGTGGGAGACGGCATGGGCCGCTACCGTTTCGTCATTGACGCCGACGGTCACGTGAGCGACGACCGCATGGCCGACGCCCTTCTGGGCCTGCGCCGGTTCAGCCCGCGCATCACGTTCCTCGGCAGCTACCCCCGAGCTGACGGCCGACCCGTGGCACACGACGACCGCTATGCCGACAACGTGTTCCACGACGCACGATCGTGGCTCGATGACATTTTGGGCAACTAGCGTCGAACGAGGGGTTTCGTCGCGCGCGCTGCCCCAGACGGTGCAGACCGTGGACGTAGACTAAGGGCTGTGATTGACCCCGTTTTGTTGCGCGAACAACCTGATGTTGTTCGTCTCTCGCAACAAGCGCGCGGGTCGTCTCCCGAACTCGTTGACTCGGCTTTGGCCGCCGACGTTTCCCGGCGGGCAGCACTCACCGAGTTCGAAACGCTGCGCGCCGAACAGAACTCTTTCAGCAAGCTGGTGGGTAAGGCTCAGGGCGACGAAAAGAAGGCCCTCCTCGCCCAGGTAGCCGACCTCGCCGAACGGGTCAAGTCAGCCAACGCGGCAGCCAACGACGCTGAAGCAGAGTATGACTTAGCCGCCGGGGCACTCGAGAACATCGTGCTCGCCGGTGTTCCCGCCGGCGGCGAGGCCGACTTTGTCACCCTGCGTGAGCACGGCACGCCGGCAAGGTTTGACTTCGCACCCAAAGACCACCTCGAACTGGGCGAGGCCCTCGGCGCCATCGACATGGCCCGCGGTGCCAAGGTCTCGGGCTCCCGCTTTTACTTTCTCACCGGTATCGGTGCGCGTCTCGAGATTGCCCTCATGAACATGGCGCTCGACCGGGCGTTGGCCGCGGGCTTCACGCCGCTCATCACGCCCACGCTCGTGCGCCCCGAAATTATGCGCGGCACGGGCTTTCTCGGCGCTCACGCCGACGAGATTTACTACCTCCCCGCCGATGACCTCTACCTCACGGGAACGAGCGAGGTGGCGCTCGCCGGATTTCACTCCGACGAGATTCTTGACCTTGCCGATGGCCCCCTGCGCTACGCGGGCTGGTCAACCTGCTACCGCCGCGAGGCCGGTTCGGGCGGCAAAGACACCCGCGGCATCATCCGTGTGCACCAGTTCAACAAGCTCGAAATGTTCGTTTACACCACTCCAGAAGATGCCGAGGCCGAGCATGACCGCTTAGTGGCCTGGCAGGAATCCATGCTGCAGGCACTCGGTCTGAGCTACCGAGTGATCGACGTGGCTGCCGGCGATCTGGGCTCAAGCGCCGCTCGCAAGTTTGACATCGAGGCGTGGGTGCCCACGCAGGACGCCTATCGCGAGCTCACCAGCACCTCAAACTGCACGACCTTCCAGGCTCGGCGTTTGAACACGCGCCACCGCGTCGAGGGCGGCAAGACCACACCGGTCGCCACGCTGAACGGCACGCTGGCCACCACGCGCTGGATAGTCGCGCTGCTCGAAACGCACCAGCAGGCTGATGGCTCCGTACTCATCCCCGAGGCACTGCGCCCCTACCTGGGTGGGCTCGAACGCATCACACCCACAACCCCTCGTCCGAAAGCAGATTCATGACCCCCACAGACCGCTGGCTGATTGCCCTCGATATTGACGGCACGCTTCTCACTAACCACGGCGACGTCGCGCCCGAGGTGCGCAGCGAAGTCACCCGAGTCTTTGAGGCCGGGCACGAGGTGATGCTGGCCACGGGCCGTTCGTGGGCAGAGACCGCCCCGATCATCGACGCACTCAACATCAGCCCCGAGTATGTGGTGTGCAGCAATGGCGCCATCGTGCTCAAGAAAGACGCCCTCGGCGAGCGTGGCTATCGCCGCGAGTACGTTGAGACCTTCAACCCGGCCAGTGTCCTCACCACGATTCGACCGGCGCTTCCCGAGGGAACGTTCGCTGTCGAAGACGTCAACGGCGCCTACTACTTCACCGAGGCGTTTCCGTATGTCAGTCAGATGCATGAGTCTCACCAGGTTGACTTCGACGACCTCCTGCACATCGAGGTGACGCGTGTCGTGGTGATATCGCCCAGCGACGACACCGAATCCTTTCTTCAGGTTGTCGAAAAAATGGGTTTGCACCGCGTCACATACCACATCGGATACACGGCTTGGCTCGACATCGCGCCCGACGGCGTAAACAAGGCCACGGGCCTCGAAAAGGTACGTGAACACTTGGGCATTCCGCGGTCGCACGTCTTTGCCGCGGGCGACGGCCGCAACGACATTGAGATGCTCGCTTGGGCGGCCGAGATGGGCCGTGGCGTGGCCATGGAGGGCTCACCTCCCGAGGTTATGGCGGCGTCTAACGAGCAGTGCGCCTCGGTTCTTGAGCACGGGCTCGCCGACGCCTTGGCGACCATCTAGCCGGCGCGAATCACGTCGGCGCGAATCTAGCCCCCGCGCATTTCGCCCGCCCCCGCCACTCAGGTCGCGCACAGGGGGCTCTGCCAGGCTTTCAGAGACGTTCGGGTAGACTCACCTTTGTCGTCGACGACGGTTTATCCCGTATCGAAGTCGTGGGAGGGCTGTCCGAGCGGCCGAAGGAGCTGGTCTTGAAAACCAGTGGGCAGCAATGCCTCGTGGGTTCGAATCCCACGCCCTCCGCCAATTCTCCCTACTAATACGGTCAGACCAAAAGGACACCATGGCTCGCAAGAATGACTCCCGTATCGCACCACGGGTGGCGCACGGTCGCCGTCGTGTGAACGCGGGCGGTGTTCGCTTCGGCGTCACCGTGATTGCCACGGCCCTGGCGGTGGCATTGGTGAGCGGCACGAGCGTCGCGGCCGTTGCTGTGTGGGATGTCGCCAGCAGTGCCAAGAAGTCGATCAAGCTCGTCAACCAGCCCGACGTTATCCCCCAGATTGGCGAGATTGAGGGCGGCGTCAATCTGCTACTTGTCGGAAGCGACAGTCGCGAGGGTCAAGACCCCAATGTCTTCGACGAATTTGATGGCGCTGTCTTGAACGACGTAAATATGATCCTGCACATCGCTGCCGACCACAAAAGCGCCACCGTGGTGAGCATTCCGCGCGACTTGGTCGTTCCTATCGCGGACTGCCCGGATGGCGGCGGGGGTTGGCAGGGTCCGATCAACGCATCGCTCAACGACGGGGGCCTTGCTTGTGTCGTGCTCACTGTTGAGCAACTCACCGGGCTTAGCATTCCCTACGCTGCCGTTGTTCAGTTTGGTGGCGTTATTGGTCTCGCCGACGCCGTTGGCGGCGTTGACGTTTGTGTTTCTGAAAGCATCAACGATGACTACACCCAAACGTACCTCGAGGCCGGAAACCACTCGCTTTCGGGAATTGCGGCACTCCAGTTTCTGCGCACCCGTCACGGGGTGGGCGACGGCTCTGACCTCAGCCGAATCAGTAACCAGCAGGTGTTCTTGTCAGCACTCGTTCGCAAGCTCAAGAGTGAGGGCACGCTGACCAATCCGGTGACGCTCTACAATCTTGCCAAGGCTGCCGTGAGCAACCTCACGCCATCTGACAGCCTCAACAATCTCGACACCATGGTGTCGATTGCTATGGCGCTGCGCACTATCCCGCTTGATCGCGTGGTCTTTGTGCAGTACCCGGCTTCTACCGGTGGCGAGGGCATCTACTTGGGCAAGGTACAGCCAAAGCAGGAAGCCGCCGACGAACTGTTCGCCGCACTTCTGGCCGACCAGCCGATTGCGCTAAGTGGTGAAACGGGCGCCGGCTCGATCAAGTCGGGCACTATCGCCACGGATCCGGTTCCCACCTCGGTGCCGCGAGTTACCGGCACGAGCACTGTAACACCCACTCCCACGCCGGTCGCAGTACTTCCGGAGCCGGTAGTGCTCAGCGGTCAGGTTCTGGGCCAGAACGCCGGCGAAGTCACGTGCTCTAAGGGCAACAATTAGCCGCACGTTTTTCGCCGTTGCACCGTGCCGGTATGCTTTATCTGTCGCGCAAGCAGTGCTTGTTCGAGGAGACGTCGCATAGTTCGGCCTAGTGCACCACCCTGCTAAGGTGGAGTCCTCGTAAGGGGACCGCGGGTTCAAATCCCGCCGTCTCCGCCAAAAACGAGAACCCACCGCATGGTGGGTTTTGTTTTTGGCGCGGTTGGGTGAATGAACGCGCTGGGGTCCTCGCTTGCGCCGAGCAAAGCATGCTTTGTGAGGGGTTTTCGCAAGCGGGGCGTCTAATCCCCGCCGTCTCCGCCAGCAAAACAACCGCCGTCTCCCAGCAACGTAGACTCAGCAAGTTGAATGATACTTTCGAGAAAGCGACGACACGTGGCGAAGAAACTTCAGATGGGCACCGGCGTTCTGTCGGCTCCCCGGGGTGCGTTTTGGTGGGGCCTCGGCGGGTACATGCTCACCGCCGTCCTCGGCTTTGTGGCCGTGGCCAACCTCGAGTGGACAAAATCCACGTATGCCGTTGCTGAATTTCTTCACGCTAACACGTCACCTTTTCAGGACTGGTTGGCCACCATCCTGGAAGACATCGATCGCTACGACGTGGTTGCCATCATCCTGCTCGTCATGGGCATTCTCGTTACCATCTCGCGGGGGTGGCTTGCCGGCCTCGGATCCATGGTTGTGGCCGGCGCGGGCTGGCTGCTGATCGCCGGCGTGAAACTGGTTGTTGCCGAACCCCGCCCTGTAGCCTTCGACGGGTCCACCTACAAGGAGGCGCTGAGTTACCCCAGCGGTCACGTGACGTTTGTCATGGCGTTGACCGTAGCCGTGTGCGTTGTTCTTGCTGGCTCGCGCTGGCGCTGGCCCGCCGTCATTTTCCTGTGCCTGCTCACGCTCGCCACTGGATGGAGCCGCCTGCTGCTTGGCGTGCACTACCCCATGGACATTGTGGGCGGCATCCTGGGCGGGCTATCCGGCGCCTTCTTGGTGCTGGGAGTATGGAATTGGTTTGCTCCGCGCGCCCGACGGTTCATGCTCAGACGCTCGGGAGCGTCGCAATCTTCCCTACCCTCGTAGAGGAAAGCCCTCTCGGCGGTCGCTCGTTCGAAGCCCCGCGCCCCATCGGATATGCTTGTGACGTTGTTTTCAACACTGCGCCCGTAGCTCAACGGATAGAGCATCTGACTACGGATCAGAAGGTTGGGGGTTCGAATCCCTCCGGGCGCAC